>NZ_JBZYWJ010000006.1:0-418705 GCF_059115305.1 Acidobacterium sp. FHG110202_01
GTCATCCTGAGCGACAAATTTCAGGTTTTCATTCTGAGCGAAGCGTGCGGAAGCACGCGCAGTCGAAGAACCCCCACGAACTCGAAGAGCCTGCCCTGCGCTTGTCGAACGGTTCGTGGGAAGTCGGCCAAAGGCCGACGGGATGCACATCCAGGCGAATCAACCGATGGCAGCCAAATACACTACGAATTGGTCATCCTGACCCTGAGTGCAACGAAGGGGAAGGATCCATACACAGCATCGAGCCCCACAACATCCGGCAGCTTTCCGCCACGAACATACAGACATCCCCTAAGCCAAAACCCGGAAGATAACCAGAAAAAACAGCCCCCCCGCTAAATACAAGAAAACACTGGAGTAGTGCACAACCAATAGAAGAATCAATCACATAGCAGGGGGTCACCCCCCGCTATCTCACTGAAAATAAACAATCCTTCCGCTACATAGGGGGAGGGGGGTACCCCCCATGCTCTCACTGAGGAGGCACTCCCGGCCGAGGCTCATACGGCTCGACGCGCAGCATGTTGCCAAGCACTGTCCGTTCCTGCGGTGAGAACTGCTGCTGGAATCGCGATGAATCGATGATCGACTGCCGCTGCTCCGGGGGAACGGCACGCAGGTCCTGGAAGGCCCGGGTCATGGCTCCTCTGCGGTCGGTCGGCATCTGGTTGAAGGCCTGCGAGGCTCCGCGCACGTTAGACTTCTGCTCCGGACTGAGCCGGTCATACATCTCCTGGCGCTGAAGCGTTCGCTCCCGCTGCTGCGGAGGAAGGCTGTTCAAAGAGTGCATGCGGTTGATGAGCCGCTGCTGCTGGTCCTGGGGCAGGCGGTTAAAGCCCGGCTCATTGCGCAGTGCGTTCTCCCGCTGCTGCGGCGTCATGTTCTGGTGATTGTCCAGCCAGGCGGGCAGATGTCCGGGACGGGCAGTCTCCTGCTGCGCCCCGCCAAAGCGCTGCGGCTGTTGAATCTGAGGTTGCTGCATGCGTGGCGACTGCTGCTGCATTGGCTGCCGGACCTCTGGCTGTGCCTGAGGCCGGTATTGCTGCCGCGGTTGCTGCTGCGAGAAATGCGGCGTCTGCGGCCGGGGCTGAGAGAAGTGCGGAGCTGACGGCCTTGGCGCAGAAAAATGAGGCGCTGAAGGATGGCCCCCGCCGTGCTGGGCAACGATCGCCGAGGGAAACAGTGCTAGAACGAAGGCGCAGACAGAAAAAAGTCCGCGCCGGCACATGTCTCTACCGTTGCGGGACCGATTTTGCTGTTTGCGCGCTTGCATGACTGTAACTTCCAAGGCCTAAATTCAATTTTGTATGCACCGCTTCCGGCTGCGGATAATAACGGCCCGGATTCGGCGCAGTTCCTCATCGTTCACTCTACCGGCTTACAGGGTGTTGGGCGAATCGCCGTTGTCCTGGTCGCCCTGATCAAGCGAGTTCAGCTGCTGGAAGACCTGCGCATTGTCGTCAATCGACTGCAGGTCCTGGACTACCGCCGAAGCGCCAACTGCGGGAGTCGCATGCGGCTGCTGCATCAGTCCAGCATAAGTGCCGCCGCCCACAATCAGCAGCAGGGCCAGGGCGCCCGCAGCCAGAGGGCGCAAATGCACATTGCTGCCAAAGAGCATCCGGGCGCGCAGGCGCTCCAGGAATCCGGCGGGCTCGGCGCGCTGCTCTTCACGCAGCCGCGCCGACATCCTCGAGTCGAAGTAAGGCGAAGGCTCAGGCGCATGCCACTCGTCCATCAGACTCATGGTCGCTTCGAGCGACGCCATTTCCTCGCGGCACGCAGCGCAGTCTTCAAGATGAGCGCGTACCTCAGCGGACACCGACTCCGGGTCAAGGAGCAGGTCAGCAAGATTCGCTTTTACTTTCCGGCAGATCATAATTCCCTCTTTTAAAACTTAAACAAATTCCTTCAGCTTCTCCCGCAGCGTCTGGTACGCGCGGAAGAGCAGTGACTTCGTGGCGGACTCACTCAGCTTCAGCACCTCGCCGATCTGCTTGTAGTCCATGCCCTGATACTTGTGCATCAGCACGGCGGTCCGCTGCCGCTCCGGCAGGGCCATTACATGCTGGCGGATGGCGCGCATGCGCTCGTCCTTCACCAGGTCATGCTCGACAGACGGGGTCGTGTCGGCCAGGTCTGGCGTCGTTCCCGTTTCCGGGTCTGGCTGGTCCAGGTACACATTCTGGGCCGTCCGCTCATGTTTGGTATCCCGGGCGTAGTTTACGCCGAGATTCGTAGCAATGCGATAGAGCCAGGTGGTAAATCTCGCCTCAGCCCGGTATGTCTCACGAGAACGGTAAACGCGGAGAAAAACCTCCTGCGCCAGCTCCTCGGCCACAGCCTGGTTGTGCACCATGCGGAACATGAAGTGGATGATGGGCTTGCGGTATTTCTCAATCAGGTAATTGAAGCCCGCATCATCGCCTTCGCGCACCCGGAGCATGATCTCCGCATCGGAGAGCTCGCTCCAATCGCTGATCCTGGCGCTCCGCACAACCTCAGCCCGGATGCCCGGTATCAGCGGTCTGTCCAAAACTCGGTCTAGAGCAATGGTCGCCATACCCTTAGAAACACCGGTTTCGTCCGGAGGTTGCGGAAAAGATACGTCCTCGGAGGCGTCTTCGGCATCATCCTGCCAGTCTTCGGATTCCGGGTCGGTCCTGCCTTTTCCGGATTTTGGGGAATCCGGAGGAGGTTCGTCACCAGGAAAACCAGCTGGGTCTTGATAGGCCATTCGTTCGTCTAAGTATGAATTGTAAATAGATGCAACAAATGCTTTCTCCTATCCTTTGATAGCATTCAGGGTCAAATGGGAGGTTTGGCAGCCCACGCAGGCGGATGATGATATTCTTAGAGATATCCCCGCCTTCTAGGGGCGCATAACTCAGCGGTAGAGTGCCACCTTCACACGGTGGAAGTCGTAGGTTCGAATCCTGCTGCGCCCACCATAGAATCAATTGTTTGTGCCTAAGGGTTTCCAGATCAGGGTCTATTAAGGTCTTGCTGTCCCGGCTCAAAGCATTATCATGAGAAGAACCCGTTGCATGAACAGGAAGATCAAGTATGTTCTGGTCGCCCTTTTCTTCCTCTTGTTCGTCTCCTCTTTCTCTTCCCAGGCCGCGATAGAACAAAACCAAATGCAGGCAGCCCCTCGGGCAAGAGTCATAGTTTTTGTACATGGGCTTCATGGAAGCCGTGACTCCTGGCGAGCCTCAAACGGCGCCTATTGGCCGGATATGATTCGGACGGACCAGCGCTTCGCCTATTCTGATGTTGAGGTCGCTGAATATCCCACGCCTACGTCAAATGGCAAGATGTCCAGTGTGCAGCTGGCTGAAATTCTCTGGACTCGCCTCAAGCAAGACCACGTATGGGATCATCGCGAGGTGGTTTTCATCGCCCATAGTTTGGGCGGCATCCTCGTCGAAGAGATGCTGCTTAGACATCCAGCAGAGGCGGCGAGAGTCAGGTTCATTGTGTCGTATGGAACTCCGCATGAAGGCTCAACAATTGCCCGCATAGCTTCCATCTACGATAAAGATCCTCTCCTCATTGACCTCAGTGATGCCAGCGATAACACATTCCTGACTCAATTGGAAAACAATTGGCGAGGGCACGATTCCGTAAATAGCATTCATCGGTTCTGCGCTTACGAATCCGAAGACACAACGCCGGAAAATGGTTTTGGCCGTTACCTCAAAACCCATGCCCGCGTGGTCAGCTATTTCAGCGCAACCTATGGGTGCGATGTGACGACTCCACCGCAGGAAATCCATGCCGATCACTTGCACATGGTTCGGCCTCAAGATCGGACATCGAGCGCTTATGATTTTTTCTACCGTGTTTATCGTGACAATCCCATCCTGGAAGAACAGGTTGTTACACGAGAGAATGTAGTTGCAGGCCTGGAAGCCAGCTGCGATCAAAGCAGCGCAAATCCTGACTTACAAGTTCCGATAGCCCTCGACAGCACAATGCACGAAAAAGTAGTGTCGGCTACTGCTTCCTTGATTAACACGGTGAATATCCGGAACGTAAATCCCGACCCACCGATCGTCACCAATATCGATCCGGACGGCGTCGCGCATATCAATTACGGATTCAGCGGGCCAGCCAAGAAGCTCTTCATTTGCTACAGCACTGCCCGCGCGTCTTTGAAAGTTCAATTTTCTATCAACCGACAAGTGCCGGTGCGTGAACCGCTGAATTGAGCCGCAATTGGAACCGACGAACCTATTCTTAATATCCACTCGTTGGGAACGTTAGCCCGGCTCTCCACTACGCCGAAATATGCAGATGAAATGCATAGATTCCGTTAGATAACAGGACGATCTCTTCAATAAAAAGCCTAATAAATACGGTCGAGATTCAAATTTTGTACCAACATATTTTATGGATTCGAAGGTTATTGAACCTTAACACTGGTCTTGTATTTTAGGTTTAATGGCAACCGTTACGTCTGCTTGTTTACCGTTCCGCGTATTCATCTGCGCATCTTGCCAAAACGATTGAGAGACTCTGTTGTCCTATAGCGATTCCACAGAGCGAACGCTAGAGGTGGCCCTTTTCTGGCCCCAGGAAGAGCTGCATTCAGTTGCTGCTCAGGACAACGCCGGGATTCGATCTTCAACCGACGAAAATCTGTTGGCTGCGCTCAGGAGTAAAGACCGCGAAGCGCTTGCGGAAATGTTCCGGCGTTATTCGCGTTTAGTCTTCAGCATTGGTCTTCGCATTCTCCGCAATGCAGGCGAGGCTGAGGAGATCGTTCAGGAGGTCTTCCTCTTTCTCTACCAGAGAGCGGAGCTCTTCGATGAAAGAAAGGGAGGAGCGAAGGCTTGGCTGGTGCAGGTGGCGTATCATCGTTCGCTGGACAGGCGGGACTATCTGCATCGACGCAATTTTTATCTTGGTACAGATGTGGAGGCTCTGGCCGATACTCTCAAGGGGAAGGGAGACGTGGAGCATGATCTTGCGTCAAAGCTGAACCGGGAGCGTCTGAAAGAGGCGTTCCAGAATCTCTCCGACCGGCAGCGACTCACTTTGGAGCTATTCTTCTTCGAAGAGCTCGACTTCCGCGAGATTGCGGCACGGCTGGATGAATCGCTCGAAAATGTTCGCCATCACTACTATCGTGGGCTTCAAAAGCTGAGGAAGGATGCCTTCGTAAAGGAACTCAGAGATAAGAACAAGTCATGACCGGGTTCGGATCACAATTAGAGCATGAGAAGTATGAAGAACTTTGCGCCTTGGCCACTGCCGGCATACTAACGCCAGCAGAATCAGGGATGCTGAAAGCTCATCTGGGAACGTGTGCTCAATGTAGAGAGGCATTCGACCAATATCAGAACATTGCAACAGACGGAATGTCTTTTCTTGCCAATCACTGTGCGCTGCAGGTCGGCAAGGATGAGTTCGACGAAGCATCTGCCTTGAGCCGGCTGATGCAAGCGACAGAACAAACTGAAGCGCCGCCGGTTCCGTTGACTGTAGTTGCAAGCAAGAAGCCTGTGTGGAACCAGGCCCGGGTTCGTGGTCTTGTCGCAGCGTCCCTTGTGATGAGTGTTGGTGGTGGAGCGTACTGGGCTGGTACACATTCGGCCAATCTACGCCTGCGCGACGTGCATGCGGTGTCGCAGTCTGCTTTGAATCGGATAACAGCCGAGAAGCAGGCACTGGAAAAAGCGATTCAGGCCGATAAGCAACAGATTTCTATTCTGGAACAGCAGGCAGCTGCAGATAAGAATGATATGGATAAGCTTCGTGCTGAGGCCGAAGCCAACGCCGAGCAAGTAGCAAGCAAAACGGATGCCGTGAATGCGGTAAAGAAAGCATCTGACGAGCAACTGGCAGCCCTGACGCAGGAGCGGGATGCGAATGCAAATAAGCTGCGTGATGCTGAGAAGCTGTACCAGACCGTGCAGAACGAACTGAACACGCTACGCAGCCAGCATCAGCAGGACATGACACGTCTGGCATCACTGGAGACACGTGCAGACAGCCTCACGGCTGAGCTTAACGATCAGAACAAGCGCACAAAAACAGATGAGCAGTACCTTGCCTCAGACAAAGATATTCGGGATCTGATCGGCGCTCGTAATCTCTACATTGCTGACATCATGGATGTGAACGAGACAGGGCAATCGAGAAAGCCGTTTGGTCGCGTGTTTTACACCAAGACCAAATCGCTGATCTTCTATGCCTATGATCTGGACCGCCAACCTGGCGTGAGACGGTCGAGCACATTCCAGGTGTGGGGAAGAACTGGCGCCAGTGACCGCAAGCCCATCAATCTCGGCTTGCTCTACATGGATAGCGAGACAAACCGCCGCTGGACGCTGCGCGTGGATAACCCTGAACAACTTGCTCGTCTGGATGCTGTCTTCGTCACCATCGAACCGCACGAACAGATCAACGGACCTACCGGCAAGCCTTTTCTTTATGCATCGCTGCGGCGTGAACCCAATCACCCCTAGTCTTTCATTTGTGAAAAGTCAGTTACATCCCTGAGCAGCACGGTACAGATTGAGATTCCCGCCCGTAATAGAGGGCACAAGAGCCGAGCCTGCTCGGCATCCCCTCAAGAGAGGAATCAATTGCATGCGACGCACAGCTGCTGCTGTATTTTTTGTCCTGCTTTTCGCCAGTCGCGTATTTGCCCAGGCAGGCAATGCCAGCCTGACAGGATTCGTTCAGGACTCCTCGAAGGCATTCATATCCGATGTTCGAGTGCTTGCTGTCAACACTGATACAAACCAGCAATTTGAGGCAAAGACCAACAAGGACGGGAGCTATAACATCTCGTCTCTTCCAGTCGGGCCATATCGGATGCAGATCGAGAAGATCGGTTTTCTGACCATCCTGAAAGAAGGTCTGTTTCTGCATACCCAGGATGTTCTGCAAATCAACTTTCAGATGGCGGTGGGCTCAACCTCCGAAACCGTTACCGTGAGTAGCGAAGGAAACAATATCAACACTACAGATGCCGCAGTGGGTACCGTGATCGATCGCCAGTTCGTGGAAAACATTCCTATGAATGGAAGAAGCTTCCAAACGCTGGTACTGCTTTCTCCCGGAACTATCACCAGCACTCCGCAGGTTGGTGTCGGTACGCCGCCGTCAAATGATCAAGGCGAGTACAGCGTCAACGGCATGCGCAGCGACGCCAATAACTTTATGGTGGATGGGGCCAGCGCGAGCAACTCGCCGGGCTACACCAGCGCGGCAGGCTCCTCGGGCATGCTTGGAAGCGCAACTGCGCTGGGAACAACACAAGCAATGCTTCAGGTGGATGCGATGGAAGAATTTCGCATGTCGACTTCGACGTATTCCGCTGAATATGGAAGACAGCCGGGCGCACAGATCACTTTCCGTTCCCGCTCAGGCACCAATGAGTATCATGGAACACTCTACGACTATCTTCGCAACTCTGTTTTTGATGCGAACAACTGGTTCAACACATACACTACGAATCCGATTCCAACTCCAGCTGAACGGCAGAATGATTTCGGCGGTACGTTAGGTGGTCCAGTCTCCATACCGCATTTGTTCTCGGGCAGGGATCGAGCTTTCTTTTTCTTTGGATACGAGGGATTGCGTTTAACCCAGCCGCAGGCTGCCAGTATCTATTATGTTCCATCGAACGGAACCTATAATACGGCGGTCTATTCCGATCCGCGGTACGAGAATCTGCGGCAATATGCTCCAGCAGCACTGCAACCGGTGCTGAATGCATTCCCGCTGCCAAACTGCTCTACAGCGCAGGATCCCCAGTGCGTGGATTACGGTCTTGGCGGCTCTCCTTACTTGCAGACCCCGACGTCGACAGGAGAGCTCAACTCCATCAATGCCCGCATTGATTATCAGCTTCTACCGAGCATGCGCATCTTTGCCCGCTATAACGATACGACCAGCAACACGGCAGGAAATAGCGCTGGAGGACCCATGTTGGCTCAGATCATTGGGCGCAATCGGATCTATCTTCTTGGAGCGGACAACGCCTTTGGAGCAACACTCTCCAATGAGCTAAGGCTCCAGTACTCTCCTGCGATATTTGTTGCTCAGGATACTCCTGTCAAGATAGGTGGAGCTACCAACCTGCTCGACATACAGGGTTTGGAAGGTCTTCCAAACATTGGTGAGAGCGTAGTACATATCTCATTGCCTAACACTGTAAGCATCTATCAGACCAAATTCGGATCACAGCAGTTTCAGCCAAACGCCACCGACGCGATTACATGGACACACGGACGGCACCTTTTCAAGTTTGGCGTAGATTACCGTCAGACAACTGCCTATTACAATGACGGCAACATTTCTCGCAGCCCCTATGTGGCTTATGGCTGGACATCTGCAGCTACGATCCTGTCAAACACGGCGAGCTACACGGCTACCAACGAACCCCGCGTAGATCCAACCAGCAAGAATCTAGGCCTGTTTGCACAGGATGAATGGCGTATTCTGCCACGGCTCAGCCTGTCTCTCGGACTCCGCTGGGATTTGAATCCTCCTCCGTCGGTATCCGGAGTTCAGGCATATACCTATACGGGCAATATCAATGACCCGTCTACCCTGGGAATATCAACGCAGCCTGGTGGCGCGCTGTACAAAACCACCTACACGAACTTTGCTCCGAGATTCGGGATGGCGCTTACCATTCACAATCAGCCGGGCCATGAACTTGTGTTTCGTGCAGGAGGCGGCCTCTTTTACGACCTGATTGCAGTCAACGGAATATTTGGTTCCGGCACCGGCCTGGGAACATCTGCAACGACTACGGGTAAGACGGCATTTCCACTTACGGCAAGTCAGATCCTTCTTCCCATCACTGTGCCGCCAAAGGCGCCGTACACACTTCAGTTCTATCCTGCAAATGATATCGTCCCTCCATCTGCGATCCAGTGGAATGCCGCCCTGGAGCAGGCGCTCGGCAGCAAGCAGACTATCACGATGGGCTATGTGGCATCTGTAAGCCGCAATCTCGTACGGTACCAGCAGTTTTCTCTGAACAAGTTGAATCCCAATTTTGGGACGGCGCAGTTGTACATCAATGGGCCGGGTTCCAACTACAACTCTCTTCAAGTAAAGTACCAGCGCCAGATGGCGTTTGGACTTCAGGCTCTGGCATCTTATACCTGGTCGCATGCTCTCGATTGGGCAAGTACGGAGGACTACAACGTATCGTTCCCCTTCCAGAAAGGAAATTCCAACTTCGATGTGCGCCAGAACTTTACTGCAGCTCTTGTCTATGATCTGCCCTCGCAATACAGCAATCGGCTTGAAAGAGCAATCCTTGGCCACTGGAATACTGACTTATGGTTTGTTGCTCGCACAGGCTTTCCCTATGAGCCGACCGGTCCGGCTATCACCGATCCAGCAACTGGAGATGTGGTCTACGGCGAGTTGAACTATAACGGCAAATATCCTTATGTGCACAAGGCTGGAATCCCTGGCGGCCGCCAGATCGATCCCACAATCTTCAGTGTGACTGCAGACCCGCTCGGAGTCGGTAATGCTCCACGCAACTTCCTGCGTGGCTTTGGAGAGAACCAGGCAAATCTCGCCATTCAGCGCAGTTTTCCGTTGTACGAGCGGATGCAGCTTCAATTCCGCGCGGAAGCTTTCAACATAGCCAATCATCCGAACTTTGGAACCGTAAACACGACGTGCGGTGTCACCACTGCGGGTACTACCTGCAATAACACGATCATGGGGCAGGCAACGAATACTCTCTCAACTGGCCTGGGTGGATTGTCTTCGCTCTACCAGCAGGGCGGGTCTCGATCCTTGCAGCTTGCACTCAAGCTCAAGTTTTAAATCCTCAGATGGATCCCGGGGGTCACAAGAAGCGCTTTCCGCTCACTTGTGAACCCTTGGAATTCGTTGCTGCAGCCAACATTGAAAAATACCTGAATAGCTAAAAACTTATGAAAAAAAATATTCTTTGCATGATGACGCTGCTCGTCTCGATGAGCAGTGCGTCTTTAGCCTCCGATCATCCAAAATCTGAATGGGTGGGCAGCTGGGCCACAGCGCCAACGCTGATGCCGCTCAAAGATTCCGTCAGTGACTCCACAATTCGTGATGTGGTGCACCTCAGCCTGGGAGGCTCGGCTGCTCGCGTAACACTGACGAACCAGTTCGGAACTACGCCGCTGCGCGTCGGCTCAGCGCACATCGCATTGTCGGCAGGCGGTGACAAGCTGCAGCCTGGCTCCGACCACCAACTCACCTTCAACCATCAGACATCTGTCTCAATTCCCGCAGGCAGTTACATACTCAGCGATCCGGTTCCGATGCCTGTTGCAGCATTCTCTGACCTAGCCATCAGTCTTTATCTGCCGCAACAGGATATTGCCGCGCCTACCTGCCATCAATACGGTTTATCAGCCAACTACATTGTCGCAGGTGACAAGACAACGGAGAGTAACTTGCAAGGCGCACGTACGCAGGTTTCATGGTGTTTCCTGCAAGGCATCGATGTCCGCCCTGAGAACAAAGGTGCTGCCGCGGTGGTCGCCCTGGGAGATTCAATTACCGATGGCGCGCGCTCAACGGTCGATGCGAATCACCGCTATCCGGACTATCTCGCCACTCGCTTGCACGCAGACGGGAAAACGGCGCACCTGTCGGTACTGAACGAAGGCATCTCCGGTGGCCGCGTGCTATTTGAGGGGCATGGTCCGAGCGCGCTGGCTCGCTTTGACCGCGATGTGCTGGCGCAACCTGGTGTGCGCTACATCATTTACCTCGAAGGCATCAACGATATCGGGCAAATATTGAAGCCTGGTTCTCCAGAAAAAACGCTTACGGTTGACGATCTGATCTTCGCTGCTACTCAGCTCATTACCCGAGCCCACCAGCATGGAGTAAAGATCTTCGGAGCGACGCTGCTTCCCTTCGGTCCGAAGGACCTTCCTGCCAATCCCGATTGGCTGAAGGTCCGCCAGACCATCGACCAGTACAACGACTGGGTGCGCACATCACATGCCTTCGACGGAGTTGTCGACTTCAACAAAGCAACTGCTGATCCGCAGGCTCCACAGACCATGCTTCCTGCTTATGACAGCGGCGACCATGGCCACCCAAACGATGCCGGGTATAAGGCTATGGCAGATGCTATCGATCTTTCCATGTTCCGATAGCAGGCGCACCGTTCAGCGACGCATCTTAGGGCTAAGTCGAGCCACCCGATCAAGCTGCCTTTTTGGCGCTGGGATTGATGCGCATTGCTATCTCAGTCAGCAGATGATCGGCATGGCCTTCTTCTTTGATGGTCCGATCAAGTAACTTCGCGTGAGACGGTTGGTCGAGCACTTGAGCAAAGTGACGGACCGTGCCATAAGAAGCAATCTCATAGTGCTCAACTCGCTGGGCCGCGGCGATCAATGCTGCGTCACGAACGATGGGATCATCAGCGTCCTTAAACATATCTTCGGCCTCATCGACGAGGGCCTCCAATGCCTTGGACTTGACACTTTCGGCTGTACCCAAGGTCTCGCCCAGAATTTTCTCCAGGCGAGTCACGTGTTGCTCAGTTTCCTGCAGGTGAGACTGAAATGCCTGCTTGAGTTGCGCATCGCTGGCTTTCTCAATCATTTTGAGAAGTCCTTTCGTAATTTGCTGTTCCGCCGAAAGAAGCATCTGAAGCTGATTCACATAGAGTTTGCGGAGGTCATCGAGGTGTGCAGATGCAAGAATCATAATATTCTCCTTGATATGAGTTGGGTGCGCGACTAACCTAAGCCGCTTTATGTTTTGCCTGCTCTGGATTGAGCTTGACCTTGATCCATCCTCGTTCATGGCGGTCAAATGCCCGATAGAGGCCTGTGCCGCAGATGGCGCTGGCAGTAATGTGAATGATGGCATCTGTTGGCTGTTTGAGCTTGGGTTCAGATACAGTTTCCAGCGCAATGTCACCGATACCTTGATACACAACTGCTTTCATGGCGAGCTCCTGGCTTGGGATAGCACAGGATCTACGTTCGACCGCTGCTGATAAGTTAGGATGCGAAATCCAGAAGCATCGAATACCCAGCGCCAGACACTTCGGTCAATTTTTGAGTATTACACCGGCTCATGCACTGCAATGCATCCTAACTTGGAGATAGAGCCTTGAGGTGAATTGCTATGAGTAACCAGCCACGCCAAACAGAGAACAAGAAAAGATGGGTGAAGGATGTAAAGACCGATTCCACGCATCCTCCTCAAGACCTCTTTAAGAAAAGTGCACCCGCTATTGCCCGGAGCCTTGCATCGAAGAAGGTATCTCCGAAAGGACCCACATCAGGGCTGCGCATGTTGACCTACTTCATCAATCGGGGCGGTAAAGGATTAAGTACAACGCGCAGAAAAGAGTTAGAGAAGGCAAAAGAATTATTGTCGGAACGCATCAAGCGTCAGAAGAAAGCGGCCTGACGATTGACCTTCTTTTCATATCGAGTAAGATGCTTATCGTTGAATCGATGATTTACACGCATTGATCCACATCTGCTAACCTCATGCGTCTGATGGACCGCATAGTAGGTAAGACAGGCGTTCTATAAGACGATTAATTATCATTCCTTCAAGAACTTCCTGCCTCGGGTCGCGTCGATGTACTATTAGCGTGTTGCGGCCGAATAGTTTGCCACAGTCTGCACAAAAGGCGTTGCGGTACTCGGCGCTGGTATGCTGCCTTTCAGAATCTGATCAAACGTATGCGGTGCACCATACAGGACAGCCGTATCGTCGGTGTTCTGGCTTACAGATGTGCCATCCAGATCAATACCTGCAAGTAGTCCCTTACTGCGAGAATAAGTCAGCAATTCTGCTCCCATCTTCCAGTCAGTTGAAGCTTGCGCGTTGCGACCGACAGGCCCAGCTGCGGCTGCAGCGTCACCTCCGATCTTGAATTTGTTCTTCAGCAGATCCTGCATACCTTTATCATTCATGGCAACCAGCACAAGATCCGTCCCCTGACCGCCAATCTGGAAGCCAAAGGAGCCGCCAGCCATGCGGATAAATACCGGCCCGCTCCAGCCATTAGCCGTTCGGCAGGTCACAACACCTTGCCCATATTGGGCCCCCACCATGAATGCGCCCTTCTTCAGGCTTGGCACCACTGCAACGCACGTTGCTTTCTCCATCACACTGTTGGGAATACTTTTATCCGGCGTCTGCATAATCTGATCAATCACGCTCTTGGCATTGTTCAAACGTTGATCGAGGGCTGCCTGATCACTTGCGGCAACTGCAGGCATCGACAGCACCAGAATTGATAGAGTAAGAAGCTTCTTCATGTCTTTAAGTTCCTCCTCTAGTTTGTGGGATGCCGGTACAACGCATCTTGAAACCAGAAGACAAGAGGAAATGCGAATTTGCAATGGAACACAGCCTAGTTCATCTGACATCCAGTTAGGCACTTCTATCAATCCAACTATAGATGGCATCTGAGATACATTGGCCCGCAATCGCCCTTCGCCTCATCCTGACGGTGATCGCAGGGAGTCTTCTTGGCATGGAGCGCAGCAAGACAGGACACGCTGCCGGCTTTCGTACGACCCTTTTAGTAACGCTGGCCGCTTCGGTGTCCATGATCCAGATGAATCTGCTGATAGAGACGAATGGCAAGCCACATGATTCATATGTAGTGATGGACCTGATGCGCCTGCCACTCGGCATCCTGACCGGAGTTGGATTTATAGGAGCAGGCGCCATTCTTCGCAAAGGTGAGATGGTTCTCGGCGTAACGACTGCTGCAACGATGTGGCTTGCGACTGTAATCGGCTTATGTTTGGGAGGCGGTCAAATCATCTTGGGCTCCATAACGTCACTGATCGGTTTCATCGTACTTTGGGGATTTCGGCAACTAGAAAATAAAATCGAACGTTACCAGATGGCAGAACTGCGGGTGATGACTGCCGAGGGATACTTGTCTGCGCAAAAACTGCGTGACCAACTCGAAGGGGCGCAGTTTCACATTAAGTCGCTTTCCATGACTCACTTTGCAAGTGAACATCGCTGCACCTTTGAATGCGAAGTGCGTTGGCCTTCAATGCAAGGAAAGGCGGATGTTCTTCCGCCGGTCCTGACCGAGCTTGAAAAGACCCCTGGACTTATCGAACTGGAATGGAAAGGCATAGCCATGGGACCGACTTGATCACATTTTGCGTTTTGAAACGTGCTCAGACGTACCATTGTGGCCTAAGACCGAACCGATAATTCGCCAAATGGCGAATGAATGTCTGTAGGTATAACCAACTTGCTGTGCGACGTATTTGGTTGTACCGATTTATGTCCAGGCGAGTTCCAGAATATCCAAAAAAGGATGGCTATGAGCAGGAAGACAAGAGCGACCCAGAACAGAAAGTGAAGACGCTCTTTCCAGGTAAACGGAGGTGTCATCATCTACTACCGGGCGGATATAGCCCTGAAATTCCTCTCCTCTTTTAATTGAATGCTTCTGCTCTGGATGCGCGTTGCCTCCGGTACATCACATTTGTGGGTGCAGAAGGTAATATCGGGTCGCGCTCAACATTTTTCAATCAATGAAATTTGCTGGCACAATGATATCCATCAGGGAGCGCATCGCAGATGCGCTCCCTGATGGACTATAGAGTGTGTAATTTTACCGCGCCGTTGTGTTGCTTTTGAGGCTTGCCGGCAATCGGAGCCTAAAGGCATGCAGCAATCCGCTCGACCCCCCAGATATTCTGGCTGTACTCGCGAATTGCGCGGTCAGAGGAGAACATTCCCATCCTCGCAGCATTCAGAATCGACATTTTCGACCAGGCTTCCTGGTCACGATAGAGGTCTGATACGTGATCCTGGCAATCGATGTAGGACTGATAGTCGGCAAAGAGAAGATAGGGGTCGCGGTCAAGCAGTTGATCGAGCAGTGGACGGAAAAGCCCCTGGTCGCCATGCGAAAACCGGCCCGATGCAAGGCCGTCGATCACTTCACGAAGGAAGGGATTGGACTCGTAGATGGCACGGGGACGATATCCCTGCGACAGCTTGTGTTCAACCTCATCCTCGGTAAGACCGAAGAGGAAGAAATTATCGTGGCCTACGGCATCCCTGATCTCAATATTGGCTCCGTCCAATGTGCCGATGGTGAGCGCGCCATTCATGGCGAATTTCATGTTACCGGTCCCGGAAGCTTCTTTGCCCGCAGTTGAGATCTGCTCACTGAGGTCTGCTGCGGGATAGACTCTCTGCCCGAGGGTCACGTTGTAATTGGGAAGAAAGACCACCTTCAGACGATGCTTCACATCAGCATCGTTATTTACGACCTCGGCGACGGAATTGATGAGCTTGATGATCAGCTTGGCAATCGCGTAGCCGGGCGCGGCCTTGCCGCCGAAGATAAATGTCCTGGGCGTTATGTCCAGATTAGGCTTCTGTTTCAGGCGCTGATAAAGAGTAATGATGTGCAGAACTTTCAGATGCTGCCGCTTGTATTCATGAATTCGCTTGACGAGAACATCAAACATGGATGCAGGATCGACCGTGATTCCAGTCTCATCTAGTATGTAGCGCGAGAGCCGCGCCTTGACCTCGCTCTGCACCTTGCGCCACTCGGCACGAAAGGCTGCGTCTTCTGCGAAAGGTTCAAGCTGCTTCAGTTCGTCCAGATCGCTGAGCCAGCCCTCGCCGATGCGCCTGGTTACTAAAGCGGTTTGTTCCGGATTGCTGATGGCAATCCACCGCCTCGGCGTCACACCATTCGTTACATTCACGAACTTCTCGGGCCATAATTCGTAGAAATCGTGAAGCACGTCGCTCTTCAACAAGGCAGTATGCAATTCGGCGACGCCGTTGATATGGTCGCTGCCCACGCAGGCAAGATGCGCCATGCGCACGAACTTTCCGCCCTGTTCGTCAATGATGGACATCCGCGAAATCCGGGCCTGGTCGCCATTGAAATGTTCCCCGACCTCGTCCAAAAAGCGCCGGTTGATTTCGTAGATGATTTCAAGATGCCGGGGCAGCAGTGATGCGAACAGCGGCAAGCTCCAGCGCTCAAGCGCTTCAGGAAGCAAAGTGTGATTGGTATAGCTGAAAGTGTGCGATGTGATTTCCCATGCCTGCTCCCAGTTCAGGCCATGCTCGTCCACGAGCAGCCGCATCAGCTCCGCAATACCGATGGATGGATGCGTATCATTCAGCTGAATCGCCCACTTTTCATGGAAGGTCGTGATCGAGCGGCCAACGCTCAGGTGCAGCCGGATCATGTCCTGCAGCGCGCATGAGGTGAAGAAGTATTGCTGCTCGAGACGCAGCTCTTTACCCTGAATCTCTTCGTCGTTCGGATAGAGGACTTTGGAGATATTCTCGGCAAATGTTTTGCCCGCCACAGCACCCTGATAATCTCCGCTGTTAAAGCGGTCGAAATAGAAAGACTCGTTAGATTCCGACTTCCACAACCTCAAATTATTAGCTATGCCCGAACGATACCCGGGAATAGGAGTATCGTAAGGAACGCCGCGCACAATAGAAGCCGGAACCCAGCGCACACGGTACCTTCCTGTCGAATCGGTCCAGCCTTCTGTATGGCCGCGAAATCCTACTTCCACTGCTTCGTGCGGCCGCCGAATCTCCCAGGGATTTCCGTACCGGAGCCAATAATCTGTCAGCTCCACCTGGTAGCCATTCTGGATCAGCTGCTGGAAGATGCCGAACTCATAGCGCATTCCATACCCAATGGCAGGAATTCCAAGCGTCGCCATAGAGTCGAGATAACAGGCTGCCAGCCGGCCCAGACCGCCATTGCCCAGTCCTGGCTCTCTTTCCTGCGTCACAACCTGATCGAAATCACGGCCCAGTTCGGTGATTGCCTGTCGAAAAGGTGTTTCAACTTCGAGATTGAGCAGATTGTTCGCCAGATGTGGTCCCATCAAGAACTCAGCGGACAGATAGCACACCACGCGGACATCCTGATGCTTGAAGCAAGCCCAGGTCGAAAACCATCTCGCCAGGATGCGGTCGCGCAGTGTATACGCAACCGCCATGAAAAATTCCTGGTTGCTCGCGGCTTCCTG
Source organism: Acidobacterium sp. FHG110202_01 (assembly GCF_059115305.1). Lineage (NCBI taxonomy): Bacteria > Pseudomonadati > Acidobacteriota > Terriglobia > Terriglobales > Acidobacteriaceae > Acidobacterium > Acidobacterium sp. FHG110202_01. The sequence goes on from NZ_JBZYWJ010000006.1 coordinate 17,025, forward strand.
CGTCGTTCCCACGACATAATACAGGTTGTCCAGAATGGCGCGCCTCAAGGCTTCTACGCTGCTCGCAGTGCGATCATCTTCAATCTGCACCGTTGGCTCAGGGGATGCCAGCTTCTGCATGTTGCACCTCGCGGTCTGCTTATTTGATCATGACGTTTTCTGGCCCATAAAAAGACCAGATCTTTCGTAGGGCTGTGATTATAGATGTCCGCCATACAATGGCAAATCAAGACGCTATGAATTCTCACGACTGGATCTGGCTCTGACTGCAATCATCCCCGGTATTGTTCCTCACTGACATGTTCCAGCCAGTCGACGGCCTTTCCGTCGAGCTGTTCCTGAATAGCGATATGGGTCAGGGCAGTGGTGAGTGTTGCTCCGTGCCAGTGCTTTTCACCGGGGGCAAACCAGACCACGTCTCCAGGGTAAATCTCCTCAATCGGGCCGCCCCAGCGCTGCACCCGGCCGCTGCCTGCTGTGACGATCAGGGTCTGGCCAAGCGGATGCGTATGCCATGCCGTCCGCGCGCCCGGCTCGAAGGTAACACTCGCGCCCTGAACACGAGCCGGATCAGATGCCTGAAAGAGCGGGTCGATGCGGACTGCGCCGGTAAACCAGTCAGATGGACCTTTCGCGGAAGGCTGCGAACCGATGCGCTTGATTTCCATGTATCGTTGCTCCTTCAGTCACTTTATGACAGATGCGTGCAAAGCAGCTGCTTGCCTCACCGGAGAAATTGGCGGCGGCCTTGACTCTGAATTTAGTTCGCATCATGAAGTAATTGTAAGCTGCCGCAGTTTTTTATTTCATATCCGGAGGCCTGGAATTCACAGGACGAGTTAGTGTGGTGACTCCAACTTTATCCCCAGCGAAACACTGACCGGAGATCATATCCCATCCTCCTGCAATTCCCGCTGAGCGGGATAAATTTGACCCGGCAACTAATTGTCGACTAGGATGCATTGCGAATTTTGAAACGGGCACGGGCTGAAGCTAAATCCTGCCGGTGCTCCGAACACACAAGGAAACAAGAAAATGATTACACGCCGGGATATATTTGTTGCCCTGTTTGCAGCCGCGGTTACGGCTGGTGGATTTGCCCTTGCCGACCAGGGGCTGGTCATGGGCTCCGCGGTCTTTGACTGGAATGCGATTCCTGCCAAGCCGAGCGCGGTCGGCTCAGTTCGTTCTTTCTTCAAGGCGCGCACGGCGACACTCGATGAGTTGGAACTGCACGTCACCTCTCTCGATCCGGGCAAGATGTCACATCCGCCGCATAAGCACCCGAATGAAGAGCTCATCATCATCGACCAGGGCACAGTGGAGACGCTCAGCAATGGCGAGTGGAAGCGCGTGGGGCCGGGATCAGTGATCTTCAACGCCTCGAACCAGCTGCACGGATTGAAGAATGTCGGCAGTACTCCGGCTGTCTACCACGTGATCAACTGGCAGTCGGCTACTACTCCAAAACAATAGGAGCGAGAAACACAATGCAAGATGCGAGCGTAGGCCGGCGGTCCTTCCTGAAAGCCATGGGCTCTGCGGGCATGCTGTCGATGCTGCCGGAAGCGGCCTTTGGGCTGCATCCCGGCGGCGGTCACATTGCGCACGAGGTTGCCGGGCCCGGCTTCGACGATGACGGCAAGCCAAAAGAGTCGATCAAGTTCGGTGTTATCGGACTCGACCACTACCACATTATGGGCATGACGGCAGCGGTGATTCGCGGCGGAGGCGAGCTGGTCTCGTTCTATACTGACCTGCCCAAAGCGGTCGTGGATTTCAAAAAGATCTATCCCAACGTCAAGCTGGCTCGCAATGAAGATGAGATTCTCAACGATGCAGAAATCAAACTGATCGCAGGCGCACCCATTCCGAACCTGCGCGCGCCGCTCGGCATCCGCGCCATGAAGCACGGCAAGGATTTTCTGAGCGACAAGCCGGCCATGACCACGCTCGAACAGCTTGCCGAAGTGCGCAAGGTCTCCGCGGAGACAGGCAGGATGTTCGCCATCATGTACTCGGAGCGGCTGGAAGTAAAGGCGGCGGTACAGGCGGGTTATCTGATCAAGGATGGCGCGATCGGAAAAGTGGTGCAGACGGTTAACATTGCGCCGCACAAGGTGAATGACATTACCCGGCCTGATTGGTTCTGGGATCCGGAGAAGTACGGCGGGATTCTCTGTGATATCGGATCGCACCAGGCCGACCAGTTTGTCTACTACACCAACTCGACGACCGCCGAAGTGACGGCCTCGCAGATCGCCAACGTGAACCACCCCACGCACCCCAAGTTTCAGGACTTCGGCGACATGATGCTGCACGGCAACGGCGGAGCGGGCTACGTCCGCGTGGACTGGTTCACTCCAAACGGGCTGAGCGTCTGGGGCGACGGCAGGCTCTTCATCCTGGGGACAGACGGCTACATCGAGTTGCGCAAGTACATCGACATTGGCGGAAAGACGGCGGGCAACCATCTGTTCATCGTGGACCAGAAGCAGGTCCGGTACATCGACTGCAACAATGTGGTGCTTCCCTTCGGGCCACAGTTTGTTTCCGACATCGTAAACCGCACCCACACCGCGCAGAACCAGGAGCAGGCGCTGCTGGCCGCTGAGCTGGTGCTGAAAGCGCAGAAGAATGCAAAGGTGCTGACCTTTACCTCATGAGCCATCGAGGACGAAGACCATGAAAAAGCGTGCGTCGCGCAGGACGTTTCTGAAGCTGGCCACTGGAGCAGCAGGAGCAGCGGCTGTGGCAGGATTTCCCGACATTGTGCCGTCAAGCGTTTTTGGAGAAACATCGCCGAGCAACCGCATCAACGTAGGCGCCATCGGCGTGGGACGTATCTCGCGCGTGCATGATCTGCCGGGAATCTGGCAATTCGATCAGGCGCGCATCATGGCGGTCTGCGATCTCGACGCAAATCGCGTAGAAGCAGGCAAGAAGCTCATCAACGACTACTACGCGGAAAAAACAGGCAAGGACTACGACGGCGTCACCGGCTATCACAACTACCACGACCTGCTGGCGAACAAGGACATCGACGCCGTGGTGATCAGCACGCCCGACCATCAGCACGCGATTCTCGCGGTCGATGCTGTTCACGCAAAGAAAGACGTGTACCTGCAGAAGCCCGCGTCGCTCACCATTGGCGAAGGGCGCGCGATGAGCAATGCGGTGACGGCCTCGGGGCAGATTCTGCAGATCGGTTCGCAGCAGCGCTCATGGAAGCAGTTCCATCGCGCCTGCGAGCTGGTGCGGAATGGGCGGATCGGCCAGATCAAGCATGTGGAAATTGGCCTGCCGGGCGATCCGAGCGGGCCGGACGCAGGCCGCATGCCGATCCCAAAGAATCTGAACTATGATGCGTGGCTCGGGTCAACGCCCGAGGTCTATTACACCGAAATACGCGTGCATCCACAAAACGATTTCAGCCGTCCGGGCTGGCTGCGCTGCGAGCAGTTCGGCGCAGGTATGATTACCGGCTGGGGCGCACATCATGTCGATACCGCGCACTGGGGCATGGACACCGAGCACACCGGCCCGGTCGAAATCTGGGGCACAGCGGAGTTCCCGACGCATGGACTGTGGGACGTTCACGGCAAGTTCCTCACGCACGCGATCTATGCGAACGGTGTCACCATGGACATCAGCGGAGACTTCCCCAACGGCATCAAGTTCTACGGCACGGAAGGCTGGATCTTCGTCACGCGCGATTCAGAAGTGACACCAACCGACCCCGGAAAGCCTGCGACCAAAATTGAGCCGCTGATGGCAAGCAATCCCAAGATTCTCGACAGCGTGATCGGGCCGAACGAAGTCCATCTTTACGAGAGCAGCGACCAGCACGGCAACTGGCTGGACTGCATAAAAACAAGAAAGACGCCGATTGCTCCGGCAGAGATCGGGCACCGCGCGTGCTCGACATGCCTGCTGCACCACATTGCGATGAAGACTAACCGCAGGCTGCACTGGGACCCGGCAAAGGAGCGCTTCATCCATGACGATGAGGCGAACAGGATGCTGTCGCGCGTGCAGCGCGCTCCTTATGTGATGAAGGCGTAAGTCTTGAGGCTGGATTTTATTAAGCTGATGTGAAACTTGCGATGACCCTGATCCGTCATTTGCAAACAGAGCTGTTAATATGGCGTTCTTTTAGCAGCATAACAATTACGACTGTTCGCGCGCACCCATTGCTTTCGGACCAACGTACGAACCAGCGGAGGTGACTATGGCTTTGAGTCGTTGCCGTCGCGTATCAGTTCTCCTTCTTTGCAGTTTCCTCCCCCTCCTCCCCCTTGCTGTAGATGCTTCCGATGTTGAATCAGCGAAAACCGCTCAGCCGTTGCAGTTGAATATTCCTGCCGACCAGATCGAGCCGCAGATTGTGCGCATCAGCTATCTTGAAGGCGATGTCCGCGTCTCTCGCGGCACCAAGGGCGCAGCGTGGGAGGCTGCCGTCTCCGGCCTGCCGATTGAGGCTGGATTCACGCTGGCTACCGGCGCCGGCCGTGCGGAGATTGAGTTCGAAGACTCCTCCACGGTCTATCTAGGCGAAAATTCAGTACTGTCCTTCAATGACCTGATTGCAGCGGGCGATATTCCAATCACCGGGGTGGCCCTGTTGACAGGCACCGTGACGCTGAATGTTCACCCGGTTGCAGGAGGAATCTTTGCCATCATGACGCCGACCAATCGGCTGCTGATCAAGTTTCCTCTGTTCAGTTATGCGCGTGTCACCAGTTATGTAGATGCCACGGCCATTACGCCGCAGGAACCGATGAACATAAGCTCATTCACACTTCCAGTATCGCCTGTCGAGCACTTGGTCAAGGGGCAAACCACTCTTTACCACGCAAGTGGCACGCCTACTGCTGAAGACGTCGCGGCTTCTGAGAATTTCAAGGAATGGGACAGCTGGGTTGCTGGCCGCGTGGCTGCGCGCGCCAAAGCAATCGCAGCCGTCATGAAGGAGTTGAATCTCCCTGCGCCTGTTCCCGGCCTTGCTGATCTTTATAACAAGGGGACGTTTTTCTCCTGCGAACCTTATGGCACATGCTGGGAGCCCGCAGCTGATGCCGCCAAGGCTGCTTCAGCGCGAAACAGCACATCAGGAACTGCCCTCCTGGTCCCGGCCAGCCTGTCTCTTTTCCGCAGAAACTCATTTCAAACAGTGATGCCCGGGCAATTCCCGCCGGGAGCGTTGCCCGGACAAACGACACGTCAATGGCCAAATCTCTATCCTGCGCTCGATGATTTTCCGTGCTATCCGCCAGGCGTAGCCGCCACGCTCCCTGTGAGCATGGGTATTCCCACCTACGGTTACGACTGGGCCCGGTGCCATGCCGGATCCTGGATTTATCGCCAACACCGTTATGTCTGGGTGGCTGGAGTTCATAAGCATCATCACTGTCCGGTTCACTGGGTAAAGTCCGGCAAGACGGTAGCTTTTGTACCTGTGCATCCTCGTGATGTTCATGGAAAGCCTCCACTGAATGGCGTGCATATGGTCTTTGCGATTGAGAGAAAGGGCAGCGTGTCGGTCTCGCGCTTGAATCTTGATTCCGGCGCGAAGCTCAAGACGCTCAGTGAAGCTCCACGAGGAATGCGCGGCGAGTATCACCAGACACTCGCACGCGTTGGTGATCCTGCGCCTGAGATCCACCGCGCAAATGGAGTGTTGACAGCGAAGGATTCAGGCGCAAGGCTTACCTTCAATCATCACTCCCAAAGCTTCACCCTGGGCAAAGCGACGATGCTGAACACCGGCAATAACATCGGGCAGCTGCAAAACTTCAATCGCAGCATCGGCAGCATGCAGTCACGGCCAGGCAGCGGTGAAGGCGTGCATGGCGGATTCTCTTCCGGAGGCGGCCACGTTGTTTCGGGAAGCTTCGGCGGCGGTGTCAGCGGAGGCGGCTTCCACAGCGCCAGCTCGGGCGGAGGCTTCAGTGGCGGCGGAGCCAGTCACGGTGGTGGCTTCAGCGGCGGAGGAGGAAGTCATGGCGGAGGCAGCGGTGGTGCCAGTGGTGGCGGAGGAGCCCACCACTAGTACGGCATACTTCTGAGCTTCTGATTTGCAGGGCGCAAAAAGAAGATAATCGCTCCGGAAACGATCAGCGAAAGGGACATGACCAGAAATCCGGCGCGTGAATTGCCGGTAAGCGCCTGCAGAAAACCCACCAGCCACGTTCCGGCGAAAGCGCCAAGCGCGCCGCAGCTGTTGACGAGGGCGATTACTTCTCCGGCGACATTCTTCGGCAGCATCTCCGGAACAATGGCGAAGAACGGCCCGTACGGCGCGTACATTGTGCCTCCGGCAAGGATCATCAATCCATAGGCCGGCCAGAAGCTGTGCGCGACCGTCAGATAAGAGCCGAAGAGCGCGATTCCCGACAGAACCAGCAAAGGCCAGATGAAGCGCTTGCGGCTCAGCGTGCGGTCAGAAAAATGTGATACCGCGAGCATCAAAATGATGGCGAGCAGATACGGCCCGGCATTCAGCAATCCTACAATCTCAATGCCCTGGCTCATGCCTGTCCGGATGATGGTAGGCAGCCAGATCACGAAGCCATACACCCCCAGGCTCCAGCAGAAGTACTGCACGCAGAGCAGCACGACGCTGGGCATACGAAAAGCGATGGCAAGGTTGGGCGTCTGGGGAAGGACCCGCTGTTCCAGCTCAAGTTGGCTTGCGAGCTCTTCGCAGCATGCGTCGCTGAGCCAACGCACATCCTGTGGACGGTCGCGCACCAGAGCCAGCCATGCAAAGGCCCAGAGGATCGAAGGAATGCCTTCGAACACAAATGTCATCTGCCAGCCTACTGCTTTAATCAGGTAACCGGTGGCCGCCGACATCCAGAGCACAGTGATAGGGTTGCCGAGAAGCAGGATAGTGTTAGTCCGCGAGCGCTCGGTGCGCGTGAACCAGTTGCTCAGCAGAATCAGCATCGCCGGCAATATCAGGCTTTCGGCCACACCAAGCAGAAAGCGATCGATGGCGAGGAGCCAGAACTCGCGGATGACGCCTGTCAGCGCGGCCAGCGCACCCCAGCCGAGCAGCGCAAGAAAGATGAGCCGCGTGGCGCTCTTTCGCCGTGCGTATGCCGCGCCGGGAATCTGAAAGACGAAATAGCCGAGAAAGAAGAGAGAGCCCAGGAATGCAGACCGGGAATCGCTGATGTTGAGTGTCTTCGCCAAGCCCGCGGCTGCGCCAAAGCCGTAATTGGCGCGGTCAAGATAGGCAAGGCTATAGGTAACGAAGACGGCGGGCAGCAGATATGTCCAGCGCCTTCGCAGTTCCTTCTGAAGCAGTCCGGGATTTTCCACGCGATTCAGCACACCAGATGATTTGTAGCATTCTTTCATTCGTGACTTGAACTTAAAATGAAAGACAGTTTTTCTTTGCCATGATTTCACTTGAGTCGGTGCTCGAATTTCCTGACACAAGCTATGCCCGTGTCGCCACGCACGCTTCCGGCCCGGCAGGATTTCTGCCGCTGACGCCGGAGATGCTTCTGACAGAGCCCTCCGGCAATCTTTTCGGACTGAGCCAGAATGCGGGCATGGGTTGGGAGCCGGCGCGGCTGCTCGATCCTGAGTTTCTGATTCTGAGCACACACGGCGGCCTGCGCGCCGACAATGGCGAGCCTGTTGCACTGGGCTTCCATACCGGGCACTGGGAAGTGGGCCTGCTGGTTGCCGAAGCTGCGCGCGAATTGAAAGCGCTGCATGCGGTGCCGTTCGCAGGGGCCTGCACTGATCCCTGCGACGGGCGAACACAGGGCACGACCGGCATGATGGACTCGCTTCCCTTCCGCAACGACGCGGCGATGGTGCTGCGCAGGCTCATCCGTTCCCTTCCCACGCGCAAGGGCGTCATCGGCATTGCCACGTGCGACAAAGGGCTTCCTGCGATGATGATGGCGCTCGCCTCATGCGGTACGACTCCGGCAATTCTTGTCCCCGGCGGAGTCACGCTTCTGCCCGAATCAGGCGAAGATGCGGGCAAAGTGCAGACCATCGGAGCGCGCTTCGCACAGGAGCAGATCACGCTCGAATATGCAGCAGAGGTCGGCTGCCGCGCCTGCGCCAGCCCCGGTGGCGGCTGCCAGTTCCTGGGCACGGCTGCCACATCGCAAGTGGTGGGAGAGGCGTTGGGACTGGCGCTTCCGCATGCGGCGCTAGCGCCATCAGGGCAGCCTGTCTGGCTCGATATGGCCCGGCGCGCGGCGCGCGCAATTTTGCGACTGTATCAGTTACAAACAGGCATCGCTGACATATTGACACCGGCATCGATTGAAAATGCGATGGTGGTGCATGCAGCCTTTGGCGGTTCCACGAACCTGCTGCTGCATATTCCGGCCATCGCTCATGCCGCAAAATTGCCGCGCCCTGCTGTATCCGACTGGGCCGCGGTCAACCGGCAGACGCCGCGGCTCGTGGATGCTCTGCCCAACGGTCCGCAAAACTTCGCCACAGTACAGGTCTTTCTTGCCGGAGGTGTGCCCGAAGTCATGCTGCACCTCAGAGAGCACGGGTTGTTGAACACATCGGTAAAAACTGTGTCCGGCGAAACGCTCGACGCCTCGCTCGACTGGTGGAAGGAGAGCCGCCGCCGCTTTGAGCTGCGTAGGACTCTACTCGAACAGGACGGCATCGATCCTGACGACGTCATCCTGTCGCCGGACAAGGCGCGTGCCCGAGGGCTTACCTCGACTGTCTGCTTTCCCACAGGCAATCTCGCTCCTGATGGCTCAGTCATTAAGAGCACGGCCATCGATCCATCACTGATCCATGAAAGCAACGCCTATCGCCACACTGGCCCGGCCCGCGTATTTGTAACTGAAGCGGATGCAATTTATGCGATCAAGCATGGCAAGGTGTCTGAGGGAGACGTGATCGTGCTGATCTGCGGCGGACCTGCCGGCGCGGGCATGCAGGAAATTTACCAGATCACCTCCGCGCTGAAACAACTCCCGCACTTGAGACATGTGGCGGTACTCACAGATGCGCGTTTCAGCGGAGTTTCGACCGGGGCCTGCATCGGGCATATTTCGCCGGAAGCGCTGGCCGGAGGAACAATCGGCAAAGTGCTCGACGGCGACCGGATCGAGATCGTCATAGATCGCAATAGCCTGGCCGGCATGGTCAATCTCGTAGGCGACGCGCAGGAGCTCTTCGGCGCGGACGAAGGCACGCAGCGACTTGCCCAGCGCAGTCCCCGCTCTGATCTAGCCCCGCACCCCGATCTGCCTGACGACACGCGTCTGTGGGCAGCCTTGGTGCAAGCCAGCGGCGGCGTATGGGGAGGCTGCGTCTATGACACAGACGCAATCATTGCGCAGCTTAAGAAGGCAGAGACTCAGAGCTGATTCACTTTTACCGTGTCCGTTTTAATGTGTCGCCCTCTAAGGGTGCGGATACATCAAGAACAATCCCGTTTTCCATGGGGATCCCCCCCGGGGGGAGAGGGGTTAAGTCTTTGAAAACACATGGCCTCTGTTTTCAATGCGACAAAGTATTGAAAACAGACAGGTTTCGCGCAAAGTCCTGATTCCTGGCAATAAAAAATCCCGCCGGATGCAGGCGGGATTTCTATATTCAGGATATCAGAAAGAAGAGAAATATCAGCTCATTGCCAGTTGCAACAAATATCATTTGAAACCAGCAAATTGCAGCAAAATGTTACTTTCGGAATCGTTGACAGGACTTGTCTCAAACTGTGGGCCAAGCTACTCGTCCTGCTCGCGGAGTTTGGCGATCACGCTGAAATCCTCAAGCGTCGTGGTGTCGCCTTTGATTTCGCCGTTGGTGGCCAGTTCGCGCAGAAGACGGCGCATGATCTTGCCTGAGCGCGTCTTCGGAAGCTGGTCAGTAAAGCGGATGTCGTCAGGCCTCGCCAGAGCTCCGATCTCCTTCGCCACCCAGGCGCGCAACTCTTGCTTGAGTTCCTTCGACGGCTCGTTTCCGCTTTCGAGCGTAACGAATGCAGCGATCGCCTGCCCCTTCATCTCATCGGGACGGCCTACAACTGCGGCTTCGGCTACTTTCGAGTGCGCCACCAGGGCCGATTCGACTTCCATCGTGCCCAGGCGGTGTCCGCTGACATTCAAAACATCATCAACGCGGCCCATCAGCCAGAAACATCCATCCTGGTCGACGCGCGCACCGTCGCCGGTGAAATAGGATCCAGGAATCTCGGACCAGTAGCCAGCGACATAGCGTTCCGGATTGTTGTAGATCGTCCGCGCCATCGAAGGCCAGGGTTTGCGGATGACCAGCAGTCCGCCATGTCCTGCCGGAACAGGCTCGCCTTCTTTTGTAACTACTTCAGGCACAATTCCGAAGAAGGGCCGCGTCGCTGAGCCGGGCTTGGTGGCAACCGCGCCGGGGATGGGCGCAATCATGATGGCTCCCGTTTCTGTCTGCCACCATGTGTCAACAATCGGGCAGCGATTTTTCCCGATCATTTCGCGATACCACATCCATGCTTCAGGATTGATGGGCTCGCCCACGGTTCCGAGCAGGCGCAACGAATCGAGCTTGTACTTTTTGAGATGCTCATCGCCCCACTTGATGAAGGCGCGGATGGCGGTTGGAGCCGTATAGAAGACGGTGACCTTGTGGTCATCGATGATCTTCCAGAAGCGGTCCGGCGCGGGAAAATTCGGAGCGCCTTCATACATCAGAGTCGTCACGCCATTCTGCAGAGCGCCATAGACAACGTAAGAATGTCCCGTGACCCAGCCGATGTCAGCCGAGCACCAGTACACGTCATCATCGCGCAGATCGAAGATGTATTTGGTGGTGAGATAGGTCTGGACAGAATAGCCTCCGGTGGTGTGCACCAGGCCCTTCGGCTTTCCCGTCGTGCCTGAGGTGTAAAGGACGTAGAGCGGGTCTTCGGCATCCAGCTCTTCTGCCGGACATTCCTTTTCGGCGGCCGCTGTCAGCTCGTGCCACCAGTGGTCGCGCCCCGGCTGCATATTTACTTCCGAGCCAGTGCGCTTGTAGACCACAACATTTTTCACCGTGGAGCATTGCGTCAGCGCTTCATCGACGGTCGCCTTCAACTTGACCTCACTGCCGCGGCGCCAGGCCGTGTCCTGCGTGATGATAGCGGCGCACTCGGCGTCATTCACGCGGTCGATGATGGCATGCGCTGCGAATCCGCCAAAGATGACTGAATGCACTGCTCCGATGCGCGCGCAGGCGAGAATGGCGATGGCCAGCTCGGGCGTCATGCCCATGTAGACGGCTACGCGGTCGCCCTTCTTGATGCCGAGACCTTTCAGTGCATTCGCGAAGCGCTGCACTTCGGCATACAGATCACCGAAGGTAAGTTTACGTATTTCTCCCGGCTCGCCTTCCCACAGGATGGCGACCTTATCACGCTTGCTTCCGAGCGCATGGCGATCGACGCAGTTGTAGCTCAGGTTGATTTTTCCGCCGACGAACCACTTCGCCCAGGGCAGGTCCCAGTCAAGCACCTTCTCCCATGGCTTGAACCAGTGCAACTCGCGCGCCGCTTCGGCCCAAAAGCTTTCCGGATCATCCACTGAGCGACGGTACATCTCTTCATACTGGGCCAGGCTCTTAATGTGGGCCTTGGCCGCAAACTCCGCGGGAGGAGGAAAGACGCGGTCTTCGCGCAGAATGGAGTCAAGATTCGTGCTGATAGTCGTGGAGGGCATGCTTTGAGATCTACCTCTTTGCTAATGAACTTGGGGAACGTACCGGAGGAAACTTAATTTTCTTCCAACAATCACGTTAAAGGCTGGTGACTGCGGTGGCAAGAGATTAACTGTATAGACAGGTATACATCTCTCGATTTTTCCGATTGATACGAAGGAGCTCATGGTAGGCTGGAGGCGTTTCAGGGGGGCTTCGCACATGAAACACCGCTTCCTTTTTCTGGCCATTGTGCCGGTTCTCATTGTTCTGCCGATTTCATGGAGCCAGGTCGGTCCTGTCCAGCCCCAGGATGCCGCGCATGCTCCGGACGGCGGCACAATGGAGCGCATCAACAATATTGACATCACGCCTCTCGCCAATGCTCCCTTTACCGCCACAGTGACAGCCGAGTGGACGCGCAAGCTCGAAGATGGCGGCACGCTCACAACCTCGAATCACCGCAAGGTTGCCCGCGATAACTCCGGACGCATCTTTCAGGAGCGCCGCTTTCTCATGCAGAACGGCGACACGAAGGAGACTCCTATCTCGGAGCTCGACTTCGCCAACCCTGTGCAACATGAGCTCTATATCTGCACACCATCGATACGCACCTGCCGACTCCATAACTACTTCGTCCCGGCAGATTTTCACCTGATGCAGGAAGGCGAGCTGCCCAATCGCAACGGCAAGCTGACTCGTGAAGACCTGGGCAAGAACACGCTCGATGGTGTGGAGGTCGTAGGCACGCGCGAGACTCTGACGCTGAATGCCAATGCTGTCGGCAACTCGCAGCCGCTGGCGATCACCAAGGAGTTCTGGTATTCGCCCCAGCTGGGCATCAACCTGCTGGTCAAGCGGGTCGATCCACGGCATGGAACGCAGATCTTCTCTGTATCTAACCTCAAGCTGGGATCGCCTGATCCTGCACTTTTCGTCCTGCCGCACGGCTATGCGATGCAGGATGTGCGGACACAACAGGCAGCCCGCTGAGAAGTTGCCATCTCTACCTTTGAGACTTCCTAGGAAACTTCCGCAAACTGTGTCCTGGCATTGTGCTCGCGACTCGCATGGCGGTGCGTAATAGATGCCGCGAATATCCAGACCGCTCCCGCTGCAGCCAGGTTGTAAGCGTTTGCGCCCCAGGCTGTATGCACACGCGGGTAAGCAAACACCAGGGACACCAATGCAAGCTCAAAGATCAACAGCATCAACCCGAGCAGATGGGCGGCTAATACATTCAGAATTCCACTGAGGATCGCAAGACCTGACAGCAGGAAAGCTATCCCGCTTATCACGACCCAGAAGTGGGCGCCCAGCGGCATCCATTTCGGAATCATACGAGCCACGGACTGTACGCTGGTGAGATGTCCCAACCCAAACAGGACCGGGCCCAATCCAAATATCCAGCGGGCCATTACCGGAAGCTTCTGTGGCCAGGATGAACCTGGAGGCGCAAACGACGCATAGAGAATCAGGCCCCCGGCGGCCGCGATCAATTGCGTAAATACTCCTCCCAACACACCCGTGAACACTGCAAATCGAAAACCAAGCACATGCGGTGCGGTGTAGAAGCGCGGCAACCAGAACATTCCAAACACGAGATAAATAATGGCCGCCGCCAGCGCGCCCGCGCGCGCGGTTCGCCGCCAAAAGATCGCCGCGCCGGCAGAGATCATCCAGATAGCAGTGATGTATGCGAATATCGTGCGGCCGGGAATATGACCGCCCAGAGCTCCAATGGGTTGATGAGCAGCTTCAAATTCACCCCAGATCAGATCCAGGATGCCGGCCGCAATCGTTGCCAGACTGTAGAGGTACACTCCCACTCTCGCATTGGAAGTTCCGGGGGGAAATTGAGCCTGATCAGTCACACACCCTCCTAAATTGATTAGGAGTGTAGTGCGACCTCTCCTAAGCTGTCAAGGAAAGATTGCTGCAAGGACGCGATCAGCCGGCTGTCACCAGATAACGCTGCTGATGCCATTTCCAGGCACTCGCAACAATGCTGTCGAGCGTAGCGTAGTCCCGCTTCCAGCCCAGTTCCTTCTCAATCTTCTCCGAGCTCGCAATCAGGACGGCGGGATCGCCTGGACGGCGGCCCTCCTCTTCCACCGGGATGGCATGGCCGGTCACCCGGCGCGCCGCTTCAATGACCTCGCGGATGGTGAATCCCTGGCCGTTACCAATGTTGTAGATCAGCCGGTCGCGCTCAGAAAGTGCGTTAAAGGCGAGCAGATGAGCCTTGGCCAAGTCCCACACGTGGATGTAGTCACGGACGCAGGTGCCGTCCTTGGTCGGATAATCCTGCCCAAAGACCTTGATTCTCTGGCGGCGACCCAGGGCCACGTCGAGAACCAGCGGGATAAGGTGCGATTCCGGCTCATGCGCTTCGCCGCGGCCTTCAATCGCGCCAGCTACGTTGAAGTAGCGCAGGCTGGCGTAGCGAAAGCCGTGGATACGGTTCAGCCAGGTGAGCATCTGCTCGACCAGCAGCTTCGACTCACCATAGGCGTTGGTCGGACGCAGCGGAGCGTCTTCGCGGATGGGCGTCGATTCCGGCTCGCCGTAAACCGCTGCAGTTGAAGAAAAGACCAGTTTCTTTACGCCCTTTGCGAGCATGGCTTCGAACAACGACAGGGTCGATGCCGTATTGTTACGGAAGTAGAGTTCCGGCTTCTTCATGCTCTCACCTGCCTCGATAAGTGCGGCAAAGTGCATGACGCCATCGAAGGTGCGTTCAGAAAAAAGCTGTTCTAGTCTGGAACGGTCGGCAAGATCGCCATCCACAAACTCCGCTCCACGGGGAACCAGCGAGCGGTGGCCATGGCAAAGATTGTCATAAACAACAACTTCGTGGCCATGCTGCAGTAACAGATCCGCTACCGTTCCACCTACATACCCCGCGCCGCCAGTCACCAAAATTCTCACCGATATCTCCTTGTCTGTCTGGATTATAGCCAGATATGGCTGCCGTCATGGGCAACCAGAGGAGTTCCTGCCCTCGTCCCAATCTGGGAAGGATTAGATTTTCCAGATCAAGAAAATTTACACTTAAACTACCGATCTCTGCGGTAATAGTTACGCGGTTGTCCGGGACTGAACAGTAAACGAGTCTGTTACCACGAACATTACCTCAGTTATAGGAGCGCGCTTCCAGCAAAATCGAATGGAGTTCCGTCAGACCGCAGCCGCGATATTGTATGGAAACTTACCATGATCCCAACACTTTGGAAGCTGTTTTGCTATGGCCGGTTTCATAATCGGCGAAGTCTCGCCCCTGTGAGGCCTTCCCGTGTCAAAACGGCATAAAAGATGCAGGGATTTTGATGAGATTAGTTCTTTTTTACGTCTATTTCTTAGAAAGTACACGAGTTTGAAGCAAAGAAGTTATGGCAATTAACAATAACGATCCGCTGAATCGGGAGAATTTCGGTCTGCTGCCGGAACCCAAAGGGCGCTTTGGATCCTTCGGTGTCAGCACTATCGTCAATATAGTGCTGGGCACGATTCTTATTCTGCTGACCATGGCACAGGTGCGTAAACAGGCACAGCAACACCAATATCAGAGCACAACCCTGGTCTTTCCGGTGGAGATGCCTAAGCCGTACATTCCTCCTGCGCCTAAAATCAGAACCATCCCACCCCCGCCCAAAATCGAGCAACCCAGGATCGTTCCACCCAAACCGGAACCCGAACCGCCCAAGCCCGCCCCTGTAAAGATGCCCACGCCGGAAGCTCCGCATGTTGCGCCTGCGCCGCCCAAGGCCGTCACTCCTCCGCCACAACCGAAGGTTGGGCTTTTCAAGAGTACAACTCCGACACAGGTCGCTAACAACACAACTGCTCCCACTCCGAAGGTCGGCGGATTCGGCGATCCGCAGGGTGTGACACCGAATCCCAATGCCAACCGTCCGGCAACCGTCGCCGCAGTTGGCGCGTTCAACGCAGCTCCGGGAACATCGAGCGGCGCGGGCGCGGCCCGGCAGGGATCAGTGCACGGCACGAGCTTCGGATCGGGAGCGGCCAACGGCGTTCCCGGAGGACGCGATCGCGGCACTGTCGCCTCGGCCGGTTTCAGCAACGGCGTGGTAGGCGGCACCGGCGCTCCAGGGAGCCGCGGAACCGTCGCCACCGGCGGCTTCGGCAACTCAGGCGGCAGCGGTTCAGGGGGCGAGAAGGTCGCCAAGGTTCAGGAGCCGGAATCCACGTCGATTGTGCTCGTCTCGAAGCCTTTGCCGCAGTACACGCCGGAAGCCAAGCAGCTGCGCATCGAGGGCGATGTGACCCTCGAGGTTCGCTTTACCGCATCCGGACAGGTGCAGGTAATTCGCGTAGTCAGCGGCCTGGGCCATGGACTGGATCAGCAGGCGATGGTAGCGGCTGAACGAATCCGCTTTAAGCCGGCCACGAAGAATGGCGTGCCCGTGGATCAGGTAAGCATCATCCACATCACATTCCAGCTGGCGTAAAGGAACTCGATGAGTGCTGCACTTCAAGGTTTGACAGAAATGTTTGTGCCTACTAAGACTTACAGGGAATTGAGAAAGAAGATCAGGAGCAAGGAAATGTCTTTTCGCAAGATATGGATGACCGGTCTGGCGGTCATGATGGCGGGGCTCACCGCACACGCAAAAGAGCCAAAGTATGCGCCCGCGGCCCCTCTCACTCCGGAGCAGGCGGCTCTCATTCAGAGAGCTGTCGCCCAGGAAAAAGAAACGATCAAGGCCATTCAGCAGCACACGCCTGTGGTCCAGACTTACATCCAGAACATGCGGCCAGATCCGAGAGTGTATGCCGTTCCGGAATCGGACGCGTACATGCTGGGGCGCGTGGATTTCGGCAAGGCCTTTACCAACAAGGGCTATGCGACCAAGTCCACCTCGCGCGGGTTCTTCAAGGGCTCGATGCGATATCTCTCCGGGCTGACGAAGGCCTTCAACCTCAGCTACTCGCCAACCGGATTCATGGACATGATGTTCCTTGATCCGGTGAGCTTTGATCAGCAGCACTATGACTTTGCTTACGTCCGCCGCGAATTCCTCGGCAGCGTGCGCACAGTTGTTTTTGACGTGCGCCCCAAGCCCAAGACGGGCGCCGGCCGTTTCTTCGGGCGCATCTGGATTGAAGACCAAAACGCCAATATAGTCCGCTTCAACGGCTCCTATACCAGCGGTCCGGACGATATGGTTACCCGCTACTATCACTTCGATAGCTGGAGACTGAATGTGCAGCCCGACATCTGGCTGCCGGCTGCCATTTATGCCGAGGAATCAACCGGCGGCACCGGCAGAAAGGGCGCAGGCTTCCGCGCCCAGACACATTTCTGGGGCTACTCGTTGAAACTGCCGACGCGCGAATCGGATGCTGAATCCATCACCGTCGAAAATGCGCAGGACCAGAGCGAGAACTCACAGGATGTGAGCCCGCTCAATGCAAAGCGGCAGTGGGTTTCGCAGGCCGAGCAGAACGTTGTCGACCGCCTGGTGCAGGCTGGACTCGTGGCCCCGCCCAGCGACTTCGACAAGGTTCTCGAACAAGTCACGAATAACGTCATCATCGGCAACAAGCTCGATATGCCTGACATCCACTGCCGCGTGATGCTGACCTCGACCCTTGAATCGCTGGCCGTCGGCAACACCATCCTTATCAGTAAAGGTCTGGTCGATGTGCTGCCGCAGGAAGAAGACCTGGCCGCTGTGCTGAGCTTCCAGCTTGCTCACATCGTGCTGGGCCACCACATTGATACCCGCTATGCCTTTAACGACCGCCTGCTCTTTCCTGACGAGGCAACTCTTGAGCGTCTCAACATGAGCCACTCCCCTGCGGACAATGACGCCGCGGCAAAGAAGGCTGTCGAACTGTTCGACAGCTCGGTCTACCACGACAAATCGGCATCCGTCAGCCTCTTTTATCAGCAGGTGGTCTCGCGGGCCAGAGAGACTACGGCCCTCCTGACGCCGCGCATGGGCGACCCCCTGCTCAAAGCTGATGGAACGCCGTGGATGGCTGCATTCCTCAACCGCGGGCCGAAGCTCAACCTCGAAGATGTAGCTCAAGATCGTCCTGCCCTGCCTCTGGGCAGCCACCTCAAGACCGATCCCTGGGATGACAAAATCTATGCTCTCAATCTGAAGGGCGACCGCATTCTGAACCCTGGCGACAAAATGCCCATGGAGCTGACGCCGGTCTTCTTCCGCCTGCAGCGGTACCAGGCTGCTTCTGCGGTCCCGGCTTCAGCCAATGCGCCTGTTCCTCAGGCACAGGGCCAGCCGGCGGACGGCACAACCGCTGCTCCTCAGGGTCAGCCCGCTGACGGTACGACCACGGCTGTGCCGCCTCAGCAGGGCCAGCCGGCGAACAACAACGGCACTGCGGCTCCCCAGACGACGCCGCAGCCACAGCAGCCGCAACAGCCACAGCAGAATCCGCAATAGGCCAGAGCTCGCATGAAGCATCTAACAACATCGTTATTCTTCTGTTCCTTGGCAGATTCTTTTTTTGGAGATCGCGCGTGATCAAAAAACTTGTCGGCTTAGCTTTTCTCCTGACTCCCGTCCTTACTTTCGCCCAGGTTTCCCCTGCCACAATTGGCGGGGGAATGAGGCTTTCCGTGGGCGCGGAATATTCCAACTTCGCCCCGGACTATGGGTCAACCCGCTTGAATGGCATAGCAGCCTTCGGTGATCTGGACCATATTTTTCTGACAAATCTGGGCGTGGAAGCTGAAGGTCGCTGGCTGCGCTTTAACCAGCCGGCCGGAGAGACCGAGGACAACTACCTGGCTGGGCCACGTTACCGGGCGTTTCGCTTCCAGGGCCTGTCACTATATGCCAAACTTCTGCTTGGCGGCGGCTGGGTTACCTACCCGAACAAAATCGGCAGCGGCAGCTACTTCGCGTATGCTCCCGGCGGTACTGCTGAATATCGCCTGAACCGCCACTGGTCGGTGCGCGGCGACTATGAATATCAGATATGGCCTTCCGCTCCGGGCGCGGTGTTCACTTATCCCAACCCCAGCCATGGGCTCACCCCCAACGGCTTCAGCATAGGTGCCTCCTACCGCATCTTCTAGCGTCGTTTTCGCTCCAGGAAAGGCTCCGCTCGATGCGGGGCCTTCGCTTTCTAGGGGACAGACTATTCTCCGCTGGAAACGCGGCTCCCTTTCGCTGCACTACTCGACAGATTTTCTCGCCTTCGCTCTGCCTTTCCTCCCCTGCGCCTGGCGCAATCACGAAACACAATCATTTGCATTTCCCAGAGGAGGAGCATTGCTGGTGCAGTCTGTGGCCGGCAGCTCTCAACATCCAGGTCACGCGCAAACTGCCGCAGTTCCGGAATGTGTCCGCGCCACCCCTCAAAGCCTGTCTCTATGCCTGGAAAAAGCGGCAACGAACAAAGGCCTCCGCAATTCCGGAGGCCTTTGTTTACAGGATCTTTCAGGATCTAGAAGTGATAGGCAATACCGATCGTCGGATTGCTGATGTTGTAGTAGCGGTTGGTGCGGTACTGTTCCAGTCCGAAATTTGGCGCCTTCATGATGATGCCACGGTATTCGGCGCGAATATCCCAGCTGGGGCTCAGCTCATAGGCGATGCCTCCACCATAGAGAGCTCCCACATTGGTGCTCTGCTTGGCATCGAGGTCGGTAGTTTTCTGGTCCTTGATCGGGCCAAAGATATAGCCACCTACACCCGCCTCAACAAATGGGTTGAAGTTCCTGAAGGTGAAGTTGTAAACGTAGGCGCCGGAGATTTCCTGCATGCGGGTATGCACGTGGATCAAGTTGAAGCTGGTGATGTACTTCTGCACATCCTGGTTGTACTGGTAGTTCAGTTCCAGCGCGCTGCGCGGCGTCAACATGTAGCGGTAGCTTGCCAGCACTCCATAGATGCCGATAGTCCCATCCTGCTGTACCGTGTTCCCAACCACGTGTGGAGGAATCAGCCCTGCCAGACTCAGGCTGACATCCTGTCTGCTTTCCTGCGCAAACCCAGCTGCTGCCAGCATCGGCAGCAACGCCAAAGACAACAAAATTCTCTTCATCCGTTTAAGAACCTCTCGCCTGCATCAAAAAGCGCCGCAGGCACACTGCCCCTCGGGCTCGTCAAATTGTAAAGTGTTGTGAGACCGGAATCAGACCCACTCCGCAATTGTACCTGCCGAAAGCCATTTGCACAGCTATCAGCAATAGCAGAACCAGGGTTGATGTACCCCGAAACAACACTGCTCAAGTCGACGCGGCCATCAGGAAGCGGCGACCTTGCGCGAAATTCAAGAAGTCACAGTAGCCCCGGTTCTGCCTTAAGCTGTTTAGACGCTCCATCACCTTTCTCGTCATAGAGAAAAGGCATGCCCTTCTCCCGGGAAAGCGCCCGCACCACGCGCAGAAAGGCGAGCGCCGCATACGACAAGCTCCCCTGCCTGCGATACACCAGCCACAGCCGGCGGATACAGGCCAGCTCCGGCACATCGACGATGACCAACTCGCCGCGTTCGACCTCCGCCTGCACCGTCAGCGCCGGAACCAGGGCCACGCCGTTTCCACTGGCCACAAATCTCTTGATTGCCTCAAGGCTGGGCAGTTCCACGCCAATATTCAAAGGCGTTTTGTGTTTTGCGAAGGAGTCCTCCACGCGGCGGCGCATGGGCGAGGCCACATTATGCGCAACGAAATTTTCCGCTCCAAGATCTTTGATCTGGATCCGCTTCTCCCGAGCCAGGGCATGCCGAGGATGCACAATGAACGCAAGATCATCCGAGTACACGGCAATCGAGCTCAAGTGCTCATCCTCAGGGCGATAAGAGACGATGCCCATCTCTACCGTGCGGCCCAGCACCTGGTCGGGAATGCGGCTGGCCAGCGAACGCTGTACTCCGATCGAAATCTGCGGGCAGTGCCTGCGGAACTCATCCAGCACCGGCAGCAGATACAGGCAGGTGTACTCATTGGCAGCAAGCGTGAGACGGCCACGTTCCAGTGAACGCACTTCCTCAAGCGCGCTCGCCGCCTCAGTGCGCAGGCGCAGCAGCCGTTCGGCATATTCGCGCAGGACTTCGCCGGCGGCAGTCAGCGTCCCATCACGCGAGGCTCGCTCAAAGAGAGGCTCCCCTAATTCCTCTTCGAGTTTTCGAATCACCTGGCTGACGGCAGGCTGTGTCCGGTGAAGACGTACAGCAGCGCGGGAAAAGCTGCGCTCGGCCACAACTGTGAGGAAGGTTTCTAATTGAGATAATTCCATAATGAACGATTGGTAACGATTACTCCCGCCAACACATCATAACTAGAAATTATGGTAATTCAAGAAATTAGAAATTTGAATTATATCCATCCTTCTGCGACACTTAAGTCCAACAGATTTTGAGGTCACTCCCTATGGTTCAAGAGCGTCTTCTTTTCTTCGATACGACCCTGCGCGACGGCGAACAGTCGCCCGGCTGCAGCATGACCCAGCCGGAAAAGCTTGCTGTGGCCCATGCTCTCGAAGAGTTGGGCGTCGATATCCTCGAAGCGGGCTTTGCCATCTCCTCCGACGGCGACTTTGCCGCTATTCAGGCCGTTGCCAGGGAGATTCGCAAGCCAGTCATCACCTCGCTTGCCCGCGCCCGGCGCGAAGACATTGAGCGCGCCGCTGCCTCCCTTGAGGCCGCCGGGAAAGCGCGCATCCACATCTTTCTCGCGAGCTCGGACATTCATCTCCAGTACAAGCTGAAAATCAGCCGCGAAGAGGCGCTCGAGCAGACAGCGAAGGCGGTCGCACTCGGCCGCACCTATGTCGATGACGTGGAGTTCTCCCCCGAAGATTCAACCCGCACAGATATTGATTTCCTGTGCAAGATCGTCTCGGTTGCCATCGAGGCGGGAGCCACCACCATCAACATGCCTGACACCGTCGGCTATACCGTGCCCGACGAGTACAAGGCCATGTTCCGCGCCGTCCGCGAGCGTGTTCCCGGCGCAGATAAGGTCACTTTCTCCTCGCACTGCCACAACGATCTCGGACTCGCAGTCGCCAATTCTCTCGCCGCCGTTGAAGGCGGAGCGCGTCAGATCGAGTGCACCATCAACGGCATCGGCGAGCGCGCCGGAAATGCAGCGATTGAAGAAATCGCCGCGGCCCTCAGCGTGCGGCGCGACCACTACCCTGTTCAGCATGGGCTTGAGCTCAGCAAGCTCTACCCGGCGAGCCAGCAGCTGGCGAAGGTCATCAGCTTTGCGCCCTCGCCGAACAAGGCCATTGTCGGCAGCAACGCTTTCGCGCATGAGGCGGGCATTCACCAGCATGGAGTGCTTTCAAACCCGCTGACCTACGAGATCATGACGCCAGCGTCAGTGGGTGTTCCGACAAACCGCATGGTTCTCGGCAAGCACTCGGGACGTCATGCGCTGCGCTCACGGTTGAACGAACTGGGATACCAGCTCGACTCGGCGGACCTTGATGCCGCATACCATGCCTTCACTGAGCTTGCGGACAGGAAGAAGTCCATCTACGACCAGGATTTGATCAACCTCGTCGCGCACCACAAGCGCAATGAGGACCTGATCTCTGCCGAGCCTGTAGGCGAAGCCTGATTCCCTGAGAGCAGCAGGTCCTTCGCGGAGTTTACCCTGAGCGAAGCCGAAGGGCTCAGAATGACAAGGAAAGAAATGGTGGAGAAGACACAAAGATGAAGCTGAAGATTCTCATTCTCGCCGGAGACGGCATCGGCCCCGAAGTCACCAGTGAAGCCACGCGCATCCTGCGCTCGGTCGCCGAGCTCGGCGGATATGACTTCGAATTTCGCGACGCGCTCATCGGAGGTGTCGCCATCAAGGCACAGGGAACGCCGCTGCCGCCCGCCACGCTCGACGCCGCCCTCGAAAGCGATGCCGTCCTGCTCGGCGCTGTCGGCGGCAACGAGTTCAATTCCCTTCCGCCGGATAAGCGCCCCGAAGCCGGCCTGCTGCAAATTCGCCAGGCGCTCGGCGGATTCGCCAACCTGCGTCCTGCCTTCGCGCATCCCGCGCTCGCATCGAACTCACCGCTCAAGCCCGAAGTCATCGACGGCGCAGACATCATCTTCGTGCGCGAGTTGCTCGGCGGCCTCTACTTCGGAGAGCCGCGCCAGTGGGACCGCGAAGCCGGCGCAGCCTGGAACACCATGCGCTATACCCACGATGAGGTGGTCCGCGTGGCGCGTGTTGCCTTTAATCTAGCTGCGAAGCGCAGGAAGAAAGTCACCTCCGTCGACAAGGCCAATGTGCTTGAAGTCTCGCAGCTCTGGCGCGCAACCGTGACGGAAGTTGCAAAGGATTATCCCGGCATCACGCTCGAACATCAGTACGTGGACGCGATGTCGATGCACCTGATGAACACCCCGCGCAACTATGACGTGGTTCTGACCGAAAACCTTTTTGGCGACATCCTCTCTGATGAGTCAGCCGTCATCACCGGATCGCTCGGCATGCTGCCCTCGGCGACCATCGGCGGCAAGGTAAATCTTTATGAGCCGGTCCACGGATCAGCCCCAGACATCGCGGGCAAAGGCATCGCCAATCCGTTGGGAGCAATCCTGACTGCGGCCATGCTGCTGCGGCACTCGGCCAACCTCGAGCAGGATGCAACAGCAATCGAAACATCGGCGCGTAAAGTCCTGGAGCAGGGCTACCGCACGCCGGATCTCGCGCGCACCGCTCAGGACAAGAAGATGGTTCTCTCCACGCAGGAGATGGGCAAGCAGGTGCACGAAGTTTTGAACGAGCTGATCGACAAGCGCCAGGCCCTGCACGCAGTTTAGGTTGTATCGAAGTTTGTTTTGAAGGGTACGGCTTCAGCCGTGCCATAACGCGGTCAGCCTCCACGGCTTAAGTCGCCGAGGTATAGATTCCCTCAGGGGCTGAAGCTCCATTGAGAATTGGGATTTACGGCACGACTAAAGTCGTGCCCCTTCAAAGAAGATTTGGAGTAAATGATGTCCGAACCAAAAACACTCTTTGAAAAAGTCTGGGAGCAGCATCTCGTCGCTGAACCCGCAAACGAGCCTGCACTGCTCTACATTGACCTGCATCTCGTGCATGAGGTCACATCGCCGCAGGCCTTTGACGGTCTCCGCCTGGCCGGACGCAAGCTGCGCCGCCCCGACCGCACCGTGGCCACTGTAGATCACAACGTGCCGACCACAGCGAACCGCCTCATCATCGAGGATGCCATCGCTGCCAAACAGATCGAGACGCTGCGCAAGAACTGCAAAGAATTCGGCGTCGAGCTGTACGACGTGCAATCACCGAACCAGGGCATCGTCCACGTTATAGGACCAGAATTAGGACTCACCAAGCCGGGCATGACCATCGTCTGCGGCGACTCGCACACCTCCACGCACGGAGCATTCGGAGCACTCGCATTCGGCATCGGCACCTCTGAAGTCGAGCACGTGATGGCAACACAATGCCTGCCGCAATCGAAGCCGAAGACCTTCCGCATCGCCATCGAAGGTGCTTTGCCTGAAGGCGTCACCGCAAAGGACATCGTGCTCGGCATCATCGGACGCATTGGCACCGACGGCGCCACCGGCCACGTCGTCGAATACGCCGGCTCGGCCATCCGCTCGCTCTCCATGGAAGGCCGCATGACCATCTGCAACATGAGCATCGAAGCAGGCGCGCGTGCCGGCATGATCGCTCCCGATGCAACGACCTTCGCTTACCTGAAAGGCCGCCGCTTCGCTCCGCAAGGCGCACAATGGGACGAAGCCGTCGCCGAATGGAGCAAGTTGCAATCCGATCCCGATGCAACGTTCGACCGCGAGCTTGTGATTCCCGCCGAAGAGATTGTCCCCTACGTCACCTGGGGAACGAACCCCGGCATGGTGGTTCCGGTCACTGACCATGTGCCCGATCCAGCCATTACGCAATCAGAGGCCGACCGCCGCGCCTTCGAACGCGCGCTCGAATACATGGCGCTGAAGCCCGGTGAAGCCATCGAAGAGATCGCCATCGACCGCGTCTTTATTGGCTCCTGTACCAACTCGCGCATTGAAGACCTGCGTGCCGCCGCTAAAGTCGTCACCGGCTATCACGTCAATTCCAAAGTGCGTGCCATGGTCGTTCCCGGATCGCACCAGGTGAAAGCACAGGCGGAAAAAGAGGGCCTCGATAAAATTTTTCTTGAAGCAGGGTTCGAATGGCGCGAACCGGGCTGCTCCATGTGCCTGGGCATGAACCCCGACATTCTCCAGCCGGGCGAGCGCTGCGCCTCCACCAGCAACCGCAACTTTGAAGGCCGCCAGGGACGAGGCGGGCGCACGCATCTCGTCAGCCCGCAGATGGCCGCAGCCGCAGCCGTCACCGGCCACTTCACCGATATCCGTCAATGGGAATTCAAAGGCGAGGAGGTGCTGGCATAATGCAGCCGTTCCGTACACTCACATCCGTCGTCACGCCGCTTGACCGCGTCAACGTCGACACTGACCAGATCATCCCCAAGCAGTTTCTGAAGCGCATCGAGCGCACAGGATACGGCGAGTTTCTCTTCTTCGACTGGCGGCAGGACCCGGACTTCGAGATCAACCAGCCACGCTACAAAGGCTCGCAGATTCTCGTCACCGCAAAAAACTTCGGCTGCGGATCATCGCGTGAGCATGCCGCATGGGCGCTCTCCGACTTTGGCTTCCGCTGCGTCATCGCGCCGACCTTCGCCGACATCTTCCACTCGAATGCAGGCAAGAACGGCATCCTTTTAATCACATTGCCGGAAGATCAGGTGCAGACGCTGCTCGACCGCGCTGCAAAAACCGAAGGCTACAAACTCCACGTCTCGCTCGAAGACGAAACCGTGAAAGACGATCAGGGATTTTCGGCGAAGTTCTCGATTGATCCCTTCCGCCGCTACTGTCTGCTCGAAGGCCTCGACGACATCGGCCTCACACTGCGCCATGCCGCAGCGCTCGACACATTCGAGCAAACCCACAACGAGGAATTCTGGCTCGCGCCCAGACCATAAAACAGGAGACGAGTACATTGAGCCTGAACGGCAAGGACGAAGCAAAAAAGAACAGCGTAACGCTCACCGAAGGCCCCAGCCGCGCTGCGGCGCGCGCCATGCTGCGCAGCATCGGCTTCACCAAAGACGATCTGCACAAGCCCATCATCGGCATTGCCAATACGTGGACGGAGATCGGCCCCTGCAACTTCCATCTGCGCACCATTGCTGAAGCCGTGAAGCAGGGCATTCGCGATGCAGGCGGCACGCCGATGGAGTTCAACACCATCACCATCTCCGACGGCATCACGATGGGCACCGACGGCATGAAGGCCTCGCTTATCAGCCGCGAAGTCATCGCCGACTCTGTTGAACTCGTTACGCGCGGCAATCTCTTCGACGGCCTCGTCTGTATCGCAGGCTGCGACAAGAACATGCCCGGAACCGTGATGGCGCTCGCGCGCCTCGACATTCCCGGACTCATGATCTACGGTGGCTCCATCGCCCCCGGCCATCTCAACGGAAAAGACCTCACGGTTCAGGATGTCTTTGAAGCCATCGGCGCGCACTCTGCCGGAAAGCTCGACGATGCCGGACTCGAAGCTGTCGAAGCCAATGCCTGTCCCGGCGCGGGAGCATGCGGCGGCCAGTTCACCGCGAACACCATGGCCATGGCCTGCGAATTTCTTGGTATCTCGCCTATTGGTTTGTCTGGCGTGCCCGCCTTTTCAGCGGAAAAGCACGCAGCCTCGCGCAAGGCCGGCTCGCTTGTCATGGAGCTCGCGCGCAAAAACATCCGTCCCAGCCAGATCATCACTCAGAAAGCTTTAGAAAACGCCATCACCAGCGTCGCTGCTTCCGGCGGATCGACCAACGCAGTGCTGCACCTCATCGCCATCGCGCATGAAGTCGGCATTAATCTTTCCGTGGATGACTTCGACCGCATCAGCTCGAAGACGCCGCTGCTTTGCGATCTGAAACCGGGCGGCAAGTACGTCGCCGCCGATTACCAGAATGCAGGCGGCAGCCGCCTTCTCGCGCAGCGCCTCATCGAGGCAGGCCTGCTGCACAGCGAGTGCATCAACGTCACCGGACACACGCTCGCAGAGGAAGCAGCGCAGGCGGTCGAGGCTCCCGATCAGGATGTGATTCATCCGGTGAATGCACCCATCAAGTCCACTGGCGGACTCGTCATTCTCAGAGGCAACATCGCTCCCGAAGGCTGCGTGATTAAAGTCGCTGGACACAAGCGCCTCGAACATCGCGGACCGGCGCGCGTCTTCGATTGCGAAGAGGATGCCTTCGCCGCCGTGGATGCAGGAAATATCAAACCGAATGAAGTGGTCGTCATCCGCTATGAAGGTCCGCGCGGCGGCCCCGGCATGCGTGAGATGCTTCAGGTCACCGCCGCCATCGCCGGCATTCCCGAGCTTTCAGAAACCGTAGCCCTGCTTACTGACGGCCGCTTTTCTGGAGCTACGCGCGGACTCATGGCTGGCCACGTTGCGCCGGAAGCCGCGAACGGCGGCCCGATTGCGGCCATCCGCGAAGGCGACATCATCCACTTCGATATTCCCAACAGGAAACTCGATGTGGAGATCACCGAGAAAGAGTTACAGTCACGGTTACAAAACTGGAAAGCGCCCGAGCCAAGGTTCAAGCGTGGCGTCTTCCGCAAATACACCGACACAGTTTCCTCGGCATCGTTAGGCGCAGTTACGAATTAGTTTTTCAGGTTGTCATCCTGAGCAGAGCGAAGGACCTGCTTTTCACTCCGGCGCTGACACAACTACTAAGGAGTCACCACTCATGAGCCGCAGCTCACAAAACGACTCACCATCGCCCGCCACCCGCCTTACCGGCTCAGAAATTGTCTGGGCCACGCTCGTCGGCGAGGGCGTCAGCGATGTCTTCGGCTACCCCGGTGGGGCCATTCTGCCTATCTATGACGCGATGCGGAAATTCCCCATCCGTCACATCCTCGTGCGCCATGAGCAGGGAGCCACGCACATGGCTGACGGCTACGCGCGCGCATCCGGCCGCGTCGGCGTGGCCATGGCGACCTCCGGCCCCGGAGCTACCAACATGGTCACTGGCCTGGCCACCGCCATGATGGACTCGGTGCCCATCGTCTGCATCACCGGACAGGTTTCAAGCAAAGTGCTCGGTTCCGATGCTTTTCAGGAAGTCGACATCACCGGCATCACACTGCCTATCACCAAGCACAACTATCTCGTCACGCGCACGGAAGATATTGCGCCTGCATTGCGAGAGGCCTTCCTCATTGCGAAATCGGGACGCCCCGGCCCGGTGCTCGTCGACATCACGAAGGACGCACAGCAGGGACTCGCCGAGTTCGACTTCGAAGCCGCTGCGCCGCGCGCTTATCGCCCGCACCCGATGCAGGGCCACAACGCCGACTCGATCTCCGACGCCGCGCGCCTCATCCGCGAAGCAAAGCGCCCCGTCATCCTCGCCGGACACGGCATCATCCAGTCCGAAGCATATGAACAAGTCCGCACGCTCGCTGAGCGCATGCAAATTCCCGTGGCCTGCACGCTCCTCGGCCTCGGCGCCTTCCCTGCTTCACACGAATTGTCCCTGGGCATGATGGGCATGCACGGCGAAGCGTGGGTCAACAACGCCATCCAGACAGCCGACCTGCTTATCGCCTGCGGCATGCGCTTCGATGACCGCGTCACCGGAACGCTCGCTACCTACGCGCCGAACGCGAAGAAGATTCACATCGAGATCGATCCCGCAGAAATCAACAAGAACGTAAAGGTTGACGTCGCGCTCATCGGCGATCTGAAACAGGTTCTCGAAATCCTGCTGCCGCAGGTGGCCTCGCGGCCGAATTCTCCCTGGGTAAAAGAGATCAACGCTATGAAGGGCGAGTGCTCCGTCAAGGACATCACCAACCTGCCCGACAACGGCCACCTCTACGCCGCGCACGTTATCAATGATCTTTGGAACGCGACCGGCGGCAAGGCCATCGTCGTCACCGATGTAGGCCAGCACCAGATGTGGGAGGCGCAATACTATAAGCACGATGCGCCGCGCACGCTTGTCACCTCCGGCGGACTCGGCACCATGGGTTTCGCGCTGCCCGCGGCCATCGGCGCAAAAATCGCCTGCCCGGAAAAAGAAGTCTGGGTCATCGCCGGCGACGGCGGCTTCCAGATGACCGCCTCCGAGCTCTCCACCATTGCGCAGGAGAATATCGACATCAATATCGCCGTCATCAACAACGGCTTTCTCGGCATGGTGCGCCAGTGGCAGGAGTTCTTCTACGAGAAGAACTATGCCTCCTCGCCCATTCTGAGCCCTGACTTCGCTAAGCTCGCCGACGCGCACGGCATCTCTGGCGTAACAGTCACGAAGCGCGCAGAAGTTCTGCCAGCAGTTAAAACAGCGCGCAAGTTGAAAGGACCGTTCCTGATCAACTTCCATGTCGAGAAGGAGGACTCGGTCTACCCGATGATTCCGCAGGGCAAGGCGCTGCACGAGATGATCCGCCGCCCCGACAACCCTCTGATCGAAACCGCGGAAGACGCATAAGAAAGATTTGTAACCATGCTACATACATTTGTCGCACTCGTTGAAGACAAGCCCGGCGTGCTCACCCGCGTCGCCTCGCTCTTCCGCCGCCTGAACGTGAACATCGTCTCGCTCACCGTCGGCAGCTCGGAGCGGCAGGGCGTCTCGCGCATGACCATCGTTGCCGATGCGTCGCCGACAGCAGGCCACCGCATCACGGCCAGCCTCTACAAGCTTGAAAATATTCTTGAGGTCGATGACGTTGGCCAGTTCGCCTGCGTCACACGCGAGCTGGCGCTGATCAAAGTCGCGGCCACGCCGCAGACGCGCTCGCACATTTTCGAGCTGGTCGAAGTCTTCCGCGCGCGCATCGTCGACCTCGCGCCCGATTCGCTGATGATCGAAATCACCGGCGTCTCCAGCAAGATCGAAGGACTGATTCAGGTGCTGATGGAAAGCGGCGACGAGATTCTCGAAGTTGCGCGCACCGGCCGCATGGTCATGCGCCGCGGACGCCATACTAACCGCGTCCTCGACGCCATGCGCATCGCCGGCGTGCATGAGCCGGAAATGCTGGAGCCGAATGTAACGGCACCGACTTTTGAAGATAAGTCGAACTCGTTATAAAACGATCGCGACTTATTTCTTCTACAATCAGGCGAGGAGAAAAACATGGCGCAGCCCTTTAAAACCACCGTGACAATCGATGGTAATAAGTTCAACGCCATCTCGGCTCATTTCGGAATCTCTACAGATCACGATCACACTGGCCTACCGCAAATGGGAACCCTTCGTTGTGCAATCGAATGTGTTGTCGATGTGCATGACACAACTAATATGCCTTATGCCACTCTAAAAAAGCTCTTTGATATGGCAAATGTCGTGACGCGAGACAAGATGAAAGATATCAAGGTTGAATTTTGGCAGGATGAGAACCAGCAAGATGCAATCTGCACTTATTCATTCAAAGGATGGATCAGCAAATACAGCATAAATAGCGGAGATTCTTCCAATCATTTATTGGCTATCAGCCTGCAGCCGGCGCTTGACAGCAAGAATTTCGTCGACTTCCAAATGGGGAATTAGATCATATTCAAAGGAATGCCAAATGCCTCACCCAAGACCACCATTTGCAATAGCCTGGACGAAATTTACGGAAATATATGGCGATGGAAGTCTTACCTATGTGGGCAACAAAATTGGAGGAATAGTCAAAGAGAACTTCGATCTCGGACAAAGGGACCCGGCTTTAGGCTTTACAAATGCCTGCGCGACACGTATGAGCTATGTGCTTAATTATTCCGGAGTGCCCATACATAAAGGGCCTTGGACTACAGTGTCTGGTGGGGATAAGAAGCTTTATATTTTTCGCGTAGCGGATATGATGAAATTCCTCCGAGGCATTTTTGGTAACCCCGACAAAACGGTACAACATCCATCACAGGAGAATTTTTACGGTGAAAGAGGTTTTTTGGCTTTCGAGGTCCACGGATGGATCGATGCAACAGGGCACATCACACTCTGGAATGGTTCTATTTGTTCGGATCACTGCTATTTCCCAAAAGCGTCTCAGGCTTTCCTATGGCGGCTATCATGAAATTTCGGGTTGCTGCACTGCTACTGCTCGCTAATCTCAGCTTGAGTGCACATGGTCAGAATTCTGCATCTCCCAAATATCCGCCAGCAGTCATGTTCAAAAATTATGCGTTAAGCAGTTGTATTGCTAGCGCCTACACTTCGGATGAAGTAAAAAAAGACGCCAGTGCCTCTGCATCCGGCTATCTTGAATTGGGCGCAGGTCCGTTGGAGGCCTATACCGAAGCGACTCAACTTGGACGCAAGTTTCTCGCACGCCATTACGAAGGTATGGCCGATACTTCCTTCAACATGATGAAGTGCATCGATTTCTATCACAGTAAAGAGCTCGACGCTCTTGCGAAGAAATACTTCAAGTAACAAAGAATCTACTAATTATTGCAAAGGGAAAAACAAGAATGGCGAAGACTTACCACGACCACGACGCGGATCTCTCACTGATCCAGCAGAAGAAAGTTGCCATCATCGGCTACGGCTCGCAGGGCCACGCCCACGCGCTCAACCTCAAGGACTCGGGTGTTCATGTGCGCGTCGGCCTGCCTGCCGGCAGCAAGTCCATCGACAAGGCAAAGAAGGTGGGCCTTGAAGTCAGCTCCATTGCCGATGCAGCCGAGTGGGGCGACGTCGTCATGATCCTCACGCCCGATGAGACACAGGCGAAAGTCTATTCCGAAGAGATCGAGCCGCACCTCAAGCCCGGCAAGGCGCTTGCCTTCGCTCACGGATTCAACATCCGCTTCGGCACCATCAAGCCGCCTGCAGGTGTCGACGTTTTCCTCGCCGCACCCAAAGCCCCCGGTCATCGCGTGCGCGAAGTCTTTGTCGAAGGCGGCGGCACGCCTGCTCTGGTCGCCGTCGAGCAGAATGCCAGCGGCAACGCGCTCGCCCTGGCGCTGTCCTATGCCAAGGGCATCGGCTGCACCCGCGCCGGCGTGCTTGAAACCACGTTCAAAGAAGAGACAGAAACCGACCTCTTCGGCGAACAGGCCGTTCTCTGCGGCGGAACAGCCGCCCTGGTCAAGGCAGGATTTGAAACGCTCGTCGAAGCCGGATACCAGCCTGAGCTTGCATACTTCGAGGTCCTGCATGAGCTCAAGCTGATCGTCGACCTCATGTATCGCGGCGGCCTGGCCTACATGCGCTACTCCATCTCGAACACCGCCGAGTACGGCGACTACACCGCCGGCCCGCGCATTGTGACCGACGAGACTCGCGCCGCCATGAAGAAGCTGCTCGCGGAGATTCAGGACGGCACTTTCGCTAAAGCCTTCATCGAAGAAAACAAAACCGGCCGCAAGAAGTTCGATGAAATTCGTAAGCAGGAAGCAAAGCATCCGATTGAAGAAGTGGGCGCAAAGCTGCGTGCTTCCATGCCTTTCCTCGATCCAGTCACGGTAAAGGACGGCACTCCGCAGCCCGCAGCGCAGCCTGAAACCGTACAGGCGTAAACTATAACTTGTAAGAAAGTGGTGCCCCAGGTCGCATCGCCGACCTGGGGTTTTTCACAACCATCTGAGAATTATGACGATACGACTCCTCCCTCTCGCCATACTTCTATTTGCGTCTATGCCGGCGCTCGCACAGGCACATTCCAATTGCGCGGTGCGCCCAGCTTCTCTTACGCAGATGCGCCATTGCTATCGCCCGCTTGTGGTCTTCAGCCCTTCGCCAAAAGATCCGCGCCTGCTCAAGCAGCAGTCCACGCTCGACAGCGCTGCTGACGATATGATGGATCGTTTCGTTTTATTTCTGCCCGTAATTGCAAAGGCCGAAGGCTACCAGCCGCCGCTCGACACGCCCTATCAGCTGCTCGATCAGAAAGAAGCAGCATCAGCCCGTGCGCGGTTCCATGTGCCGGAAAATCAATTTTCTGTCTTGCTCCTCGGAGAAGATGGCAGCATCAAATTACATAGCACTGCACCGGTCTCCATCACGCAGCTCAATACTCTCATCGACGCCATGCCCGATCGAAAGATCGAAATGCAGCGTCCGCATGCAAATTAGCGCAGTTCAACAGATTCTTGACGCTTCTTCAACGGGCCATCGTCTAAGATGTACCATCAAGTTTAGGTAAGGGCCTTACATGAATACAGCCAGCATTGCACCTGCCGCGGATAATCTGATCAAGACCCCCACCCCCCTGCCCGAGATCATCGCCGCGCTGAAACGCGTGGCAGCACTCAACGGCATGGAGGAACACGAATACGAATGGCTGGCAAAAAATGGAGCGGAATGGTTTGTCGATGCCGGCACCACCCTCTTTCGCGAAGGCGAGCCTGCTAATGACATGAGCATCATGCTCAAGGGCGAAGTTCACGTCCGCCGCGAGCATGGCCCCGCATCTGCGCTCTGGATCGGGCGTTCCGGCCAGCTCTCCGGGCTGCTGCCTTTCTCACGCATGAAGACCTACGGCGGCCACGGCTATACCGCCGCGCCCACGTGGGCGCTCATGTATCCGCGCGAAATTTTCCCCGAGATGCTCAAGGCTGTGCCCTCCATGTCGCAGCGCTGCGTAAGCGTTCTGCTTGACCGCGTGCGCGAAGTCACGCGCATGGAGCAGCAGGCGGAAAAGCTGAACGCTCTCGGCAAGCTCGCCGGTAACCTTGCGCATGAGCTGAACAATCCAGCGTCTGCCGCGCAGCGCGCAGCCTCCGGGCTGCTCGACGAGCTGCACGTCTACGGACACGAGAAGTACCGCCTGGGGAGCCTTTGTCTTTCCGACGAGCATCTCTCGCAGGTGCGTAAATGGCAGGATTCCATCCGCATCCAGACACGTAGCCGCGATGCGAATCCCGCCGAATTCGCCGCAAAAGAAGACGCCATCCTCGCCTGGATGCGTCAGCACAAGATTGAATCGCCCTGGAAAATTTCGCCAGAGCTGGCCGAATCCGGCGTAATACCTGAGCAGCTCGAACCGCTGGCTTCATTTCTCGATTCCTCTGCGCTCGCCGTTGTGCTGACGCAGTTCGCCTCATCGCTGCGCGCGGAAAACATGGCCAACGCCATGCTCGATTCCACAGCGCGCATCTTCGACCTCATCCGCGCCATCAAGGACTACTCCTACATGGACCAGGCGCCGATTCAGGAGGTCGACATATCGCAGGGTCTCGAAAACACGCTGACCATGCTGCAGTCACGACTGCAACACGTCGAAGTCGAGCGCCGCTACGCAGATGATCTGCCGCATATCAACGCCTTCGCCAGCGAGCTTAACCAGGTATGGATGGCACTGCTCGAAAACGCGCTCGACGCGATCCACGACCACGGAAAAATCACGCTCAGCGTGCAGCCCTCCGGCGACATGCTCCTGATCGAAGTGTGGGACAACGGCCCGGGCATTCCGCCTGAGCTGCAGGATCGCATCTTCGAGCCCTTCTTCACCACGAAGGCACCAGGCAGCGGTCTCGGACTCGGACTCGACACCGTGCAGCGCATCGTACGCAAACACCGCGGCTACGTCCGCGTGCAGTCCGAGCCCGGAGCCACCTGCTTCCAGGTACGCCTGCCTGTCGAGCAGCTGCAGGCGTACTAGGCCACAGTCCTCAGGGCACAGGGCTCAGTTATGAAGCAACCCAAATACGCTGTCACACTGAGCAAATCCTGAACGGAGTGAAAGAGGAGCCGAAGGACCTGCAGTTTCTCAACAAGCCAACAACACTGGGTGCCCCATCCTATCGCGCCGATTTTGTGCGATAGGGTGGGAAAGCACTTCACTCGAACCAAAGGAAGGCGGCGAAGCCGCAACCCGCTGGACGCGCAGTCCTACTCAGCCCGGAGCGCCTCCATCGGATCAACCATCGCCGCACGACGCGCAGGCAGATAAGCCGCCATCAGCCCGACCACAAGCAGAATCAAAGCCACAAAGGCCAGCGTCCAGCCATCATGCGCGCTCACGCCATAGAGATAACTCCGCACTAGGCGTCCAGAAGCCAGCGCCAGACCTAAGCCAATCACCACGCCGGTCACAAGCATGACAGAGGCCTGCCGCAGCACCATCCAGACAAGATCGCCGCGCTGTGCCCCAAGCGCCAGCCTGATGCCTAGTTCTCTAGTGCGCTGCGAAACCACGTAAGCAAGCAGCCCATACAGCCCTGCAACACACAACAACAGTGCCGATCCGCCAAAAATTTCAAGCAGGTGCGCCGCTAGCTTCTGGCTGCCAAACGAATCCTCCACCACCTGGTCCATGGTTGTGAAGTTGCTCCCCGCCAGCGCCGGATCAGCCTGCCGCAGCACCTCGCGCAGCTCCGGAATGACCGCCTTCGGATTGCGGTTCGTGCGCACCGCAAGATCCATGGCAATGCCCTCAATGGCATCGTAAAAGCCACTGTCCGGCGTCATCTGTGACATCAAGACGTAGATTTCCGGTGGCGGCTTTGCTGCCACACTGAACTGGTGAAAGTCATCCAGAACGCCGACGATCTGCGTCGGATTCTCCCCTTTGTGCAACGTCAGCAGTTTCATGCCGATCGCCTTGCGCATATCCTGGATTTCTGGTGCATATTCATGCACGAATACTCGGTTAACCACCACAACCGGAGTCGAAGTCGCGGTGTCTTGTTCATTAAAGAACCTGCCCACCGCCATCCTGAAACCGAAGACCTTCTGTATACCGGAACTTACTGAATCAACTTTGGCGAGGACTCTTGCACGGTTTCCTGTCACACCTGGCTTTCCCATCAGTGACATTTGCAACCAGAAGGTGTTCCCCATCGGCACCTCGGAGACCAGCCCGGCACTCTGAACTCCGGACAAGTGCTGCACTCGCTCCGCCAGCGGCAGATAGAGGTTCTCAGCCAGATTCTTTCCTGCAAACTTATATCCGGGAATCTTCAGGTTCGCCACAATGATGTGATCCGTGCGGAACCCCGGCGGCGTATGCCGCAGCGCATAGATCGTGCGCAGCAGCAGGCCGCAGCCAACCAGCAGCGTAAGCGATAGCGCAACCTCGACCACCACCAGCGCACTGCGCAGACGGTTGTGCCCCTGAGCCTCACCACCTTGCAACCCGCCCTGTTTCAAGGCAGGCTCCACTGGAGCATGCGCCGACATCCATGCCGGCCATATCGACGACGCCAGCGCCGAGACCACCGTCAGTCCCAGCAGCGCCGCCACAATGCGCGCGTCAGGACCCGCAGGCACGGCAAACGGCAGGCCGCTGTGCGCAATCGCATAAGCAAATATCTTGATGGCCAGCAATGCGAGTGTTCCGCCAATCACGCTTGCCATCACGCTCATCAGCAGACCTTCCACCACGAACTGTTGCATAATGCGCGCGCGGCCTGCGCCCAGTGCGCCGCGCACGGCAATCTCGCGCCTTCGCACCATGGCCCGCGCCAGCAGCAGGTTCGTCGTGTTCACGCAGGCAATCAGCCACAGCACGCCCGCCGCGGACAGCAGGGCCAGCAGCGCTTTGGTAGTGTCCTTATCTACCAGCGAGGAAACATAACTCCGCACGACCACCGACGAGCTTTCCCGCCTTGTCTGCAGATCGACATACCCTTCTGCAATCTGTTTTTGCAAAGTCGTGAGTTCAGCCTGTGCGCGTTCAGCATTCACTCCCTTTTTCAGGCGCGCTATCACGTTATATTTTGGCGTCTGGTCGCTACGCACCCGATCCTCGTTGCCGAGCTGCTGCAGCGTCCATACCTGTGGGCTCTCCTCCAAAGGAAATGAGAAACCGCGCGGCATCACTCCTGCTACCACCAGAGGCTTGCCACTCACCTTGACTGTTTTTCCCAGAATCGAGGGATCGCCGCCAAACATCCCCCGCCACGCGCTGTCACTGATTACGATTGAGTTCGCATCGGCGCCTTTGGCGAAACTCTCCGGCGTCGCGCGGAAATCCCGGCCGATCTCCGGAGCCACGCCCAGCACCTCAAATATGTTGGAGCTGACAGAGTACCAGGCCACCTGCTGCGTGCCCGTCTTGCCTTCAAGAAAATTGCGCCCGTTCACCCAGTTGTAATACCCGATCGATTCGAAGCTCCTGCTCCACTTGCGCCACTCCGCGATGTCGAGATATGGCGGCTGTGATGGTCCTGTTGGAATTACATCGGGTTTGCCAAAATACATGCTCACAAGCCGCCCCGCATCCTTATAAGGCAGCGGCCGCAGCATCGTCCGGTCCACCACAGTAAACATCGCTGCTGGAGCGGCGATCCCCAGTGCCAGCGTTGCAATCACCGTCGCCGCAAATCCCGGAGACTTCCGCATCTGCCGCAGCGCATAGCGCACATCCTGCAGCAGTCTCTCAAACCACACCCATCCCCACGCCTCGCGCGTCGCGTCTTTTACCAGAGCGACATTGCCGAACTCACGCTCTGCATGCCGCCTTGCCGCAGCCGTGTCTTCTCCGCGCTCTACGCGATCCGCAGCCGCCATGCGCAGATGCGCTGCCACTTCTTCATCTAGCTCGTCTTTCTTCCGCCACCAACGCATCGACATGTTCCCTCTCTCAATTTGTCATCTTGAGCGCAGCGAAGGACCTACTTTTTGCTGAGTAATCTCACAACTCTCGAAGAGATGCGAGGATTACTCAGCACCTAACACACCGCCAATCGCCGCCACCATCAGCTCCCAGCGGCTCCGGCTCTCCGCGAGCTGCTCCTTACCCTTTGCCGTGATGCGATAGAACTTCGCCCGCTGGTTGCTCTCTGTCTGCCGCCACTCCGAATCAATCCACTTCTGCCGCTCCATGCGATGCAGCGCCGGATAGAGCGACCCCGTCTCCACCTGCAGCACTTCGCCCGATTTCGCACGGATGGCCTGGCTGATGCCGTAGCCATGCTGCGCGCCCCACTGCAGCGTCTCCAGAATCAGCATGTCTAGCGTGCCCTGCAGCAGTTCCATGCGATTTTTGTAGATTTCTTTTCGTAGCTTCATAGGATGTAGACACTCTACATCCAAAGCTGTAGTCTGTCTACATCCTGTTTTACTGCTAACAACCGGCCAGCGCATCATCATAAAATCACCTCAACGCATGGCTTACACGCATACTTACGGCAGCCGCACATGGCGCTTCGACGGCCTGAAGACGCTGCTCGCCAAGGCCAGTCCTGCGCGCTCGGGGGACGAGCTAGCCGGCGTCGCCGCCGAATCAGAGGAAGAGCGCATGATTGCGCGCATGGCTCTCGCAGAAGTCCCGCTCAAAAAATTTCTCGAAGAAGAATTGATTCCCTACGCAGAAGACGAAGTCACGCGCCTCATTCACGACACGCATGATCAATCAGCATTTGCTGAAATCAGCCATCTCACCGTCGGCGACTTCCGCAACTGGCTATTAAGCACCGCGACGGATACAAATACGCTCTCACGCATCGCCCCCGGCATTACACCGGAGATGGCCGCCGCGGTCTCGAAGCTCATGCGCAACCAGGATCTGATTCTCGCTGCGCAGAAATGCCGCGTCATCACGCGCTTCCGCAACACTATCGGTCTTGAAGGCCGCATGTCCGTGCGCCTCCAGCCCAATCATCCGACCGATGATCCAAAGGGCATCGCCGCTTCCATGCTCGACGGCCTGCTCTACGGCGCAGGCGACGCCGTCATCGGCATCAATCCCGCAAGCGACAGCCTCTCTGCCGTAATCAATCTGCTCGAGATGCTCGCCAAATTCCGTGAGCGCTATGAAGTGCCGACACAGTCCTGCGTGCTCGCGCATGTCACCACCACCATGCAGGCCATCGAACAGGAAGCGCCCGTCGATCTCGTCTTTCAATCCATTGCAGGAACGGAAAAAGCCAATGCAAGTTTCGGCATCAACCTGGGCCTTCTGAAAGAAGCGCGCGAAGCTGCGCTCTCACTCCATCGCGGAACCATCGGCGACAACGTCATGTACTTTGAGACCGGACAGGGCAGCGCGCTCTCCGCCGAAGCACATCATGGAATTGACCAGCAGACCTGCGAAGCGCGCGCCTACGCCGTGGCCCGCGCCTTCAGTCCGCTGCTGGTCAACACCGTTGTCGGCTTCATCGGACCGGAATACCTATACGACGGCAAGCAGATCACACGCGCCGGACTCGAAGACCACTTCTGCGGAAAGCTGCTCGGTCTGCCCATGGGCTGCGATATCTGCTACACCAACCACGCTGAGGCCGACCAGAACGACATGGACACTCTGCTGACTCTGCTCGCCGTCGCCGGCGTGAACTTCATCATGGGAGTGCCCGGAGCCGATGACATCATGCTCAACTATCAGAGCACGTCGTTTCACGACGCGCTCTACGTGCGGGGTGTGCTCGGCCTCAAACGAGCTCCTGAGTTCGAAGCGTGGCTTGAGAAGATAGGCATCACTGATCGCGCTGGTCGTCTCGCCGACCGCCTGCCGCCCAGCGCCGCGAGACTGCTTGAAAGCGCATGAGCGAAATCATCCGCAATCCGTGGTCAGAGCTGCGCCGCTTCACCGGTGCGCGCCTCGCACTGGGACGCGCAGGTGACAGCCTGCCCACGCGTGAAGTCCTCGAATTCACACTGGCACACGCTCAGGCACGCGATGCCGTCCATGCTGCACTCGACATAGATCATCTCGCCGGCGATCTGAAAGAGTCGGGCTTCGAAACAATTGCAGTAGAAAGCGCGGCACGCGACCGTGCTGAATATCTGCGCCGCCCGGACCTCGGCCGGAAGTTGAGCAATGACAGTCGCACTGGTTTGCTCTCTATAAATCGGCGCGAACCGCCGTCCGCTGTCTTCATCATTGCTGACGGTCTCTCCGCAATCGCACCTGCGAGACATGCCGTCCCTCTGCTGCGCGAAATCGCTCCGCGTCTCAAGAAATGGAATATCGCACCCATCCTCATCGCGATTCAGGCGCGCGTAGCATTAGGCGATGAGATCGGAGAGCTGCTTCAAGCAGAGATGACGGTCATGCTCATCGGCGAACGCCCCGGGCTGAGCTCTCCTGACAGCCTTGGTGTTTATCTCACCTACCAGCCGCACATCGGCTGCACGGACGCAGACAGGAACTGCATCTCAAACATCCGCCCTGGAGGACTGAGCTACGAAGCTGCAGCCGACAAGCTGCACCACCTGATGCTGGCCGCGAAAAAGGCAGGCCGTTCCGGAGTCATGCTTAAAGATGAAAGCGTCCAGCCGCGACTACCGTGATCTGCTCAGGCAGGATTTCCGTTGTTATCCGTATTCCACGACTCCGTCTGGAACGCGATAAAGATAGCTGCCCACGTGTTGCTCGCCGGCATCTCGAAGACCAGCAATCCATCCTGCCAGATGCCGTTATCTTTCTCATAGCTGCCGGGAGGATTCCCCTGGTTCATGTGAATGTCGTGGATGCCTGTGCCTTCTGTGTACTGGCTGCCGAAAGCGTAGATGGTGCCGTTCTGATCGGCAATGGCCTGGTTCAGAAACTGGATCACGGCATTCTGCAGGTTCGACGAATTGGTCTGCCCGGGAAGAGGCAGCAACTGCATTTCAGACTGGGTCACAATCGGCTGCCCATTCGCCGTGCTGCGCACATAATCGACTGCCGGATTGCCCTGTGCTGTCAGCTGCGTCATGCCAGCGGAAAGGCCATCGAGCGCATCTGCATCGGGAGGCGTGAAGTTCTCGTTGATGAAATAAAGAACCTGCGAGCCGTCTGTCGATTCGATATTCACCGCAACCTGGTATGTCTTCCCGCCCGCATCCACATTGATCAGATAATGCGGATGCGCATCCGGAGACAATTTTCCAGATGTAGGATCACCCTTGAGCACACTGTATTTGTAAACAGGCATTCCATCACCATAGATGCGATGTGTTGCGGCAGGATAAAACTAAAAGCCCATGATGTTATAGCCGCAGTCTACGAAGACGGTTTCGCCGGTCACACCGCTCGCGAGATCAGAAGCAAGAAACAGCGCCGCGCCGCCAACTTCTGACTGCTCTACATTGCGCCCCAGCGGAGAGCGCTCAGCATGCGCCTTGAGCATGTCTCCCAGCCCGCCAATACCGCGCGCGGCGAGCGTTTTGATCGGCCCCGCTGAGATGGCATTGACACGAATGTTCTGCTTTCCGAGATCCGCCGCGAGATAACGCACCGTAGCCTCCAGTGCGGCCTTGGCCACACCCATCACGTTGTAGTGCGGAACAACTTTCTCCGCGCCGTAATAGGTCATCGTCAGGATGCTGCCGCCCTCCGTCATAAGCGGAGCAGCCGCGCGGCTCAGCGCAATCAGTGAATAGACGCTCACGTCATGCGCCACGCGGAAGCCCTCACGTGTGGTCTGAACAAAGTCGTTCTTCAGCTCCTCCCCGGGAGCAAAAGCAACGCTGTGCACCAGGATATGCAGCTTGCCGTAGCGTTCTTTCAATTGCTCGAAGACCTGCTCAATCTCCGCATCGCTCGACACATCGCACTGAAAGGCCTCTGCGCCCGGCAGTTCCGCGATCAGGCTGTCAGCTTCGGCCTTCAGGCGCTCATTCTGGTAACCAATGGCGAGCTTCGCGCCCGCTTCATGCAGCTTCTGCACAATGGCCCACGCAATGCTGCGCTTGTTCGCCACGCCGAAAACAACGGCAACGCGTCCTTCAAGATTCAACATGATCTCTTCCTCCAAAAACTATTCAGGATATCAGCCGCCAAGGTCTACGAGCGTGACCCCATCAATTGCCTCGCCCAGGAAACGCGTCCCCAGCTTGCGGAATTTATCGACGGAATCCGTCGCGAAGAACTGCCGCTGGCTGCTGCCCGTCAATTTTTTTCCATTGATCGCGACAGCCACCTGCTCCGCCGTCACATCCGCTGAATCAATCACGCGCAGCGAAGGCGCCGTACGCTCGATCTGCGCGCGCAGCAGCGGATAGTGCGTACACCCGAGCACGAGCGTATCCGGCGTCATCTGCTCTTTCTTTGCGTGCTCCTGCAATTCAGACAAATAAATCTGAAGCACTTCTTTTGTCACCGGATGCTCGATCCATCCCTCTTCGACCAGAGGCACTAACAACGGACAGGCTTTCTCATACGCGCGCAGCCCGCGCTCACTGCACGCCTTCGCATACGCGTGACTTTGGACCGTCGCATCGGTGGCAATCACCAGAACATCACCTGACTTCGAGCTCGCCTGCGCGGCATTCGCTCCTGTCTCAATCACGCCAAGCACAGGAACAGAGACCGCAGCCTTGATCGCATCGAGAGCCAGCGCGCTCGCCGTATTGCACGCGATGACAAGAAACTCAGCGCGCTGCTCTTCCACCAGAAAATGCGCGCTCGACACTGCATAGCGCGCAATCGTCGTCTGCGACTTCGACCCATAAGGCAAACGCGCCGTATCGCCAAGATAAATGTAGTCTGCAGCGGGGAGCTGTCTGAGCAGCGCGCGTAGGACCGTCAGCCCGCCGACTCCTGAATCAAAGACGCCGATCCTCAATGACTCACCGCCGTCTCATACACGCGCGTCAGGTCGGCGTGTCCGGCGAGCGTGTCCTTCTGCTGGCCATTCACCAGGAAACGCACTTCGGTGATCTGCGGCAGGTTCGCATGCAGCGTTTCGATGATCGAGAGCAGCGTCAGCGTCTCCGGCTCAATACCTGACGGATGCGCATCGACAAACGCGCCGTTCAGGTTCACCACCGCCATCTGCCCCTTCTGCTGCGGCACCGGCATCAGAAACACTTCATCCATGCCCAGTGCATTCGGAATGGGATGCGGCGACTTCGGCGCGGCATATTCTTCAATCAGCTTCTGCAGCAGCACGCGCGCCCGCGCATTCGGCTCCTTCGGCATGGGAAAGCTGCGCTCCACCGGAATCAGCGAGCCATCCGCATCATTCGCCACCAGCAGCGATATCTTTTCTACCGGAGCATTCAGCGGCGCGCTTGGCGGAAGACTGTCCGCCGCCGCCATCAGGCGGTCATGCGCGCGCTCCCTCAGGCGGATCAGCACCACAGCCATGATGACGCCGGCCAGCAGCATCACCCAGAAAAGAATTCGCTGCACGCGTGGAATCATGGCTGCCTCCAGTCATTCTTCCACTGCGCCAGCGCTGCAGCCAGCGCATCCACAATCTTCTTCTGATATCCCTCATCGTTCAGCGGAACGTTCTTTCCGTTCGCGACTTCTACTGCGACCGCGGGACAGGCAAAGCTGTCCATCGGCTGCAGCGATGTCCTGCCCAGCATGACAGGGACAGCCGCGTGCCCCAGAGCCGAATTGATCTCAGAAGACAGCCGCAGACTCTGCGTCACATACGCCGACTGCGCGCTGCGCCACGGCAGAAAGCGCGAGTACGGCGCAGGAGCAAGCGACGACGTGAAGAGATGCACGCCGGTTCCCGTCGCCGTCGCATGCAGCGTGATGCAGGCTTCGGGCATCGCATGGTTCGCAGTCTCGGCACGATTTTGCAGAGAGACAGTGGCATCGGAATCGCGCGTCGCCACTACCTGAATCCCCTTCGAAGCAAGCGCCGCGCGCAACCTGGTGAATAGGGAAAGCACAACATCTTTTTCGAGAAGCTTGTCATTCAGGCGCGCGCCGGTATCGTTGCCGCCATGCGCTGCATCCAGCACAACAACATACTGCGGCTGCACCTGGGCCCTGGCTCCTGAAGGCAGTGCCGGAAGATTCGCCGGCGGCGGAAGGCTCGGTTGCGGAGGCGGCTCCTGCGCAGCCAGCGGCGCACAGGCCAGCGTCACAAAGAAAAGATACCGGGATTTCCTAATCCAGTGGGTAGATCGCAAGGCCACTCAACAGTTTAGGGAAAAAGTCCGTAGATTTCTGCGGCATCACTTCCCCGGCAAACGCCACCTCTCTGAGCTGCGCCATGGTCACCGGATTCATCAGGAACGCCACATCCGCATCACCGCGCAGCACCTGTTCCACCGCCTCGCCCGCGTCGCGCAAGTAGCGCAGGTTCGTCTGCTCGCGGATCGCCTCCGGCGTAATGCCCAGCAGTTGTTCGAGCACCACTCCATGCAGCTGCGCCACGTCGAGCTGCCGCTGCCGCTCCGAAAGATTATTGAGCGCCTTCGCAATCGCCTCAGGCTTTGCCTTGAGCAGATAGCTCCCGCTTCGGGTCACCGCAAGCAGCGCCGTCTTCTCCGCACCGGCCGACGCCAGCTTTGCGGTTAGTTCTTCGGGATCCGTCGAAGACACCGGCTCCACATCAAAATATGTCTTGGCGCTCTCCACGAACACTGCCGGAGAAAAATCCTTCAGCCCGAAAACCACGCG
The DNA here is from genome assembly GCF_059115305.1 of Acidobacterium sp. FHG110202_01. Classification (NCBI taxonomy): domain Bacteria; kingdom Pseudomonadati; phylum Acidobacteriota; class Terriglobia; order Terriglobales; family Acidobacteriaceae; genus Acidobacterium; species Acidobacterium sp. FHG110202_01. The sequence continues at coordinate 60,960 of NZ_JBZYWJ010000006.1, forward strand.
ATGCGTTGGCAGGATCACCAACCCCTCCGCATCCATATTCACGAAGGTCATCATCACCGCCGCTTCGGGATATGGCGGCTGCGGCAGCGTATTCGCGCTGCGCTCGCTCGTGATGGGCTGCTTCGGGGCATGTTCTTTTGAGTAATTCAGCGCCGTCTCATAACGGTGGTGCCCGTCGGCAATAATCAGCTTCTTGTCCGCCAGCGCGCTCGTCAGAATATTGATCGTATTCGGGTCGCTGATCTTCCACACGCGATGCAATACATCGTACTCATCCGTCACTTCAATATCTGGAATCGCGTCATCGGAGAAAAGCAGCTTCTCCGCCGTCAGTCCCGGATCGGAGTACAACATGAAAATCTGGCCAAAATGCGCATGCGTGGCGCGCAGCAGGTTCAAACGGTCCGACTTGGGCTTGGAAAGCGTCTGTTCATGGCGAAAGACCACGCCTTCGCTGTAATCATGCAGCCCGCCGACCGCGATAAAACCGCGCCGCTCCAGAACCTTCCCATTCGATCCGGGCACAGTAAACTTCTGCGCATAGGCAAAGACACAGGGTTCAGGCTCCTGTGCCAGCACGCCGCTCTCCCGCCATGCCTTGAAGTCGCGTGCTGCCCGGGTATAGACGTCGCCCGTCTCCTTACCGTCAAACAGCTCCGGCAGCCCCAGAATAATCCGCACCAGATTGTATGGACTCTTCTGGTAATAGGCCTGCTGCATGGCAGGAGTGATCTTGTCGTAGGGCTGCGTCACGCAGTCTTCAACGCGAACAAGCGAGGGGTTATAACGAAGGGCGCGGAACGGATAAATGCGGGCCATGCGTGCGGTCGTAAACTCCCGGACGATCAGGATTTGTTGTTCTGGAATTTCGAAGTCCTGCCTGCATTGTATCCCAGCGGTTTGCCCCGGCTTCTTTGCGCCTCGTTGAAATCATTTGCATAAACCGCTCAACGCTTTTTCTTCTCATGCCATCGAAAACTTCACGAACGGCTGTCACTTTGCCGTGCTACGATTCTCGACAAAGAGCCGTAAGCTCTTCGACCCCGGGGGTATGTACTATGGCGCTCTCGTCAGGGCGCAACATCGCAAGCTCCTCCAGTAGAAAAGCACACAGGCCGTCTGCATTCATCCCCCTCCTGTTGTTCTTCCTGGCCGCAGGGCTCATCCTGCCTCATGCGCATGCGCAGGACGACCAGCTGAACACGATTCACGTCCAGCCGCCTCCGCCTAAACCCGACCCGAACGCCGGGCCGCCTCCCGTCGAAGGCGAACCAGCATTGAGTGCGCGCCGCAATGAGCGCATCCGCGTCGACGTGAACCTCGTGCTCGTACCGCTCATCGTCACCGATCCCATGGACCGCCTTGTCACCGGCCTCGAAAAGGACAACTTCTTCCTTTACGAGAACAACAAGCTGCAGAACATCAAGACCTTTTCGCAGGAAGACGCACCCGTCTCCATCGGCATTATCTTCGACCTGAGCGGCAGCATGGCCAACAAGGTCATCCGCGCGCGTGACTCCATCTTTCAGTTCATGCACACGGCCAACCCACAGGATGAGTTCTTTGTCATTGGATTTAACGACCGTCCTGAGCTGATCGAAGACTTTACTTCCAATCCGCAGGACATCGAGGCGCGCCTCGCCAACATCCGTGCCGCACACCGTACCGCCCTGCTCGACGCCATCTATTTCGGCCTCAGCAAAATGAAACAAGCCAAATACGAGCGCCGCGCCCTGCTTATCGTCTCCGACGGAGGCGACAACCGCAGCCGCTACACCGAGAATGAAGTCCGCTCCACCGTGCGTGAAGCCGGAGTGCAGATTTACTCCATCGGCATCTTTGATCCTTATGCAGCCACAACGGAAGAGCGCCTTGGCCCCCTCCTGCTCAATGACATCAGCAACGAAACCGGCGGACGCCTCTTCCGCGTCGACGATGTGGCCGAAATGGGCGACATTGCCGAGAAGATCAGTGCCGAACTGCGCAATGAATATGTGATCGGGTATAAGCCCGACGATGCGCGAAAAGATGGCAAGTGGCGTAAATTGAAAGTAAAGCTGGTACCGCCCACGGGCCTCCCCCAGCTGACTGTGCATGCTCGCAACGGATACTATGCGCCTTTGCAATAAACCTCATACTGTTTTTCTTTTCCTTCTCCTGACTGCGTGTCTCCACGCGCCTGCGCAACAGCAGCCATCAGCAGCTCCGGCCCAGCAGCAGCCACTGACTGTCGACCGCGATCCCATTGCTTCGCCTGACGCCGCCGATAATCAGCCCGTAAGCCCCTCCAGTCCGGGCAGGAACGCTACGCCTGGTACTCTTGACCGCGGTCAGCGCGGAGGTTTCACCTTCCGCCGCGACGTCGACGAAGTTGTCCTGAACGCCACCGTAATCGACGACAACAACCGCATCGTCAATGACCTTGATAAAGATAGTTTCCATGTCTTCGAGGACGGCGTCGCCCAGACCATTACCGGATTCCAGCACCAGGACATTCCTGTATCGATGGGCATCCTCGTCGACAACTCCGGATCGATGCGCGACAAGCGCGATGCCGTAAACTCTTCGGCGCTCGATCTCGTCCGCGCCTCGAACCCTGAGGACGAAGCCTTCATCGTCAACTTCTCTGACGAAGCCTTTATCGACCAGGACTTCACCTCCGACCTGGGCAAGCTGCGCGAGGGCCTGGCCCACATCGACTCGAAGGGTGGCACCGCGCTCTACGACGCCATCGTCGCCTCCGCCGACCAGCTCTCGAAAGGCGCAAAGCGGCCCAAGCAGGTGCTGCTCGTCGTCACCGATGGCGAAGACAATGCCTCCAGCCTGAATCTCGAGCAGACTATCCGCCGCATTCAGGACCTGCAAGGCCCCATCGTCTACTCCATTGGCCTTCTTTTTGGTGATTCAGGAGGCGGACGCGAAGCCCGCCGCGCCAAACGCGCCCTGCAGATGCTCGCGACAGAAACCGGTGGCATGGCCTATTTTCCCCATTCCCTTTCTGAGGTTGACCAGATTTGCGCTGAGGTCGCGCGCGACATCCGCAATCAATACACCATCGGCTACCACTCCACCAAGCCGGCCAGCCAGGGCGGATATCGCGTCGTAAAAGTAGTAGCCAGCGCCTCCAAACACGGAAAGCTCATCGTCCGCACCAAATCGGGCTACTACCCGAAGACCGACAAGACCACCTCCACCGCCTCAACCCAGCCTAACGCACCGGGAAAATAGCGAACCCTCTCCTGAAAGTAGGAGAAAGAAGGAAACAAAGGCATGGCCTAAGCCATGCCTTTTCTTTTGCTCTGTGTCCTCTGTGCTGAGAATCCTCAGCGAGATTCTGCGTCCAATTAACTCTAATTCGCTGAAAAAAAACGACCTCTGGGAGAGAAGCTACTACCCCCGCCCAAACAGGTGAGAAAAGAAGTGCCCGATCTTGTGAAAGAAGCCGCCTGACCCAGCCGGTTTCGGAGACGGCGGGGGCGGAGCCGGAGGAACGACAGGGGCTGAAGGCGTGGAAGCTGGAGCAGAAGCCGCAGGTGTTACCGCGTCCCCCACTTTGTCTGTAGTTCCGTTGTAGGTAAGCGGAACATCCACCTGGGCATGCGGAGTTCCTGCAGGAACAGCAGGCTGAGCCGGTTGCGGAGGAGGCTGCTTTAATCCCTCACTCACCGCCAGCGGAAAAGTCGTGTCGGCAGGTGTAGACGAAGGCCCGCCCACAGCCTTTCCGTCAGTACTCGCAACTGCAACCGAAGTATCCGTCGGGCAGCCGCAGGGCTCCGTCTCGTTGTCGACCACCTGGCTGATGCTTCCATGCTCAAACAACACGCGCTGGTCGGGCTTCACGCGGTAAACACCATTCTCAAACTGGCTGGTAACTGTAATGTAAGGAGCGTTCGCGCCATGGTTGTCGATGCATGTGTCACCCTTCTGGTTCACGCGCATCTTCAGGTCGGCATCGCCTGGGCCAGAAACAAGAATATGCAGATCGGGCGTCAGGATCACATCAGAATACGCTCCCGGCTTGTAGCTCGCTTCAATCGCGCCGCGCGCTAATGAGATCATCAGCGCCGAGGAATACTGCCCCGTCGCAGGAACCACCGAGTTGTCCGTCGTCAGGTGAATCCGGGTCGAAGCGCACAAGCGCAGCTCGCCTCCGCGCTCCAGAGTGATGTGCGCCGTCTTGTCGCCCGCTGTAATGCTGCCGCTGTTGCCGATGGCAGCCTTGCCGTTGACCACTTCGAGCGATCCCGAAACCGTCACGCCGTCGGTGGGCACGTAGGCAATGGGCTTCTGCTGCGCATGTGCCGCAAAGGCCACGCATGCGAGGGGGAAAAATTTCCAGTGCCGGAGAACAGAAGGTAACTGCATAAATGCCTGAATGGACGCGCTTAACCTGGAAGAATTCTACAACTCCAGAAAGTTCCTGATCAGCCGCTTTCCGTCCTGCGTAAGCACGCTCTCCGGATGAAACTGCACACCCTCGACCGGATACTCTCGATGACGGAGCCCCATGATCGTTCCATCGGCTGTGCGCGCCGTCACTTCGAGCTCCTCCGGCAGACCCTTCTCGGAAACGATCAGCGAATGGTAACGCGTGCAGGTCATCGGGCTGGGCAAACCTGTGAAGATGGTCTTGCCGTCATGCTCCACTGCGCTCGTCTTGCCATGCATCAGGTGCGGAGCGCGCACCACCTCGCCGCCAAACGCTGCGCCGATCGCCTGGTGCCCGAGACACACGCCGAGAATCGGGACTTTGCCGGCAAAGTGGCGGATCAGGTCGATCGAAATCCCCGCCTCCTGCGGCGTACACGGCCCGGGCGAGAGCAGAATCCGCTCCGGCTCAAGCGCTGCCACGTCCTCAACCGTCAGCTCGTCGTTGCGCCGAACTGTCATCTCCGCGCCCAGCTCGCCCATGTACTGCACCAAGTTGTAGGTAAAGGAATCGTAGTTGTCCAGAACAAAGACCATGGGGTTAATTTCAGTTTACTTGAGATGCTTCAACATAAACACCGTCGCCTGCGGATTATCATTGTACCGCTCGCAGAACTGATAGTTGTGCCGGCGGTAGAAGCGGATCGCGGGCATCAGGTCCTTCTTCGAATCAAGATAAAGAGTCCTGTAGCCATATTCCGCGGCAAAAGCTTCAAGCTCTGCCAGCAGCATCTCGGCCACGCCCTGTCCCCGGTAATCCGGACGGACATAGAGCCGCTTGACCTCCGCGCTATGTTTGCGACGCGGCAGACGGCGAAGCGCGATGCAGCCGATCACTTCGTCTTTCGACATAGCCAGCCACACGCCCGCGCCTGGTCCGAAATACTCACGCTCAAAAGTGGCCTGATCTTCTCGCACCAGCACCCCAACTGCTTCGTAATATTCGGACACAATCCTGTATGCAGGCTCTATCTCGTCAAGCCCGGCGCGATGGACTTTCATCTGTGCGGAAGAAGGCATTTCTTCAGTGATAAACCTATTATGCCTGTGCTACCCTGTGGGACACGAGAGGTTCGTCCGATGAAGCGGTCAACTCTTGCCTGTCTGTTCCTCGCTGCAGTCTCTGCAGCGGCGCAATCAAGCCCTCAGCCTGCACAGGAAGTTCTGAGAGCGCCCGCCAGCCAGTCTAGCTGCCCGGTCGTCTTCACCAGCGTCGCGCTCAAAAGCCATGCCGGATATCTTCCCGTACGCACAGACGCACCTTCTTCCGGCAACCTCGACTTCGGCTACCAGAACCAGAGCGGCAAACCAATCCAGTCCATCGCCGTCGAAGTAGAGCTGACTACGAAAAACAGCCTCTACGATCTCGACGCCACAACCGCGACCATCAAGATGCTCCTGAGCGGCAATACCATCGAAGCCGCGCTCCCCGCCATAGGCTATGTCTACGGAATCAGCCGCGTCACCCTGGAACAGGTGATCTACACCGACGGAACAAACTGGAATGCCGGCAAGCAGGTCTGCCAGTACAACAAATCAGGCAGCCCTGAAAAAGTCTTCAAAGTCTGGTAGGCGGAACATATAATCTTTGACATATGACGCATCACGTCATACCCTCCACGTTAGATGATCGCCAGCTTTAAGGACAGGGATACCCTGGAGTTGTTCACCCTTCGCAAAAGCCGTCGATGGTCAAACATGGCCAATGTTGCTCTTCGTAAACTGGATCAATTAGAAGCCTCCACTTCTCTTGAGGACTTGCGTATCCCTTCGGCAAATCGTCTCGAAGTACTGAAGGGAGATCGAAGGGGACAGGACAGCATCCGCATTAACGATCAATACCGCGTGTGCTTTCGCTGGCTTGCCGATGGAGCGCACGACGTAGAGATCACCGATTATCACTAGTAGCTTTGAGGAGATCATCATGGCCATTTGCCGCCCCAGGAACGGCTGGAACATACAACGCATTACAACCCATCCCGGCTCAATGCTCGAGAAGGAATTTCTCGCCCCGCTTTCCATCAGTCAGAACCAGCTGGCTCTGGACATCCGTGTCCCCGCGACACGCATCAGCCAGATCATCAAGGGGAAGCGTGCCATCACTCCGGATACGGCATTGCGCCTGTCCCGATACTTTGGCAACAGTCCTGAGTTCTGGCTGAATTTGCAACAGATGTACGACCTGAGCAAAACCCGCCAGGAAGCAGGCAGCCAGATCGAAGAGGAAGTCCGCCCGGCCAGCGCATTGCTTAAGCGCATTTGGAATGGTAGGCGAGGCAGGGCTTGAACCTGCAACCCCCGGCTTAGAAGGCCGGTGCTCTATCCAATTGAGCTACTCGCCCGCAGTGGCGGATGCTTCTATTGTAGCTGTGATTGCATGATCGAGTGCGAGCTCAAAAACACGTCGCGCCGCTTCGTCATGCGCACCGCAAGCTGAGACATATAGCGTCATCGCGAAACCCTCGCGCTCGCCGACGAACGACTGCCTCACTACAAATTCCACCGTCGCTTGTGACAAAGTAATTTTTCTAAGAGCAAGAACCGAAGCTTGTGCCCAGTCTTCATGCGCAGCAAACGATGCAAACAACGCGCCGTCGCGAGCGATCACGTCGATATAACAGGAAAGCCCGACAAGCGCCTCTTTCCTGCTCGCATCAAACTCGAAAGGATCGATCTCCTCCGCAGCCAGCGCCCAGCTGTCGCATTTTGATGTAAATAGCGGAGATGCCGGCGCATTGAGCCGGACCAAGGCTACAGCAAGCGCCGGATCGGCAACAGCTTCAGAAATCTTCGTGATGCGCGAAGCCTCGCGCAGGTCGACAAACCCTTTCCATGGAACCGCGATGACCGGCAGCTCCGCGCCGATCTCAACCGACCAGTCGGCTTCCATTCCCGTGCGCTTCTACAGTTGCAAGCAGAAAACCGAGCAATGTCTTCTCTGCCCAGTAGCCGTCGTACCCATCGGCGGAAGCAAGAAAGGCGCAGTGCCCGCCGTGACTCGTCTCAAGAAAACTGACTTCAGGATTGTCGATCAGCGCCTGCCGCGTCTCCGGCAGCATGCGGATAAAAGGATCATCGAGCGAATGAACTATCAGCGTCGGCACACGCAGCTGCGACGCAACGCGCGAGCTGGCAACTGAATAGTAGTAGTCATCTGCATCTGCAAAACCACCAAAACGCGCGACGATATATTCATCGAAATCGCGCATGCTGTGGATCCTGCCTAGAGTGCCATCCGTGAGCAACGGCAGATACAGTCGCGGAAAAAGGTCCGCCTTCCTCCGCACACGCGCCAGCATCGCATGCAGAAAATACCGCTCGTAGAAACGGTTCTGCGCTTCATGCAGCGCTGCCGAAGAGGCCGCAAGATCCATCAGCGGAGAGATCCCCACCACCGCCTTAAGCACCTGAGGGGTTTCCACGCCGGCCTCGCCCGCATACTTCAGCACCAGGTTGCCGCCCATCGAGTAGCCAATCAGCGCAACTGCCTGCAGTCCCTGCTTGTCGACAATGCGCTCTACCACGCGCGCCACATCGCCCGAGCATCCGGAGTGATAGATCGATGGCGAAAGCATGTCCGTATCGCCGCAACTGCGCATATTCATGCGCACAACGTTGCATCCAGCAACCCACGCGCGCGTCGCGTTGCCCAGAACATACTGCGAGCCCGACGAGCCTTCGAGCCCATGCACCAGAACCACCGTCAGCCGCTTACTGCGCACTTCCTCCGGCTGCCAGTGACAGTGGCACAGAATGCGTGAAGGCCCATACTCTTCATATCCCGGCGCAGCCGCTTCGACCTCCACTATCAGATTCTCCGCCTCAGGCAGCGACCAGTGACGCGGCAGAAAATTGCCCGCCAGCGTCATTACGTGCCCGTTATTGAGAAAGCGGCGCGGAATGAAATCGCTGTGCCATCCATTCGACACAGCCCCGGAAGCCAGCTTGATGAAAGTCTTCAACGCAGGCCTTCCAGTAATGCGGCCGCATGAAGCGCACCTGTCGGGCTTTCTTCATGCTTGAAATACGCAAACACATCGCCGGACTCAGCCCGCTGCCTGAGCAGGCCGCGAATCCCGTCCAGCTCCTGAGGAGAATAATCGCTTCTCCGCAACCGATAGCACGAGAACGGCGCCGTCACCACATCCGGAGTCGCCAGTTCATCGCTCTCCGCCACGCAAAGCGCCGCTCCATGCCTGCGCAAGACTGAGTAAACCTCTTCCGTAAACCATGACTCATTCCGGAACTCAAACGCCACCCTCAAGCCGGTCGCCGCAGCCTCTGACAGAAACGATTCCAGCCGCTCGATATCTGCCTTGAAGTTCGGAGGCAGCTGAAAAAGCACCACTCCGATGCGCTTTGCCTGAATCACAGGCTCAAGCGAGCGCGCAAACCCCTCAAGCGCTGTAGCACAGTTCTTCAGCCGCAAAATATGTGTGATCCGCTGCGGAGCCTTGAACGAGAAGCGAAACTCCGGCCCTGTTGCCGCCAGCCACGACTCGGTCATCGCCGCGCTCGGCAATGCGCGGAAGGTATAGTTCACCTCGACTGAATTCAGCCGCGTCGCGTAGTGTTCAAGAAATTTTTTCGAGGAAAGTTTTGGCGGATAGAAGTCCGGCTTCCAGCTTGCGTATGCCCAGCCGGAGGAGCCGAGATAAATGTGTCCGTGCATGCCAGGCGGGGTTAAACCGTTGAATCCATGGGGCGGCTAGTGGGGATCGAACCCACGACATCCTGAGCCACAGTCAGGCGTTCTGCCGCTGAACTATAGCCGCCGTACAGCTATTGATTGTAGCATTTTCAACTACGATGGAGTGCGGCAAAACACCGCATCCAACTTGAGATAGACAATGAAGCCAGTCTTTCTGCCTCCGCAAGATCAAGGCCTTCGCTCCCGCACGAAGCTCGGCAGAAACCTCTTCGCTAACGAGAACCTTGATCTCCTCGCGCACCTGCTCGACGACTGGTTCCGCATCCCCGGCACTACCATCCGTTTCGGCCTCGACGGCATCATCGGCCTCGTCCCCTGGGCCGGCGACGTGATCGCCGGGCTCGCCTCCTGCATCATCATCGTCGCCGCCTGGTTCCGCGGAGTGCCCTACATCACCCTCACGCGCATGGTCGTCAATCTCGGAATCGATGTGCTGATCGGCAGCATTCCTCTGCTTGGCGACGCCTTCGACATCGCCTGGAAAGCCAATCGCCGCAATTTCGCGCTCATGTCGCGCCACCTTGAGCAGCCGCACCGCCACACATGGAGAGACTGGGCCTTCCTGCTGTTGCTTGCTCTGGTCGTCGCAGCAATCTTTTTCGTACCGCTGCTCATGCTCATCTGGGCCGCAGAGTGGATGACATACCGCATGTAAAATGAAAAATTCCTACTGTACAATGAGAAAAGTCGGGGCGTAGCGCAGTCTGGTAGCGCATCTGCTTTGGGAGCAGAGGGTCGGGGGTTCGAATCCCTCCGCCCCGACCAAAATCAACTGATTGGAACTGAACCGCTTTAGCCGTATTCAGTTTAGATTCAGCAAGTTCCAGATTTTCCATACCTTCCATGGCGTCTCTGGAATCTCTGCCGTAGAACCAATTCTACCCAAAAACGGCACCAGTGGCACCACCCCTATTTCCCATCAAAATGTAAGGATTTGCCTATGCAGGGTTCCAAAAAGCTGCATACCGCCGGAACAATGCCGAGGCTGGCCATTCATCAGAAAAGACAGCGGAACGGCCAGGTCGGCTGTCTTCGTTGTCGATGAGTACATTGGCGATTATGCATGAGTTGGGACTCACTGCTTTCGGTAAGAGGCGTACGGCTACTCGATAGCGGGTGAGACCACAGATCACACGCAGGCTGTGCCCATTGGATTAGCCAAGAGCGGTATGATGTTGGAAACGCGATGGTTCAGTTCAATGAGTGGTGCGATTCCGCCGACGTGCCGCTGGGTAATAACCATGTGCGGCTTATGACCGGCAGGCCGACACACGCCGCTATTGCCATTCAAACCACTGCCGCAGTGGTGCCGACCCATTATGCCGCGGAAGAACGCATCGCCCGCGCGCTTCAGCGTCTCGGCAAGCCCGCAGCTGCCCAATTGATCATCGATTCGCTACCCCAGACAGCCCAGATCCGGTCTGGCGACCTTGGTGAGATCTATGCAACGGAATGGATCAATGCTCATAGCGGTTATCGGGCTCCGATTAAGCGCTTGCGGTGGAAAGATCACCGGAACATGGCAATGCGTGGAGACGATGTGATTGGCCTAATCCTCGACCCCACAACCCATCGCCTTCTCTTTTTGAAGACCGAAGCCAAGAGCCGTGTCACTCTCCGCGCCCAAACTCTGGAGGAAGCTCGGACGGGGCTAGACAAAGACGGTGGCCTACCATCGTCGCACGCGCTGGCTTTCGTCTCCGCCAGACTTCTTGAGCTCGGGAATGAAATGCCGCTAGTCGACGCTATTGACGACGCTCTCTGTCGGTACGGTATTCCAGCCGAGAGCGTAAAGCACTTGCTGTTCACATTCTCAGGAAACGCGCCGGAGACACTTCTGACCCAGGCGTTACAAGCATATCCAGGACCTATCGACCAGTTAGGAGTAGGCCTGCACGTTGATGGTCATGCTGAGTTCGTAGGTGCCGTTTATGAGCAGGTGATCGCTAATGCCAACCACACCTGAAGCCATCGTCACCGCAATCACGGACGCATCCTCCACCGGATTCCGGGGGCGATTGATTGCTCGTGGGCAGGCACGTGCCATGATCTGGCGAAATGGCGTGCTTCCTCCTGGAGCGCCCGCCTTTTCAACCCAACTCAGTTACGACCTCCACAGCTACGGCTACGGTCTGCTTGGACTTGGATTACGGTTACTCGAAATTGGTGGTGATCCCGGTCCGGCCCGAGTCGCATTCGAACAGGCAGCAACAGCCCTAGAAGCCGTCATGGCCAAGGGGAATCACCAAGAAAGCGATCGCCACTTCCATTTCGTTATGGCTGCGGCGAGCTATCACCTCGCGCACCTGTCAGCACGCGCCTATTCGCTACTCTCAATGGTGGGGGCGGAGACGAACTTCAATCCGATAGAGCAGGCTCTTGCGCTTCTTATGCGCCGAGAGATAAATGTTCTCCGGGATCTCGTTCTCGCGTTTCGACTGAATGGCACCGGCTCAGACAACAGTGTCAGAAACTTGTTTCTGGAGCGGCTCGGGAATCAGAACGCAGATCGAGATGGCAATGACTTTTTATTCGAAGGTCTTGACCTCGCTATAACCGACAACTATTTCGGCGCTATGGCGCAGTTCCTTCTCGCAATGGACCGCGGAGAAAGGCCGCTGGTTGACAGCTCCATCGCGCGCCTTCGAGAAAGCCTTGCCGTCTGCTCGGAGCTAAATCTTCTACCTCAGTGGTGGACGCACAGAGTCACGATCCAACTTTTGTTGGACCTGTGGTCGAATACGTTCCACGAACGCCTACCGCGTGAAGCAGTAGGCGACGCTTTAGGCTCATGGCCGGGGTTGCGCGAACTGATGATAGGTTCCCTCAGCCGAAGATCAAAGGCAGAGATCGATCTATGGCCGTCTCAAGTCATCGCCGCCGCACGTACCATCGACGAATCCGATGACCTCGTGGTGTCGCTGCCTACAAGTGCCGGCAAGACACGAATTGCCGAGTTGTGTATTCTTCGCTGTCTGGCAGGCGGAAGGCGTGTAGTTTTCGTAACTCCGCTACGCGCACTTTCAGCTCAGACCGAAACGACCCTCCAACGCACTTTTGGACCGCTCGGAAAGACGATCTCCGCCCTCTACGGGAGCATCGGCGTGTCGGCATTTGATGAGGACACGATTCGGGAGCGAGACATCGTCGTGGCCACACCCGAAAAATTGGACTTTGCCCTCCGCAATGATCCTTCTCTGCTCGACGATGTCGGTCTGCTCATATTCGATGAGGGTCACATGATTGGGCCGAGTGAGCGTGAGGTTCGATACGAAGTTCAAATCCAGCGCCTCCTCAGACGTCCGGACGCGAACCAGCGCCGGATCGTTTGCCTCTCGGCGATTCTTCCGGACGGCGACCAATTGGAGGACTTTGCAGCGTGGCTCCGGCGGGATCGACCGGGCGGTGCAGTCAAGCATGACTGGCGCCCGACTCGGCTGCGTTTTGGCGAAGTCATCTGGAATTCGCCTACCGCGCGGCTCAACCTCCGCGTTGGCGAAGAGCGGCCCTTTGTTCCGGTGTTCCTCACAGGCGCAGCTCCGCCGCGTCGCGTACCACCCAAAAAGTTGAGAACCCGGCTTTTCCCTGACAACCAGCAGGAACTGAGCCTGGCGACCGCGTGGCGATTGGTTGAGGACGGTCAGACCGTTTTGATCTATTGCCCTGAACGCCGCAGCGTTGAACCGTTCGCCGACATCATCGTCGATCTTCACGAGCGCGGTGCGCTGGATTCTTTGCTCATCGCAGATCCTGCTCGGCTGCAGACCGCCATCTCACTCGGCGAGGAGTGGCTCGGCGCCGGCAGCAATCTCTTGAAGTGCCTGCGGCTCGGTGTCGCTCTTCATCACGGCGCACTGCCAACTGCTTACCGAAAAGAAATTGAACGGCTTCTTCGTGATGGCGTCTTGAAGGTAACGATCTCGTCCCCGACACTCGCTCAGGGGCTCAATCTGTCAGCGACAGCAGTGGTCATGCACTCGCTTTACCGCTCGGGTGCCAAGATCGAAGTTTCCGAATTCAAAAACGTAATCGGACGCGCAGGACGCGCTTTTGTCGATCTCGAAGGGCTTGTGCTTCATCCCATTTTCGAGGACCCCAAGGGCAGAAGACACACTGAATGGGTCGCCTTGATCGAAGACCTCGGCGCACGCGAACTGGAGAGTGGTCTTGCGCAACTCGTACAGAATCTTCTGTTGAGGATGCACGCCCGGATCGGCGGCGATATCAATCGACTGGTCGAATATGTCGTCAATAGTGCTGAGCCCTGGACATTCCCAGAAATCCCGAACGAACAACCGCACAGACGTCAAAGAGCAGTGGAAGATTGGGAACGAAACATCGCAACGCTCGATACCGCAATCCTGAGCCTGATCGGCGAAGCGGACGTTCCTGATGATGGCATCGAAGGAGCTTTGGATGCGATCCTTCAGTCGTCTTTATGGCAGCGACGATTGCTCCGCACCGACGATGCGACGCGGAATGTACTTCGTACCGCTTTACTGACCCGCAGCCGTTTCATCTGGGCTCGCTCGACGCCCGCCACCCGTCGAGGCTATTTCCTCGCTGGTCTTGGGCTTGAGGCGGGTCATGCACTCGATGCTGTGGCGACCGCGGCCAACGAGTTGTTAGTGCAAGCGAATGCCGCACTTCTCGTGTCGGATGCGGAGGCAGCGATTGCCGCCATCACAGCATTGGCAGAAAGCCTGTTTGCCTTCTACCCTTTCACTCCTGATCCGTTCCCCGAAAATTGGAGAGCCATTCTGAGAACCTGGCTTCTGGGTCAGTCTTTGGCAGAAACGATTGCTGGACAAGAGGGCGACGCATTGCGATTTATCGAGGGCGGCCTTGTATATCGGTTGCCGTGGGCGATGGAAGCGCTCCGGGTTCGTGCCTCGGCGAACGGCGATATCGTCGGGCAGCTCGGCATGAACTTGGATGATTATGAGTTAGGATTAGCCGTGCCCGCGGTAGAAACAGGTACGATGAATCGTTCTGCATCGATACTGATTCAGGCCGGCTTCAATTCTCGCCTTGCCGCCATCAAAGCTGCGAATGACACTGGCGCGGTGTTCACTAACCAGCGTGAACTGCGAGAGTGGCTGCAATCGTCCGTAGTTGCTGGTTTCGCTGCTCGGCCAGACTGGCCGACCACCGAAACCAGAGCGATGTGGCTTGATTTCGCACAGCAATTCATACCGCGTGGAGATCGTACCTGGGCTGAGCGGAACTATCGCGCGAACGCGCAGTGGTATGGTGCTCCGGCGCCTCCTGGAGCTCCTCTTTATCTTCATCATTGGAGCGGTCAGCCCTTGATCCTCTCAGCGGATGGCACGACTCTGGGGCTTCTCAACCATCCTCTCAGCCCTAACCGACGTGGTGTAGTCCGCACCACCGCGTCGACTGAACCCGGCGTTCTTGACCTGAGCTACCTGGGTCCGAACGATCTATGGGTTGTTTAATGGTGCGGCGGCCGCCATTGTCAGAAAGCGCTCTTATCCGGCTTCCTGAGAGCAGGGCGAAATCGAGAGGATACTTGTGCGAATCCTGATCGGCCAACCAGTAAAGGGCACGGAGGCAGTCGTTCTCCGGCGTCTGTTTCAAACTGTCAAGGATTTCGATGGGCTCATCCTCTCCAATTTCTGTATCGGTCCACGCCAATTCGATTTCATACTGGTACTGCCCCAATACACCGCACTTATTGAACTGAAGTCCCTGAGTGGAGCTGCCTTTGGCGGGCAGAATGGCAACTGGTCAATCCGCGATTTCACTGGCGAGAAGAGAGAATACCCCGGGTTAAACCCCTGGAGTCAGGCAGAGGGCCAGTCCAAGGTGCTGAGCGATGAGATGTCCCGACGACAGAAGACGGATCAAAATCTGCCGGCGCCGCTCAATGGACAGTTCTATCGCGAGTTCGAAACGATAGCCTGCATCTATCCAACGCTGCATCCTGATTCCGAGATCGAAATCAGCTCTTTCAAAGTAAAAGTCATGGGATGCGACGATTTGATTGCGAGCGTGACCTCACAGAGAAGAGACCGTTCCTGGAAGATCTCGGACTGGGAGCGGTTTGCAAAGGAATCTCTCAATTTGCAAACCGTCTCGCTGGGAGAGGCAATCGATGAACGAGTGCTTCGAGCGCATCGAACAGTCAATGCCTATCGGCAGCGCCTGCGAGAGTCTTACAGTTACGACCTGGCGCCCCTGCCTGAAACAACTGCTGACGGAGCGCGTGGCCACTACCTGATCGACCGTCTCATGGAGCCAAGGCACCGGGTGTTAGTAGGCCCAAGCGGCAGCTGCAAATCTTTTCATCTGCGACATCTTGTCGTCTCGCTCGCCAGCAGCGGGAATGAAGTTCCAATCGCCGTCGATCTGAAAGGATACGACGGCGGAGAATTCTCACGCCTGCTGCAACAATCCATATCTCCATTCGCCGAGGTAAGCGCCGGTGATCTGATCGGCGACATCAATGCCTGCGGATTACGAACGATCATCGTCATCGACGCCCTCAATGAATGTCCGGAAGCTTTCAGGCCAAAGCTTCTTGAAAAACTCCAGGCGTTTGTTCTTCTCCGTGAGGCTCGGCTTGTAATGGCCGATCAAGCCGGCATTGAACTTCCTCCAGAGATTAAGGGGTCTGCGATTTCGGTGAAGCTCCCCGCCGAAAATGAGAAGCTCCAAATATTTTCCTATTACGCTGGAGAGTCCCCATCTGAAGGGCTCGCCCACTTGTCACAGACTTTCACCAATGCCTTCGATCTGAAGCTGGCGGGAAAGTGTCACGCGAGAGGCAACCATCCCGAGTCTCGATGGGAATTGTACAGCCGTTATGTCAGGGACGCTCTCGATGGAGCGTACATTGTGGCCTCAGCATTTCTGCGGACCGTTGCAGGGGAAATGATGGAGACTCTGACGATGGCGGTCAGACGAGATCGTTTTGAAGCACTCGCGGAGACCTTCTATCAAAAGCAGCAGAAGCCGCTTGCCGCTCTCGAAGAGCTGCTGCAGTCCAGATTGATCTTGCCTGGGGACGAATACATCTTTTTCGAACACGAGCTCCTGCTCGACTTCTTTAAGACACAGTATCTGACTCGAAAAAATGAAACGGCAGACGATCTGGCTTCAGACCTGAGCCGTCCCAGAAACGCTCATCTTTTCGAGCTGGCTTTGGGGCAATGTGAGACTGAGGGAGCCGTAGCAGCGGTTATCGCCAAAGCTGACAACACAAAGCCGCTTGGACTAGCCTTGCGAGGCCATTGTGGTTCCGTTGCACAGGTGGCAGTAAGGAAGCAGTGTCTTGCCCTCCTCGCCTTAGGGGTAAGCGAAACCTCCACCATTAAGCTCACTTGCCAGACGTTTGAGACAGAGAACGGTAAGAAGGGGCTCGTAGGCTTCGACATTACGGGCAACAGACCACTTTCCAGCTACGGAGCGGTCCTCTGCGGGGTCGTTGCAGAGAACCTCGAAGATAAAGCGATCCAACAAGAGTTCTTGAAGCTCCTCGAGCTAACAGATACAAGCTTTCTCGATGGTGTCAGACGTGCAGCGGAAGAAGCTGGTGTCGGAGTGCGTAGTGCCTACAGCGAAGCGATTCGGTTGTACGGCGGCTTGTTTGCCTATGGGAATGGCTCACCGTTTGTCTGTGCTGGCATCCTTTCGGCAATCCGGTATTCACGCATGATGTCGCAACGAGAGCTCCGCCCCTTGCCGATTCTTCACAGTCTCGTAAGGAGTGTACGTGCCGATGACGCAAGATACTTTTCCTTCTTTGCGCTTCTAATCGACCTTCAGCGTGACTCCAATGGCCTAGAGTTCGATGACCTCATCGATCTCGGCCAGAGGGCGTGGAAAACGGGGATTGGATGGTTACGCATGGAAGGTGTGCGGATGCTCAGCTATCTTCATTTCCGCTCTTCAAAACTCGGGCCGAACCAAATCGCTCAGGTAAGAGAGATGTTGCAAGGCTTCGAGACTAACGATCTCTTGGTCAAGACAGAGATTATCGAAGCGTTGGCAGCCTATGACGGTTTCGAAGCACCAGTTTCAGCTAAAGGTGCCCTCACCGAAATGTGTGATCTGATCGAAGCAACCGACGAGCCCACGATTGGGCAAGCCGAAACCGCCGCTCTTCTCGAAACAACCTGGACACAGTACAGGCGAGATGCAGCTTACAGCGCTCTCGGCAAGATATTTGAAGACATCTTCATGGGCGCATATTCCCAGGCTTACGGTGAATTGTCCCCTCTGCAACGGAAGAAGCTGCTAGAGCTCGCAGCAATGTGTAGTCGTCCCGGCTCCCACATCGATTGGATTCTCTGGGAACTCCTTCCCATAGCAGACGTGGAGAGTTTGCCTATCTTCCAGCGATTCGCCACAAACCTGGATGACGACTCTCCTTTCACCCAGGATGTCATCAGTGCCTTTCTGGCGTCTGTGGCGGGCTATGCTCGCTTGAGTGAAACACCTCCTCCAATTCTCGATGGCGCTCACGACGACCGGAAAGCATGGGCCATCGTTAGCTCAATTGTGTTCTGGTCGATGAAGGTGACAGACGGCAGGAACAATGACGAGGACGTTCGACTCGGATGGAAGACGCTGACAGAGGAATTTTCGTTGTGTTTTCCAGATATTCTCCAGAAGATAAATGAGTCTCAGTGGCGCAACAAAGAAAACGCCATCAACCTGGCTAAGGTATATCCAGAACAAGTGCGCCCTATTCTGGAGTCAGCCCTCCGACACCGAACATTTTTGACGAGTCTGTTTCGTCATGGTGGTACTGCCGATGAGCGTGTTCTCCAAACGGTAATTCGGACGTTGGAAGAGATCGGCAATAAGGGCTCAATCTCCGCACTTGAAGACCTAGCAGAAGACGCTAAATTCGGAAAGCTCGCGGTCCAGGCTATCCACGCGATACGAGGGCGCTAAAAACGTGTGCGTGTCTATTGCTCATGCTGCCGGGAGAGGCCATCGTATGCTCGCAACTAGCGATAGCAGATGGGATGAGAAGGCCGAACTACTCGGAGAGGAGGTTCTTCAGCTCGGCTTATGTAATCGACGAACTTTGCGCGAGTAATTCTGAGTTCGCAGCGTGTCGCTTTCAGGGGCAAGCGTCTTGCAAAGACGGTTGAGCATGCGTTTGCCACGTTCAGGGTCACCAGTGACCAAATAGGTCAGGACCGCGCCTTGAAAGGACTGTAGAACATCCTCCACTACTTGCTTGTTCGGCAAATAATGCAACAGCAAATCTACCCATAATCGCTGCTGTTTCACGTAGAACTCGTGGGCCCTTGTAGATCCGTTCCAAGCGCGTTTTGAAAGATCCATGGTGAGCATGAGAACTCCTTTGGAGGCTGGATCAGTTGTCCTTCGCCAAAGTTCCGACAAGACCTGTTGCAACGAGATTTCGGAGGGAAAGTTATTGGGTGTGAACTGTGCGCGAAGCCGGATCTCAAGTAAGTCCATCGCGCTCTCTTCTATTGCTTCTCGCCCCCCGAAGTAGTGAATCAGCATGCGTTTGCTCACTCTTACTTCGTGAGCGAGCTGATCCAGGCTCAAATCCAGGGTTCCAGCTCGAACGAAGGCTCCAAGACAGCGGAGGACTATTTCTTCATGGTTCAGTTTCACATCACGAGTACCCCAAACCTTGGACATGTACCATATGGTACATTAACCGTATGTACCACCTGGTACATACTCGCTAAGGAGAATCCCATGAATACGCAAAACCGTCTCTCGTTGTTGTTCCTAGGGCTCATCATCTGGATTGTTGGCAGCATCTACTATGCGTTTCGCGGTGCTCAGATTTTAGAGACGACCAATACTCGCTATTGGATTAGCTTCTTTCTCTCCCCTCTAATCAGTGCGATCTTGGTCGTTGTCCTTCTGAAACTGTTGCGGATCGCACCCTCGGAATGGGCTTCTGCTGGATTGCTATTAGCTATTCCCGGCATGATTGGTGAAGCCATCGTTCTGTCTCACCTTTCAACATTTATGCCCAGAATTCAGGAAGCATCAGGAGGTCGCTATGGAGCATTTCTATTTGCCACCTATGCCGTCGTCTTGGGGATCGCGGAGATCATCACGCTGAATGCTGCTAACTGAAAACAGGGAAAAACGCTTGTTCGAATAGGAGGCTCTTATGAAGAGGCAAAAGACAGCGGTATGTATACCGAGTCCAACGTCATCTGACGGACTTACCGTCGGCTTGGATTTGGAAGATCGATCAAGTATCTATTGCATACTTGATCGGCACGGAGAGGTGATTTCAGAGCATTCAGTTCGGACGACACCCAAAGAGATGACGGGCACTTTTTTATGTGTACCTCAGAGTCGTATCGCACTTGAGACGGAAATGCATTCACCATGGATTAGCCGCTTACTGAGCGCTTACAGACCGAAAGTAAACCTATAAGCAAGAATTCCCAAGATGCGGCATTGTTTGAGAAGCCAAGTACGGTGCACGTAAGTCGAGATTTGAAGTCTAAACCGGGAGAGATAGAGGCATGTTCCACGATGGGATCGTGGAACAGAAGGCGTTATCTTGATCCGTAGGAGGCATCACTTTTCAAGAATGTCAGTGGATCGATTTTGCGATGCACCCGGACCGTCCGCTCAGATCCCCGATAAGCCACCGCCGCTATGTATGGATCACCTAATCTCACTTCGAACAGATTCCAGGACTGAGCAAGGTCTCTGTCGCCTTCAATATGAAGAAACCTTGCAATGTCGTTAGGACTCAAGGTCACACGAAAACCATGTAATGGTGTGGATAGTCCTTCCCCGATGGCTTTGATGTATGCCTCCTTCCGTGTCCAGCAACGATAGAACGATGGTGTTCGCTGCTCCTCTGGAAGTGAAAGCAACTCGCGAGCCTCTTCCGGACAGAAGAATTTTTCCGCAAGTTCCTGTACGTCATTCATGGACCGCAGCAATTCGACGTCAACACCTATTTCGCAGCCTTTCGCCACTCCGCACACCATCATTCCATCTGTATGAGAGAGATTGAACTCGATACCGGTGTGCCTTCTAAGAACAGGCTTCCCCTTCGACTGATAGTGCAATTGAATGGACTCAGGATCAGCATCCAAGTAGCGGCTGAGAAGAAGCCGTAACAGCCCACGGCAGATGGTGTAGCCATTGCTCAGGTACGCGAATCTGAACTGGTTCGCCCGATGCCTTTCGTCGACCGACAAAAACGGGCGAAACGGCATGGCTACAGTTTCGGTTGGATCAATCGTAAAGGCCCACAGATGTATTTCTAGATCATCGATTGCAAATTGAGGATTCATCTGAGTCTCCTCGTAGGCCTTTCTGTACCGAAGACGCAACCGGGCGATGATTTGCGATTTTCTCTCCCAATGTGCGTACAAGATGTTCATTCTAACGTCTCACCCTGTAGAGGAACATCCATGGAGAGATTGTTGCAGGACATTCGTTTCGGAATCCGGTCCCTTGTGAAGTCCACGCGTTTCACGATTGCAGCAGTGCTCACGCTCGCGCTGGGGGATCGGCGCCAATACCGCGATGTTCAGTGTGATTCATTCTGTCCTGCTGAAAACCTGGCCAGTTCATGATTCCAGCCGTCTGATCGTTGTTTCGCAACGCCAGGCCAATGGAAACAGCAATCTCTTCTCCACACAGGATTTTCTAAATTGGAAACAACAGGGCGGCCTACTGGCTCAAATGGGGGCACACGTCTCCTGGGCGTTTAATCTGAGCGGCGCAGGGACTCAACCCGAGCGCGTAACAGGCGGCGAAGTCTCGCATGACTGGCTTCCGGCCCTGGGGGTTGAACCTGCGCTTGGACGGCTATTTTCGCCACAAGAGGACGTCGCGGGAGCCGGCAACGTCGTTGTGCTGAGTTCGGCCTTATGGAAAAGTCGATATGGTGCCGATCCCGGCATCGTCGGCAAGCCCATTCAACTCGATGGCGCGCCATATACCGTGATCGGTGTGATGCCTGCGGGATTCGATGGCTTTACGGACAAGGAATTGTTATGGACACCCCTGCAGCTTCGACCAGGCAGTGGCGTCAGTTCGACTCCGACTTTTCACTGGCTGAGTGGTTTAATCCGCTTACCGGACGGAGTCAGCCTCAAGCAGGCCCGCAATGAACTGGATGCCGTCGCAGCTCGCCTGCATCGCCAGGACCCGAGTGGGGATATGGGTTTTGGTGTTTACCTGCAAACCCTCAATGACGCCTTTACGAGGAACGTGCGGCCAGCGTTAATCATGTTGATGGGCAGCGTTGGCTTTGTGCTGCTAATTGCCTGCGCCAACGTTGCTAACCTCCTTTTGGCTCGCGGTGCCGCGCGGCAGCGCGAAATGGCCGTTCGCACTGCGCTCGGAGCATCTTCTTATCGCATCCTTCGCCAACTGTTGACCGAGAGCGTGCTGCTGGCGGGAGCAGGCGGCGCCATGGGCATTGCTGTCGCCTTTCTTCTATTGCGCGGGATGCTCGCTATCCATCCTCCATCGGTCCCGCGTATCGAACAGATCGGCATCGACGGCATCGTCCTCGTCTTTTCGCTTCTTGTATCTGTGGCAGTTGGTGTCTTCTTCGGGCTCGCGCCTGCGATAGAAGCCGCCAGGGTGGACATGAATGAGAGTTTGCGGGAACATGGGGGATCGTCGAGCCGTGGATTCGGTCGTAATCGCTCTATTCTCGTTATCAGTGAAACGGCGCTTGCGTGCATGCTCCTGATTGGAACCGGACTAGCACTGAGAAGTCTGTGGTCCCTCAAGAGCATCAAACTCGGGTTTGTTCCAGAGAATATGCTTACCTTCCGCATCGCCGCACCGACACAACTCACCGGGTCGCGAATTTCGGATTTCTACCACGATGTAGCCGAACGGGTGCGCGCTTTACCTGGGGTGCAATCGGCTGCAATCGCCCGCGACCTTCCGCTTGGAGGCACTGACCCTTCGATGCCGATCGACACGGAAGGCAAAACGCCTGCTCCGCTCCAAGGAGAGATCGTGACGCGATACCGGGCTGTGGACGAAGATTATTTCCGCACACTTCAAATCCCCCTGCTGCAAGGCCGCGCTTTTGCTGAACAGGATACGGAAACCTCTTCGCCCGTTGCCATCGTGAGCGAAAGTCTTGCGCGCAAATACTGGCCGGGCGAAAGTGCGGTGGGCAAGCGTATCAAACCGCGGTTCGCAGGCAGTTCGTGGTGTGTCGTCGTTGGAGTTGCAGCCGACGTTCGACACTGGGGGGCAGATGTCGTGATCGAGCCGACCGCCTATTATCCGTATACCCAGGTCCCAGACAGTATGCGTTCACTCCTTGAGGCAAATATGGCAATCGCGGTCCGCAGCCGCCTGACGCAGAACGAACTTCTTCATTCGATCAACGATGTCGTCGCGAGCATCAATCCGCAAGTTCCCGCATACGAGATCAAAACGATGGAATCGATGGTGTCCGATTCCGATTCGCTGCGCAATTTCGATCTCCTGCTACTTGGTGGATTCTCCTTGCTGGCACTGGCGCTGGCGGCCGTCGGAGTGTATGCGGTGATGGCATATTCTGTTTCGCAGCGCACACGGGAGATCGGAATTCGCATTGCTCTTGGAGCGCGATCCGGGGATGTTCTGCGCCTCATTCTTCGGCAAGGGGCGAAGTTGGCGATTGCAGGCTCTGTCATCGGGGTTGTCGGCGCATTCTTTCTGCGCCGCATCATGGCCAGTTTTCTATACGGACTGAGTGCCAATGATCCCTTGATCCTGGGCCTCGTTCCCTGCGTCATGGTCTTTATTATCGTATTGGCTTGCTGGTTGCCAGCTCGAAGAGCCACGCGGATAGACCCGATGGCAGCTTTGCGCTACGAATAGCATGACGCAGACTTAATTGTTGCCTTATCGCCCATGCCACTCGGCGAACCGATATTCTGAACAGTTTTTGTGTTCTGGATTTGTCCTGGCGCCCCCCTGTCCGGGGACCAACTAGAAGCTGGCCAGAGGGTCAACGCTATGTCCGAGTGGAAAATGGATCGACGTCAGGTGCGACTCGTCTGGGGACGAAGTGCGCGTTGATTCTTGGCGGACCTGCCTTCGCTCCAAACCAGAGTTGATAGAGCAAGGAGTGAGATAACAGCAAAGGGACTCGCATAGATGAGGAAGACCTCAAGCGGCCACTGCCAGCCCATAGCTGCCCAGACGCTCGGATATCTGGGAAAGAGTCTGATGGCCGTGTGCAAGCTTTGTTCATGAGCGTATTGTTCTTCCGTCAACCACAGCACGCGCCTGAGGAAAGAATGCTTAGGCGGTTGATCGTCCGGATCATGCCGCTGTAGATGGGTGATCTCATGAGAAAGAACGACTGCGATCTCTGCCGGCCTGTTACGATGTCGATCGCACACATGAATCACGCCATCCTCAAGCGTGGTGAACCCTTCTCTGCCACGCGAGCAGGCGATGAACTCGATCGGATTGCCATGTTTCCGCAAGTAATCGACCTTGTCTGGATACACTTCTGCCAGGATGGTTAGACCTAACTCCACATCGTGTTCATAGTGAAGTCCTGCTGTCCTTGTGAATATTCTTTTTGCAGGCCCCAGATCATCTTCGGAAAAATTCTGTATCTTCCAGCCGCAAGTAAAGACCAGGAGAACAGTGAAGACCATGATCGCAATCCATCGAGTACGAATGGGTAGACTTTGGAGTTTTTCATGAAGTGATCGCATAGTTCGGCACACATCCTTTATGCCATATCCATAGAAAAAAACTAACTCGGAGTGACCAGTTTGTGTAAGGGCATGGATTCCTTCGCAAAATATAGCTTCTATGAAACTGCCTCAAACAACTCATCCGGCGCTTTTCCATAGTATTTAAGGGCAGAAGCAGACCTGCTATTCTTTCCCGTCATATCTTCACCAATGATTTCAGCAAGTTAAGCCGATCTCCACATCCGGATGCCCCAACGAATGTTGACAAGTTGGGAGCGACAAAAGAAAATCAAGAATCTTAGGCGAACAAAAAGCGAAATATTGAGGCATGGCGACTGCTGCTCAAATCCGATCTCAGATTGAATCGCTTCTGGCGAATCGGATTCCGCGTGCGCTCACTCCCAAAGCTGCAGACGATCAGGAATCGATCCTGTGTGGGCTTCACGATCTTGACAGTATGCAGGCCTTTCCACGCGGCGGTCTTATCGAGCTTTGCGGTCCGGCGTCGAGTGGAAGAACCAGTCTTCTACAAAGCCTGCTAGCCTATGTCACCTTTGCCGGAGAAGCGGCAGCGATCCTGGACGCAAGCGACAGCTTCGATCCGGTCAGCGCAAAACAAAACGGGGTTCTTCTCAGGAATCTCCTTTGGATTCGTCCGGGGGCGGTCCGGATTCATAGGCGTGCCCAACTTGGGGTTCTCGATCAGCTGCTCATGGCAGCCGACATCATCCTCCAGAGTGGAGGATTTGGGCTGGTCATCCTGGATTGCGCCAATATACCTGCGATGGAGTCCATCAAAATTCCACTCACTACCTGGTTCAAGATGCTCCGTTCAGTCGAAAACACCCGCACAGCCTTCGTGAGCACAGCTGAGATTCCGATTGCTGGAAGCAGCGCGTCGGTGACAGTGCAACTCGAGCAAACAGACGTCAAGCTGTTGCAGACGAATGCAAAGTATGGCTCCGGCCTGTATGTGGAGGGTGCCTGCCTGATCGATTCGATCGGCATTCGTGCCGAGGTGACACGCGCGCGCCAGCGTAAACCTCCGCAATCTGCATATCGTATAGCCAACTTCACCACCACAGTTCAAGGGTATCGATAGGTGAATTGTGTTTGGTTGTGTCTATCTTCCCAATTTCGTTTGCCAAGCATGCCTGCGTCTGAGACCTGAACTTCACGGTGAGCCTGTAGCCATCGTGGAAGGCGCGCCGCCTCTGACGCGTGTGGTCGCTCTCAATGCCAAGGCTCGGAAAGCGGGCATTTTCGCGGGCATGACAAGGACCGAAGCCGAGAGCTACGCCGGAATGGTCGTATGCGAGCGCCAGCCGGATCTGGAGATCTCTGCCCATGCAGCTCTTCTCGATTGTGTCTGGAGATTTTCGCCGCGCATCGAAGGGATCGCGCTGGATACGGTCGTGCTTGATCTCTATGGCTTGCACAGGCTCATGGGGACATTGGAGGAGATTGGAAAGCAGATTCGTGAGCATTCGCGATCCGTGTCTCTTTATGCGCGTGTTGGCATCGCGAGCAGTCCCGACGTCGCCAGATTTGCCGCGCGATCCACCCGCAGTCTACGAATCATTCCGACCGGACAAGAAGCGGAAGCGCTCAAGCCACTGTCCGTCACGCTGCTTGACCTGGACCCTGCTATAGCCACCATCCTGCATCGCTGGGGAATCCGCACATTCGGTCAGCTTGCGGCTCTCCCCTCGAAATCGCTCGTTGCGCGCCTGGGTCAGGACGGCCTGTGGTTACAACGCCTGGCGCAAGGTGAGTCAGCGCGCATTTTTGCGCCGACTGAGTTACCCCAGAGGTTTGTCGAGCTGGTCGAACTCGACGATCCCGTCCACGACATGGAGTCGCTTGGCTTTGTCATCCGGGTCATGCTCGATCAGTTGTGCCAGAGACTCGTTCACCGAGCACTCGCGACAGCTGAACTGCGCATGGAATTGCAACTGGATCTGCTGAGCAATGGCGCAACCGCGACAAACATCCCTTACAGCCGGTTCATCCGAATCCCTATCCCGACCACGGACGCGATGCTGCTTCTGAAGCTCGTACAACTTGATCTTGCAGCCCATCCACCGGGTGCGCCGGTTGCCAAATTGCGCTTGGAAGCCGAACCCATGCGACCGCGGCATGTGCAGGAAGGCATGTTTACGCCGCAGGGGCCGGAGCCGCAACAGCTGGAAGTGACGCTCGCTCGATTGCGCAGGCTGGTGGGAGAGGATCGAGTGGGATCGCCTGAAGTCATCGAACGGCACAGCGCGGAGACCTTTCGTCTGGTCCATTTCACCCCCGATGCAAAGGCAATACGCAAATCAAGAATTGCCCCGAAGAAATCCGCTCTTCGAATATATCGTCCGCATCGGATCGCTCACATTCAGAGTCACGAGGGAGCGCCTGTCTCCGTGTGGTTTGAGAACCGACGGTATCGAGTGCAATCGGCGGCTGGTCCCTGGCGCAGGTCGGGTGAATGGTGGAGTCCCAGGCGCTGGGGACGAGACGAGTGGGACCTTGTCCTTATGCAACGCGATCAGACGGCGCTGATCGTAAAGGCATACCGCAATCTGCTCAACGGCGAATGGTTCATCGAGGGGGAGTACGACTGATGTATGCCGAACTGCATTGCCGTTCCGCTTTCAGTTTCCTCGAAGCTGCTTCCTTGCCGGAGACCTTGGCAGAGGTCTGCGCAGCCAAGGGGATTTCTGCCATAGGGCTTCTCGACCGAGATGGTCTTTATGGTTCGCCTCGCATGCATTTTGCCGCGAAAGAAGCAGGGATTAAGGCCCATGTCGGCGGGGAAATCACGCTGGAAGACACGCTCTTCGGAACCGCCGCGCGCTGCCGTTATCCCCTCCTGGTTGAAAACAAGCTTGGATACGAGAATCTTTGCCGGCTCATTACGAAATACAAGCTACGCGAAACACAAAAAGGCAGCGGGGCAGCTAGTGTTCCGGAGCTTGAAGAATACTCCGCCGGTCTCGTCTGTCTTACCGGTGGCCTCGAAGGACCGCTCGCCGAAGCACTCATGCGCGGAGGATACGACGAGGGACTTCGGGCGGTTGAGCGCATCGTTCGGACTTTCGGGCCTCGCAATGTCTTCGTAGAGCTTCAACGACATCGGAATCGGGAACAGGAAGCTCGCAACCAGGCGGCCGTCTCCATTGCTCGAACTCTCCATCTCCCTCTGCTTGCGACCAACGGCGTGACCTATGCAAGACCGGTCGAACGCGAGATTCAGGATGTATTGACCGCAATCCGTCTGCACACGACTCTCGAAGGCGCTGGATTGGCACTTGAGGGGAATGCCGAGCGGCATTTACGTTCCCCGCGGGAGATGGAAAGACTTTTTCGAGATTTGCCAGAAGCTATTCACAACTCAAGCGAGCTTTCTGCGCGCCTGCAATTTGAAATAGAAAATCTTGGTTACCAGTTTCCTCGCTACGAAGTCCCGAGCGGCGAGACGATGGATTCGTTTCTTCGCGCTCGCACTCTCGAAGGCTTTGAAAGACGATATGGCATTCAGGGCGGACGCATTCTACAACGCGCCCGCGAACAGGTTGAAAAGGAACTAGGGCTGATTGCGAAACTCGGACTTGCCGGGTACTTCCTCATTGTGTGGGATTTAATCCGCTTTTGCCGAGAGAAGGAGATTCTCATCCAGGGGCGTGGCAGCGCCGCCAACAGTGTTGTCTGCTACAGCCTAGGCATTACCGCCGTCGATCCGATTCGCCTGGATCTTCTTTTTGCACGGTTTTTGTCGGAAGAGCGTGGTGAATGGCCAGATATCGATCTCGATCTGCCGAGCCGCGATCAGCGTGAGCGCGTCATTCAATATCTCTACCGCAAGTATGGCGCGGAAGGTGCGGCGATGACGGCCAATGTCATCACCTATAGGAATAAATCGGCAGCGAAGGAAGTGGGCAAAGTACTGGGGATTGACGACGGGACTCTATCCCGCCTCTCTTCGACGGTCGGCTCTTTCGAGTGGAAGGGTGCATCGGATACGATGCCGGCGCACTTCGCACAGGCCGGACTGAATACCGAGCATCACACCATCGCAAAGTATCTTGAATTGACCCAACGGATGCAGGACCTTCCACGCCACCTTGGACAGCACAGCGGCGGCATGGTCGTCTGCGAGCATTTGCTCAGCTCCGTCGTTCCCCTTGAACCGGCAAGCATGCGGCATCGCATCGTTCTGCAGTGGGACAAAGATGATTGCTCGGACCTGGGGCTGATCAAGATCGATGTTCTTGGCCTCGGCATGATGGCGGCGATTGAGACCTGTCTCAAGTTCATCGCCGAGCACTATGGGATGGAGATTGACCTGGGCCAGATTCCGATGGACGATCCGCGCGTTTACGCGGTCCTGAGTATCGCTGACACCATTGGTCTCTTCCAGGTGGAGTCGCGTGCTCAGATGTCTGCCATCGCGCGCACCCGGCCTGCCAATTTCCTCGACCTCGTAATCCAGGTCGCCATCATCCGCCCCGGGCCGGTGATCGGGAAGATGGTAAACCCCTATATCGAGCGGCGGCTCGGTCGTCAGGAAGTGTATTACCCCCATCCGGACCTCGAGCCTGTGCTCAAAGAGACGCTTGGCGTACCTCTTTTCCAGGAACAGGTTCTACAGATCGCCATGATCATGGGCGGTCTTACCGGAGGTCAGGCTGAACAGCTGCGACGTGCGATGGGACGGAAGCGCGCAGACAAGCAGATGCACGCGATGGAAAGACTTCTGCGCGAGGGGATGACGAAGAAAGGAGTCGATGAGGAGACACAACAAACCATCTTGGATATGGTGGCCTCATCGGCGGAGTTCCAGTTTCCGAAGTCCCATGCCGCGAGCTTCGCTCTCTTAGCGTATGCAAGCGCATGGCTCCGTCTCTATTACCCTGTCGCCTACAGTGCAGCACTGTTAAACGCGCAGCCGATGGGATTCTATGCCCCGGACATCCTGTTACGAGATGCACGGCGGCATGGAGTAAAGTCACGCGCGATCAATGTCAATCAGTCCGATTGGCTCTGCACGCTCGAACGGATCGATCTGGGAGCCCCTGAGTTTGCTTTGCGCATAGGAATGCGCTACGTGAAGGACCTGCGAGAAAGCACTGGGCAGGCGATCGTTCGAGAACGCAAGAATGGTCCCTTCCTCTCGATTCAGGACCTGCTGCGGCGCGTTCCCGAGCTTCGCGGAGGTGAGTTGCGCGCCCTGGCCCTTGTCGGTGCATTGAATCTCTTCTACAAGACGGCGAACAAGCAGCACCGCCGGACAGCGATGTGGGACGTAGAACGCGCCTTGCGTTCTCCCGGTCCTCTCTTCGAATCGCTAGAAGGGGAGGAACCGGAAATGCCCCTCGAGAGGATGACGACCGAGGAGCGGCTCCAGGCAGATTATTCGGGGACAGGATTTGCCTTAGGAGCCCATTGGCTGAGCTATCACCGCGAATTTCTGAATGAGATCGGTGTGATCCCTGCAGCGGATCTCGTGTACATTCCGGATGGATCGCGGGTGCTCATCGCGGGCACAGTGGCGGCGCGGCAACGTCCAGGAACAGCCAAGGGATACATGTTCATGAGTCTAGAAGATGAGACTGGCCTATCGAATGCCATCTTCGATCCCAAGTTCTATGATTCTCACCGCATGGAGTCCACACACAGCTCAACTCTTCTGATCGAAGGGAAGCTACAGAATCTGGACGGAACAATCTCCGTGAAGGTTGAGTACGTCGAGGAGCTAAGACTCTCGGCAGCTAAGATGGTGTCACATGATTTTCATTAGAGCGCCGAAGCGCACTCTCACGGTGTTGCCGGGTTGGGAATCGATGACAAGGACCAAGGCGGCCGGAGCTTCGTCAAGACTGAGCTCAACGATTGCACTGCCCGGTGCAGAGGCCACGTTGGCGCGAGATGCACCTCGGATGATTCAAGGAAGTGTACGGAAGGGGCAAGCTCCGCGCTCTGCTTCATTATCGTCCGGCAAAGCATACTGCTTCCATTCGCGATTGATAGAGTCCCCATAGAATCCGATATCGGGATGAACGGGCATCCCGTCATAGGCGAGCATACGCTTGTGTATACGTTGCCGAACTGAAGATGCGATCGGCTGAGAGGTCGTCGGATCGATGAAAAGAGTTCGGGGCTGAAATATTAGAACCATACCCGGCCCAAGATTCCTGCTGCGGCGGAGCCGATAAGTTGGCGAGGTTCCGACTACAAACATCTCATGACCCTCGAAGGACTCGTTCATGTTTAGATCTATTTCTCCAACACCACTGAGGCCTAGCTGGCAGCCCAGGGTGGACCGAGGTGCCAATATTTCACTGGCGTCCGACAGAAATGCCGCCCACCACGAGAACGTGCTATTCGAGAGGATGATGCGATGAAATCGCTTCATAAATCCAAAGTGTTCGGCCGGTGTTGCGTCATAGTAGACAGGTGAATATTTGGCTAATGACAACCGAACCTGACTGTCCAGACCGACGCCGCATACATACACCTTACCAACGTCGTGCAGTCGGCTCAGCGCCTGGTGGTAATACGACATAGACAGGGTGGCGTCATGTAACCAGAAGTCAAGACCGCGACGAATATTCAACACCACGTCCTGAGGTCTCAGTTCATAAGGACAGGAGGGTGACCGAAAGTCAAACCAGTTTCGAATGGAGCTCTGAAATGGTTCGAAATACTCATATCGTTGGAAGTTACCAAGAAGCCGAATTTTTCGAGGTGTAGGGTTTGCGAGCAGGCCATAGAGATCGATGGTGTGGCTGTTCCATGAGTCATCTGTAGTCATGTCGAAGTTTTCGACGGGGATCTCTAATCGTCTCCCCGGTATATGCAGTGGTGCGTTAGGGAAACAATCTTGAAGTCCATCCAAACTAGCGGAAGAACCAATATCCAGCTCGCGCCCCATAAATGCAAAAACAGGGTGTTTCGGCGGTACGCAGGTGAGTTCCAATCGATGGTGCTCGGCGATGATGCGACCTATGGCATATTGAAAGAGATTGTTGCCGAGGCGGCCTGTCATGATCACTTCAACGGACATGTTTCTTCCCTTGATTGGTTTTCATCCCATTTTTCATGATTTACAGAAGGAAGCCGAAATCGTGCTCAAAGTCAGTTAGATAACACTACAACTATCGAGAGAGTGTCATGTGGCTAGCATTGGTCAGCAAAAGAAGTCTGATCGCATAACAAAGTCTGCATTGTTAGGACGAGGGTAGTACGGTACCAACTATGCAATTGGTTTCTGCGGACCCAGCAGAGCCCCGGAATTAGCGTGCGGATTTCCGTACACTCAGCAGGTAAGCGACCAAGGTGCCGTTGTGGATAAGTATCAGAAAGCACGTTTCCGTTGGAAACGGATCTCTTGAATCCCAGATGAAAACCAGCTGCTCCGCAGCTATAGCTGTGAAACAAGAATCCGGCTTAGGACGAGGATGACACTTTAGGTTCAAGGAGCCAGAGAAAACTCGCTGGAATGGTTTCTCCCGAACTCGATCTCACTTCATCGAAGCGCCGTTCGGCCTTAAGCGAATACGGGATATTATCCACGACTGTCTGCCACATATCCCACGAGAGCACACCCTGCCCAGATAGTTCATGGAAGAGCAAGAACTCAGGCATAATCGACAGGTCGTGATCTCCAGCTAAGACCTCAGCCGGAATGTTGTTTATCTCTCCGAGGATCACCTGAGCTTGAGGAAGCGTAGCATGTACCGCGGAAAAGAAGGCCACCATTTTCGCAGGCGAACCCTCGGAAAATTCGTGGCCGACAAACCACATCGAAATTATCAGTCGCAGACTTCTACGAATTCTTTCTGGAGCAGCTTGGCTCCAGGTTGCAACATCATGTCCATTCGCAGCGACCGCTACCAAGCCGGCGTCAAGCGCTGGGCCGAGACGCCTTTTGGTTTCTTCGACTGCTGTTTCGGAGAGGTCAATGCCAAAGGTGGTTAGACCCGGCCATCGCTCTTGCGCCAATGCAAGAAAACGACCGTCTCCGCATCCTATGTCGATGATGGCTTCAGGTACGTGTGATGAAAAGAAGTCGAAGGCTTCAGGAAAAAACTTCTTACTGTGCAGTTGCCCGCTTCCATAGACGTTTCTGCGGCGGTTTACGGAAGGCCTTGCTTCCTTCCCCGCGAGCAGGTTTGGCAGTTCGTGAAGATACTGCGCATAAGACATTAGCAATGAGAAAGCACCGTTTCTCGCTACAGATGTGCGTCCTTCTGGAGTGAGCGAATATTCCTTGTTTGTCCCTCGTGTCAGCAGGCCAATGCTGTGAAGGTAACGGAAGAGGACAGAGATAATCTCCGGATGGGGGAGAGAGTCCCAATCCGCAGCAGAAAATTCACCCTCCAGCATCCGTTCAGCCATGCCCATCTCACCGAGAGTGGCAATTACGGGAGATGCGAAGTAACCGCGCAAAAGTGCTACTAGTCTCCCGCGTTTTGTGTCAGCTGCATGTTTGCTAACTAACGGGGGCTCTGCACCTTGGCATTTCAAGAGTATAGAGGAGAGATCCGTCGTAACTATTCCCTTGTCTTCTCGTTTTGCATTTGTCATTACAAACCTCGCATTGGATTGATTGAACGAACCATTTGAATGGTGCTGAGACTCAGCGCGTTCGGTCGGGCGCAATTGTCTTTGAGGGCGGCCTGATTTCGGTAGGGTGTTCCCCAGCAGGACATTTAGAATCGCGCCAAAGAGCGGCAGCATGAAGAAGGCAGACGATGGCACTGAGGATGATGATTCTCTGTTCCTTGTATCAGGAGCGCGCGTGAGCAGATTTGGCTGTGTGGAAGTCTATGCTATTCAGGCCGAAAGAGCTTTTCGGAATTGGTCATCCCGGATAAATCTCGAAACCCTTCTCATTGCTTCAGACCTTCTGCGCCGGAAGGCACATCATGAAATGCAAGAGTGTATGACACTATGCTGTAGTAGCCAAGGATCAGCGTGACATCTGACACCCCATTGTTGCCGAGCAGCTTCACCGCACGCTCGTATAACCCCTTGGCGACATAGCGGGAGTTGATCAGCGCTGTCGATAGTTCATAAATCACCTGCTGGCGTGGATCATCGAACGCGACCGGTAATCCGATGATCATGCGTTCTACCTTTTCTTCTGAAATACCGGCTTCTTCTGCCATTCGCTCATGGTTGGAGATCGGAAACGGTGCGCCGATCTTAGAAATGATGAGGAGCGTCGCGATCTCTCGTTCGGCACTATTAAGACTAAAATGTTCTCTGTAATACACGCCGATGGGGATCATCAAGTTCATCAGCGCTGGACTCTCCGCCCAAATCTTGTATGGCCCTAGAAAACTGCCCGGTGCCGCCGAGACCTTTTCGTAGGCTTCCCGCTGCTCCTTATTCATTCTGTCAATGGGAATCTCTGCGTATCGTCCGAAAGTTGGTTGCATAGTCATTATGTGCTCCTTGTAGTAGCGCGGCTGCATATCTCCATCATCGTGAGATGAATAATTTCGTGTTCGTCAACATTTGGCTGGCGACGGCAGCCCTTTAGAAAGGCCGGACATGGCAGACACGGAAACTCTTCTTTTCAACGACGATGACTTCGCCAGAGGCATTGCTGAGACCATCACAGAGACACACCAAGTGATGATGCGACTTCTCGGTTGCGACCACATGGTTGACCGGGGTCATACCGCTGCTAGATCAGAAATCACGCCGCAGACGATGGGGCTACCTATCAATGAAGAGCGTCAACACTGACAAGGCAAGAAGGACATTGACCACTAAAAAGAGTCGAGAGTTCTGTTTTGCTAGCCTGTCTGAGGTTTTTGGCAGCATCGCGTGCTCCTGTTTTATCAAGCACACGGGAATATGCTAGCTCTGCGGTGAGATATCGAACGCTGTGTTCCCCAAATGCACGCTTTATAATCGAGAGTCCCGCCTGCATCTCCTTCTTTGCATTCACGAGGTCGTTCAAATGAAGGTAGGAGTTTCCAAGAAGCATGTGAGCCCATCCTGACATCCCGTAATCGTTTCCGTGCTGGTCTTGCCAGAGATGCAAGGCAGCCTCATAGGACGAAAGCTCGTTAGGATAGTCTTTTTCTCTTTCGAATGCCCAGGCACGAATGGTGTAAAACATTGCGCGATCATCGGCTCCCATGTTCGCTGCTTTGGGCAAAACGCAATAGCCCTCAGCCAAGTATTTCTTGGCTGGCCGAAGATGCCCTTCACTCAACTCTATTCCAGCCAAGTTCGCGTAAGATCTGGCGATGCCGGCGAAGTTATTCGCCTCTTGGTATGCGGAAAGTGCTTTGAGACGGAGATGTAATGCCGCATCAAGCTGGTTTGTCTGGCTGTATACATCGGCTAGATTGGACAGAAGGTCCGCCAACCCGTTGGGCATTGAACGTGCCTCGGGCTCGGGAATGACCTTGAAGGCCGATATGGCCTTTTCGAATGCCGCACGCGCTTCGTTAAATCGCTCCTCATCGGTATAGGAAAGCCCGAGAACGTTCCAAGCCGTTACGAAGTTGCTGGACGAGAGTTTGCTACCGGACAGCAACGCTTCGACGATTCGAATTGCGTCTTCGGGACGGTTTGCACGTTCTGCCTCGATGGCCTCTTGTAGTACTACTCCCAGCTCTTGAGACGCCGTCATCTGCCACGTGGACATCGTCACGACAAGAACTACAGTGCCGCAGACACTTCCGATCTGCCTAGATCGGAGCCTCGGTAGACGTGACAAGATGCATCTCTTACTTCGGGACTCGTTACCCACGCCGCGACGTGCTCGCACTAAGGAGGAGGTTAGCTCAAAAAGCAAATCGCACTCCCAACTCCAGCCTTCTTGCAGTTTGGGCCGCAACAGCTTGGCCAAGCGCTGACGATGAGGCAACCGTATTCACAGTCGTCACGTTCGTGTGGTTGAGGAGGTTCGCGCTACGCGCGTTGAATGTCATTATTCGGGGGTGATCCTTGTCCTTGGGGTTAAGAACGAAGGCGCGGCTCAGATTCGTATCCAGATGAATCACGCCCGGCATGGTCCCAAGGCTGGCAGGCACATTCCCATTAACTGTATTTGTCGTCAATAAACCGAACCGCGTGTTATAGACACCCGAACCCGTGGCGGATGCATACGAGGGGCGATCCGTGAAATTTCCGTCGCCATTGTTGTCTGTGCCCGTCGTGACGTTATAAGGAAGCCCACTACCGACATCAAACTGAACTGTCCCCTGAATTTTGTATGGAAGGTTGAGGTTTCCGAAAAGAGTGAAACTATTTGTTCTCTCCCAATCAAGACGCCCCCATTCTCCTTTGTTGGAATAACTCGACTGTGGAGGTCGATTGCCCGAGCTGTCGGCCTTGAAATTCACATACACATATCTAGCTAAGAGGCCAAACCGCTTGTAACTGTGTTGCTCGAGGCTGAACCATAACTGCGGGCCATCGCCGTGACCAGAATTCTGATACTCCACCATGTTTTCACCGGGGGCGATTGGACGTGGCGCCTCGAGAGCTGCTGTAGGATCTGGAGCGACACCGACGCTGTTGGCGACCAGTGGGGCATTGATGTTGACGGTGCGGATGAGACCATAGCCCTTTCCGAAGAGGAATCTGGCACTGGCATGCCAGTGATGGGCAAAGTCATGCTCAACGTCGACATAGCTCATGAATGACCTGGATTGAAAGGGATTCGGAGGAAACAAATTGGTTGTGGCAACCTGAATGGACCCCGGAACCGGAGTAAGGGGTGTGCTGTAACTTGGAGAATACACCGTCGTCTGCCGCTGCAGGGTCCCATTTAGGCGATAAACATTAGTCGCGTAGCTCGGGTCGGTAGCTAGGGCAAAGAGCCCTGCGCGAGCGTGAAACACCCACGTCTGTTTTTTATCGGGTGACCATGCAAAAGCAACTCTGGGACCGAAGTTGGCGAATGTGCCTGGCGTAGTCTGAAACTGGTAGCGAAAGCCAGTATCGACCGTCAGCTTCTTTGTAAGCTTGAAGGTATCCTGCGCCCATAAATTGACTTGCCACTGCGCCAACGGAACCAGCGGCGTCCCCGTGGTCACCTGATAAGTGGTCGGCGACCCGCCCGCAAGACCGAGCAGGGCTCGCCGGTACTGTTCGAGAGCGCTGATGGTCGTTGTCGCGCCGGTTGGGTTGTTGTTTGCGTCGAGGACAGGAGCGCTCCCGCCGCCAAACACGTATGCGCCATTAAATGTGTCCGGGTCGTAATCATGCACGAAGATGCCGAGCGATTGTGCTCCGAATGCAAACGTATGTCTCTTGTGCACGACGGTCATATCTTCGTCTACTTCGAGATCACGTTCTCGGTTGTTGAGGTTTTGGCTGGTTGCACCCCCGCCAAGGAAGTATCCGGCAACCTGCACGGAAGGAGCGTTCGACAGCGGTGTCTGAGCTGTTCGCTTCCAGCTATATCCGATGTGGGTTTCGTGCAGGATATTCGGGCTGATGGTTTGCGTATTATGGAATCGCAGATCGTATTCGCTGACCAAGCTCGAATACCCGGCATCGGCGAGTACGAGACCGCCGACACCTTGATTGCCTTCATTGTTCACATTCGCTGAGAACGAGAGACTGGCTACATTATTGGGCGTTAACTGCCAGTCTCCACGTGCCGATGCAATCCAGAGCCGCTGTGGAGCTGAAACTGTCTGCTGCTCCGGAACGCCGTTTCCGTTCGATCCTAGGCCGCCATCTGCGTCGAGCGTGACTGCATTCACCACGTTGAATTCGTCAATGTCTCGCTTTTCAAGTGCCAGCGAAAATCCACTTTTCTTTGAGATGATCGGCCCACTCAATTCAAAGCCGTATCGCCGCCTCCCAGCAGGCGTGGCGGTAACGGAAAACGGGTCGGTGGCGTTGAAGATTCCGTCGCTGTCCGTGAAGAAGGCGGCGCCGTGGAAGGCATCAGCCCCCGGCTTTGTTGTAATTTCGATGACGCCTCCAGAGAAAGGAGGCCACTTGGATTTGGCTGAGAACAGATCGGGGTTGATGCGAATGGATGCAATCGAGTTCTTCGGTGGGAGGGCGCTTGGATTCTGAAAACCGTCTACTGAAATGGTCGACTGAGTTGGATCGCCACCAGCCTCGGACGCCAGCACCTGGAGCTGACGCAGAAAATCATCCGGGTCATCGGCGAGGGCCTGCACAGCCTTTGTGTTCAGAGCCGTGGTGGCACTGCCATTATCATCTCCTGAGTCTCCGCTGACCTGAATATCCGTCTGAACGGCTGCAACCTCCAACCGGATGTTGAGATGAACTTTTCCGGTTGACCGAACTGGTACGCGCGCGGTGCCATTTGCAAATCCGTTGGCTTGCACTGCGATGAGCTCGTTGGCGGCAACGCAAGGGATTACATAGCGCCCCATTGCATCGGTCGTCGCCGCTACCCCGGCAGCCCGTACTGTGGCTCCAGGAATCACGGCTCCAGTAGGATCAGTGACGACGCCATCAATGTGCACGCCTAAACCACATGGTTGCTGGGTTATCCCAAAACGGGGGCATATCAGCAATATCAAGAGAAGTGCAATATCACGGCAAACCTTGCGGTCGAGCTGCGCAAACCATCCATCGCATTTGCATCGGCGCGTCCGACACCTCTGTTCATTGACCAGCAGACCATCTTTCATGTTTCTTACTCCTGCCTAGAGGCCCTTCATAGCCCCACCATAGGCAGGAAACCCCAGCCTGGAAAAGTCAATTGGGACGAATCGTAGCCATAGAATGCTGAATCGTAATCTCAGCTCAAAGGGGCTTTTCAGCGGTACGAAAGCGGACTTACTATTTCTGACAGAAGCTTTAATCGGGAGCTGTCTGTGAAGCAATCGTCATCGATCAAAGTGCAAGCCATCCGCGCAGCGCAGCTTTTCGCTCTATGGACGGCAGTAGTAATCCTATTTGCATTGCAGTGGTACGGTTACGAGCTGCTTCAGGGCCATGCTGTTCATCTGGTGCCATATCTCCGCTGGTCGATGGAGCAGTGGTATACCTGGTTCATTCTCACGCCGCCTGTACTTTGGCTTGCGGAAAGATATCCCATCAATCCGCGCCGCCCCATTCGCTCTCTCGCTTTGCATTTGGCGGCCAGTCTCGTGGGCGCGTTCCTCGCTGTTTGTATTCAGTCCGTTGCGTCGCATTTCTTCGAGCCAGGAATGCGAGCTATCCGGGTCTACATCATGTTTTTTCTGAGCAAGGATGCAGCAATTTACATTGGCACCTATTGGACCATCACCGCCTTAGCTCAGACGTTGCATTTTTATCGGGAGAGCAGCGATAGACAGTTGCGGGAAACACAATTGGAAAGGCAATTGGCGCAAGCGCAACTCCAGGTTCTCCAGATGCAGTTGCACCCCCATTTCCTCTTCAATACTCTTCATGCCATTGGAACGTTGATTCGAGAGGATCCCGATGCTGCCGAACAAATGCTGCTCGATTTGAGTTCTCTCTTACGAATTTTTCTGGAGCAGAATTCCTCACAGCAAATCTCCTTGCGACGCGAACTGGCTCTGGTCGATCACTATCTAAATATCCAAAGTGTACGATTCGGAGATCGCCTAAAGATTCGTTCCCACATCGCTCCCGAAACCCTGGACTGTTCCGTTCCTGCACTGATTCTTCAGCCAATCGTGGAGAATGCGATTGTGCATGGTGTGGCAAAGAATCCAGGCGGTGATGTGATCGAGATCAAAAGTTGGCACGGGCACACGGGCTTGGAGATCGAGATATGCAATTCCAACAGCGTCCTTCCCGCCAGCATAGGTCATGACGGTGCAGGCTGGGGGATCGGACTATCTAACACCGAACAGCGCTTAGTTCAGATATACAGTGGCTCCGCAAAGCTCTCTATTCAACCCCAGTCCCCACAGGGAGTGGTATGCAGGATTGGCTTGCCCTTCGAAATAAACACGTTGGAGTCTCCAGAAACGGAGGCACTCCTCTCGTTATGACTATCAGGACAATTGTGATTGACGATGAGCCTTTGGTTAGGACCAGCATCATTAGAGTCCTGCGTACTGATAGGGACATTGAGGTACTACGTGAGTGTGGGGATGGCATATCTGCCCTTCAGGCCATCAAAGAAGAGCGCCCTGACCTCATCTTTCTCGATGTACAGATGCCTGGATTGACCGGCCTTGAGGTTATAGAGGCGGTAGATGGAGCCGCGATGCCGATTACAATTTTTGTGACGGCATACAAGGACTATGCCATTGAGGCGTTTGAAGCAAACGCTGTGGACTATATTCTGAAACCCTTTGGAAAGGAGCGCCTGGAAAAGTCCATAGCGCGTGCGAAAGTGCGACTTGCGCCATCCGTCGATGGTGGATATGCAGTTCAACTACTGCAAGCGCTCACTGCGGTTCAAAAGCAGCAACAATATCAGGAGCGCATTGCTGTTCCCGTCAATGGACGTATTCTCTTGATTGAAGCCAAAGACATCGATTGGATCGAAGCGGACAAGAACAGCGTGCGGCTGCACGTGGGAAACATTGGCTATGAACTGCGCAATACGCTCTCAAACATCGAATCCATGTTGAATCCGAAGCAGTTCGCTAGAATTCATCGCTCGACGCTGATAAACGTCTCGAAGGTTAAAGAGATTCATCCGTGGTTTCACGGCCATCACAAGATTATCCTGCAAAATGGCAAGGAACTTCGTATGAGCCGTTACCAGAGCGAGAGTGCAAGGCTCCTTCTGGGCCACTGCAGTCGATAACCTTAGGGCTGAGGGGCGCTGACGTTTGTTCGCGAAAATCCGAAATCGTCGTTGTAACCGGATGCCTGAAGATGAAACATCGAGGCATATTCTCCACCACAGGCAATGAGATCTTCGTGGGTGCCCTCTTCAATCAACCGTCCGTGGCTGAGGACTAGGATCTTATGGGCCATCCGTACTGCTGGTAATCGATGGGATATCAATACTGCCATCTTCCCAGACGTGAGCTTGGCAAAATGTTCGATCAATAGGAATTCATTCATCGCATCGAGCGATGCAGAGGGTTCATCAAGGATGAGCAACTGAGCTTTGCGCATACACGCCCGGGACAAAGCAAGCTTTTGCCAGTCGCCACCTGAAATTTCCATTCCGCCCTCAAATCTCTTGCCAAGTAGCTGCTGATAGCCGTTGGGCAGTCTCTCAATTATCGGCAATGCCAGTCCCGCTTTCGCAGCCGTCTCGATTCTGGCATGATCATCCCGCGATGAAACGTCGCCGAACCCAATGTTCACGCCTGCCGTCATCTCGTATCGTACAAAATCCTGAAACACAACACTGACTTGCTTTTGATAAGACTCTTGATCGTAATCCCGAATGTTTACTCCATCCAACAATATCGATCCTTCGGTCGGTTCATAAAGCCTTGCCAAAAGTTTCGTTAAAGTCGTTTTTCCGGCTCCGTTTTCGCCCACCAGAGCGATCGTTTCGCCGGGTTCAATGACAAATGACACTCCATTGAGGGCATCGTTCGGCGATCCGGCATAGCCAAATGATACATTTCGGAATTCAAATCCTTTCACAATGTTGCGAGGCATCTGGCGCCTCTCTCCTGCAGGACGGGCACGAGGAGCGTTGCGGAAGAATTCGAACACATCGCCAAGATGCAAGGTTTGATCGAGAGTTCGTGACAATGTGGTGAGGATATCTTGCACTTGCAATTTACTTCGCTGGAAGCTGGCTCCCAGGAAGAACAGAGTTCCAATCGTAATGATTGCATGGCCGGCCTGCCAGACCAGAACTCCGTAGCCCGCGTAGTAGGCTATTGATCCGATACTCGCCAACATTCCCCCAAGAGTATTGCGTTGTTTCGAGAGAGTAGCGTTTTCGCTCTTAAACTGTTCTCCAAGTGCCTTATATTCCTCGGCAAAATGGTGCCCAAGCTGAAATGCTCGTATCTCTTTAACGGTCGTTGCCGTTGTAGAGAGGTTCATGAGGTAGTCCATGGTCCGGCGCAACGGAGTTCTCTTTCGGTGTAAATAGTGCGCGGCCCCAGCGAAATACATTTCCATTGCAGCGAGAGGAAGTAGTGCAACCAACTGCAAAAGGACGAGCCATGGAGCGTATAGCGCGATACCGCCAATCAATGCCACGAGACCAATCGCGTTTTGGAGTATTTGGGCAAGACTGAATAAGACTCCCAACTGGGTTCCTATCTGTGAGCGTGCGCGTTCCAACTGATCTTGAAATACAGGGCTCTCTAAGTCCTCGAAATCGAGTTTGTTTGAATGCTCGAGAATCCGGACGTTCAGATAGTGCACAAAAAGATCACTCATCCGTACGTCTGAATAGTTCGCGAGCCTCCCGCAGACATCGGTTGAGACAATAAGGCCTAGTTCGATCGCAAAGAACCTCCATGCTCTAGGCCATAAGAGGCCTGGCGATGTTTGGACGTGGATAAGAGTGTCAATTAATGTCTTTGATGCCCACAGTATTAAGGGAGGAAAAGTCGCCAGAACCAGTCGGAGGCCGATCGAAACGATGACAAGAAGCCCGCTGGCGTGCCACAGTTCCACCAGAATTTCCGGGATACGGCGCAGAGAAGCCAGCCTGACACGCCAAGGTTGTTTTGCTGAAGTAGTCATCATTCGGTGTGAGGCTCGGTGACATCAAGGTAAGCGTCCGATTCTTCTTTCAATTACCCACAAATTGGACACCGATGATCTCTCCGAGTTCGATATCGGTTAGGCGAACCAGGCCTCTCCAGTTGACTCTATTTATGGACGGCAGATCACGGTATGAGCAAGACATCCGCCGAGTCGGGTGAGTTTGAACAGCTTTAGTCAATATTGAATCGTAAGCCCATGCGAGCATCGTGGAAATGGGTCGGTCTACTGCGAGAATGAAACGTACTCGTCTGGCGGAGAGACGACAAGCTCTCGGCAAATTCGATCTTGACACCCACAATCCAAGAAGTATCCAGGTTACGGTTATCCGTCCTGTGCGGACCAGCGGAGGGTTCGAGCGTCACCATAGATAGATGAGATGCCGCCATCCTGTCCGATCAGATTCGGAACGATAGCCCATTTCTCAGCATCGACCCGAAGGAGTAATTGATCGATTGCTGCTAGCTGCATGTATCGGTTCAGGGTATCGAGATAGGAGTCATAGTAACGAGCTGATACGCAATAGGCATGGGTGCAAAGAGTTCCGCTGATTCGAACAAGACGCGGCGCCGACGGCGTTTGCTCGGCCAGCCAATCGTAGAAATAGAGCAAATCGTACTCTAGCCTGCTCACTTGCGAACTGACTTGCCCCCACTGTACAAGAAACTCAGGCCGAAAAACGACGTCATCTTCGAATATCAGCACGTTCTTGTATTGCCGTTCTCTGGCGAGGCTGACGATGGCATGGTGGCCCAAAGTGAGACCTATCTCGGACGCTCTGAGAATCGAAGATGGCTGTGTGTCTGTGATGGCTCTATAGCGCTCAAACTCAATACCCAATCGCGAGAGTTCCTGAGAAACTTTCGAAAGCCTGTCAGGTTGTGAATCTGCATTGATCACAAATGCCTTATCGAAGCAATCCAGTACGCGTGTCATCTTCGCCTCTTCCTCTGTACCTTCCGACGGAACGATATAACTCTGGCGACATCATTGTCCTAACATCAAGAACTTGTCCCGGTTAACCTAAATTCGCGTCCAGGTTCCAGGAACAAGATGATTGGAATTCCTGGATGGAGGATTAAGAACATTATTTTCCTCCGAACGAAACCACCGGCGAGGTGCAATCACAAACTTATCGGGGTGGCTCGCCAACCACGCAGCCCACCATGAGTATGTGCTATTTGCAATTACGAAGTGTTTGCATTGAATCATCAAGGACAAGTCATCCGCTGCGTGAGACTCCCGCAAATGCCCATGCTCGATGTAGGTAGTCGGGAATGGGAAACTGATGTTCTCTTTGCACCATGCAATATCATCCGAAAATACGAAAAGATGAGGATGAACAACTCGAGAGCAAACTATCTCCAAAGCCCGTCGGTAGTAGTCCAAGCCAAGCCATCCCTTGTCATCCTCAGCCCGAAGGTAGTCGGTGCGCCGAATATGAACACACACGGAGTCAAGGTTGTTGACCATTTCAACCAGAGAGATATCGTGAGGGACCCGGAAAGCGCTCTTGAAGGTGAAATCAGCGCGAATGACATCTGCAATGCCTTCAAAGTACTTCTCGCTTTGCCACCAGCCCCTCAATCCTAGATGTCTGTGGGGACCGGAGTCCGTAAGGACTTCTGGAAAATATCCGAATCCAGGCTCCATCACAGTCCAGATTAGGTCAGCCCCGTCGTTTTGCATCTTCTCGATCGTGGTGATCTGCGAATGGATATTGAAGACGTTGAGGCCGAATCTTCTATGGTCTCCGTCTTCAGGCTGATCGGAGTCTTCTGAGGCAACATTTGCGAGATATAAGAACAAACCATCGTTTCGATGGATAGATAGACAACGACCGAGCGCGTATTGGAACATTTGATTGCCCAACCCTCCAATCAGCTCAACTATTACCATGTCGCAACCTCCCCAACTGAGTCGGAGATGGAGTCATCTGCTCCTCCTGTTAACGCAATTGCTGACTGTGTAGTTTGGCAAGTCACCTCGGCGAATCGAACGCCAAGGCCAGGTATTGCGCCTGTCTAGCCTTCTGCTGGATCTGAGACGCCGCCGTATTAATGCGTAGCGGAAGGAAGTCGGAGACCGCCGCGCCAACTTTGCATGCGACAATACGCCCCTTAAGGTCAGCACGTTAGTTACATCATGAGACCCAGAACCATTGGAGATCGGTCGCGCTTTCCAATCAGGATATCGCCTCGTTGTCACTGCGAGCCAAGGTCAGATGTATTGCAGAGCAGGGGCTGAGGAACAGCGTCGTCAGTAATCATAGAGATGTGAAGGAATTCAAGCCGTTCTTTCTGCGTCGACCGTTGCGCAGGCAGGATCTCTGGGATGTTAGGGATGCTGTTATCCAGTAATTCCGCGCTTAGCTCTGGGTATTGTCGGGTGTGAAGCGATTGGTTCGGGAGCAGGATCGTGACAATCGTCTGCGGTGCGCGGAACGAGCATGACTGTTTCCAATCGATTAGATCTTTGTTACGACGTCGTCGGAGAGAACTGGAAGGTCGGTCAACCGACAAGTAGGATCTCTTACAATTGCAGTTAGAAGGGCTTCAAATGTTTGTACTATGCGGTCGATAGATTTGCGTCTAAACATGCCAGCATCGTAACGAATCACACCGAGCACCCCGTCC
This sequence comes from Acidobacterium sp. FHG110202_01, assembly GCF_059115305.1. Taxonomy (NCBI): domain Bacteria; kingdom Pseudomonadati; phylum Acidobacteriota; class Terriglobia; order Terriglobales; family Acidobacteriaceae; genus Acidobacterium; species Acidobacterium sp. FHG110202_01. Next base: position 105,011 of record NZ_JBZYWJ010000006.1, read on the forward strand.
GCGTCCTCAGTCATTATCAGTTCAATATCGCACGGCACTCCCTGGCGTTGTACGGGAATGGCCTCTAGCTCCACGCATCCTCGATGGAACCGCGCCCCTGGGTGCCCAAGTATGAATGCAGCTATTTCATCGCTCGGTGCGCGCCTTGCCCTCTGAAACCCGAACACTACCTGTGTCTCAGGTGTTCGATTCAGTTCTGGATTAAGTCTCAAATCGTCGAGGAGAAGTGAGTAGGGATACTCACGGTTTGCAAGCGCTGCTCTGACATCTGCTTGTACGCTCTTGAGGAAATCAGCAAACGCCAAATTCGACTCAAACCTCCCTCGGAAGGTGACTTGATTATCGAAGTAGCCAACCGTTCCCGCCTCTGAAGCAAACCGCCTGCAGGAAACCGGCGATCCAACTAAAATGTCGCTTTGCCCAGAAATTCGCCAAAGCAGTGCTTCAAATGAGGCAAGCAAAAGAGCATACAGCGAGACCCTAGAAACGCTTGCAAAACGGCGGACCAAACGAGACAGTTCTTGTTCCATCCGAAACCAGTGGGAGGCACCTTTACGGACAGGTGAATCTGGCATGTGGTCACGGGGCGGACCGAGAAGTGGGACAGCATCCTTCAAGTAGGCAATCCAGTAGGTACGCTCAGATTCAATGCGCTCTCCGCTGCCAAGGTTGGCGCGCTGGCGCTCCACAAATGCGGAGTATGGCGTGGGAACGGCCGCGGACAATGACACAACGCGACCATCGCAAGCCGCAGAATAGATTGTTGCGAGTTCCTCAAGGAGAAGAGCTGCTGACCATAGATCGGCAATAATGTGGTGCATCACAATTAAAAGAATGTCTCCACGCTCGCCTCGTAGGAATACCTCGACGCTGAAGGGTGGCCCCTGACTGAGATCGAAGGGCTTATTCGCGGCGTCGCACAGATAGTTTTCTAACTGTTCGTCTTCCCAATCGAAGGCATGGTTGACCTTAAAGGCGGCGACATGTGCAGGAAGCACAATCCGGGTAGGTCCCTCTGGGCAACTCAGGAATAGGCTACGAAGAAGAGAATGGCGTTCGGTCAGTACATGCAAAGCGCGGGCGAGAGCAGGAAGTTGCAGCGGAGTGAGGGATCTTGAGGCAGAAAACAGGTTGCCTACCGAGCTACCGGGAAAAAGAGCCTGAGCATGAAAGAGAGCACGTTGACCCTCCGAGAGCGGATAATCACCAGGTCCTTCACCGCCAGCCGCTACAATATTTTTGCTCACAACAGCTTTTACTGTTGCTCTTGATGCCAGTTCACGAAGCGACAAGTTGCGAAGCATGTCGTCAAGTGGGATAGAAATTCCTAACTCGTCTTCAAGTGACGCCTGCAAGGTGAGAGTTAGGAGTGAGTCAAAACCGAGGTCGATTAAGGAGGCCTCTGTGTCGATATTCTCGGGTGACGAGCCGAGAAAGGACGCTACGAGACCTAGACCCGCCTCCAACAGATCACGGTGCTCGGTTTCGTCGATTGCGGATATGGATCCGGACGGTTTGGTCCAAGCGCCTGTAGTTTGATGGATAAAGAACGCATCTTCCGGCCGGCTCGTGGAAAGCCCAGGTTGATAGATGCATGATGGTTTTAAGATGTGGACGTCGTCCAGCACCTCCGTAAGATGTTCCTCGGTGATTATTCTTGAAATCGCGTTTGGCCCAGTGATGTCGAATACGGAATGCCATTCACCTCGCATTGCGCCATCGGCGCGGACCTGATTGCCTATTCCGTCGAGCAGTCTCCGCCATAGGGGATGCCCCGCTGTGCTGGCAAATACGCAGTTGTGGACGCTTACTTTGATATCGTCTGCTTTCGGCCATGTCCATTCCCTGCTTACCAGTACCGCGCCGCCCGAGGGCTCCCATTGTCTTTGCAGCCGGATGTCGAAATCGAAATAGATACCGCCCACTGCTTCCATCAACAGGTATCGAACTGCATCAACGCGCATGATCTGCAGGGGAAGTCTTGAAATCACCTTGTCGTAGTAGACGGGATCGTAAGCTAATGCGAACTGATCGATATCAACATCGTCGTAAATGCGAAACTCGTGCTCTTTGTAATAGCGACGCATGATATCAAGGTTCTCTTTGAATAAATCAGGGAGTACTTCTTTGTTCTTTACCAGCAGGTGAATGATCCCAGGTATCGTCATAAAGCTCCGAGGGCGGTAGGAATACTGGATCAACCTTAGGTTGGAAGGCACTTAGGGACGCTGCAGCGCCAGATCGCCCTCAGTCTTTTAGACGCATCCGCGCATGCTGGTCATATTCCGCGACCGCTAGCGGCTTTCGGCAACGTGTTTTGGGAACTCGTGCACTCTCGAAGAGCCGCGTATCATACGTCAAGATGCCAATTCCGTTATTGTTGCTCTATTAAGAGCCGTGGCACCATGGATTTTCCAATAACTACGCCCAGAGAATCCGATACCAGCAGTATGAATCCCCTTGTCCCGTCTGTCTCAATCGCACTCGAATAGGAAGGATAGAACATTTTAAGCCGACGCTCTGATCGAGCGATTGTGTCTTTAATATAGCTCCACTCAAGCGTTCCATTCTTGTATGAATCAAACCCGAATCCCGAATCGTGTGGTACGCGAAAATCATCAATCATTACTGCAAACTCAGCCTGATTTCGTAGGATTATCTCCAACTCGCCTAAAAGGGGAATATCATCTTCCCAGTGCGCATCTAAGTAGAAAAATGGCCGCTGGTATGTGTTTGCGCGCAGCGTGCTGGTAAGAAAGTCTCGGCTGTCTAGAAGGCTTAGTTCAATTCTCCCGCCAAACGCTTGGGCAGTGACGTGTGCTATAGACTGAGCACGGTGAGGAAGCTCACAGCTTTTTATGGGCAAGTTGGTCTGCGCGGCCACTAGAAAGCACGTAGCCCCTTGCAAGGTGCCAGTTTCTATAAATACATCGAATGCCATGTCCCGTAATAATGAGACCACGATTCCACTTCGAATGATTTGTCCGTCGAAGCCGATTGCGGTGCGAGAAAGCCTGCTCTCGTGTGCTATATCGAGCAGGGATGTTAAATCTGCGGGGATTAGATTGGGGTCGAGCGAATTGCGCATGCGTTCCTCAAACTTTTGCATAGTAGATTGCACATGGATCGACAGAAAGTCGTTGAACGCCCTCCGGATATTCTCTATGTCGTCAGAGCTCAGGTTATGCATGATAGTCTCCGTCACTAAATTGGTGATGGGCCGTTGAAGGAAGTAGTATTATCGGGGCTGTTAGGCGCCGTAGAAGATCAAGTGGAGTCGTGAAAAGATCGACTTTCCGACCCGTGATCACTGTTGTGAATGGGATGTCTATAGAGATATATGCAGAATGCTTCCCGCATGTCTAGACCCGCGGCGGCTTATGTGCTGCGCGTTCTCAGTGGGGAAATGTTCAAAACGACCATGTGTAGTCCACGTCAGCCACCCATCTTCTAATCAGACAGCCGAGCATGCCCACTATTCATTTGTTGAAATATCTTATCCCATGCATTCCAAATGTATTCTCGAAGATGTGCGTTATCAGGCGATTGGGAGCTAATGCCATCGTTGGTGACCTCGGTCGCTAACTCAGGGGGCCAACTCGGATACTTGCTCAGCGCGTTCTCTATAAAGGCGACTATATCTTCAAATCTAAACGTGTGAAGATGAACTATCTGATCGCTTACTGCGATTGGATGTGTTCCTCCATACCCGAGCACTAGGCATCCATAGGCCTTAGCGTCTGACACGAGCCAGGGCTGTTCCAGGGTTGGAGAGCAGAACACGATTGGCGCTTGCTCCAGAATGGGCTTAATCTCCTCGTCCGACAGGCCATCCAATAGCTCCCATCGAAACGTCCTTAAGCTGTTCAATCCAAGAGATGTCCTTGTATTCAATACATGGCCTAATAGCCTAATGTCCCTAGGGCAATCGAGAATGTTTCCCGCAATCGCGATGATGCAATCCTTATGGCGAGGCACTCCGCATGATGGCCGGCTGAGGCGATCGCGATATTCGATCTGGAAGACAGGCAATGCTGGGTTGGCAAGATTTAGCAAAGTCTTGGTCGATTCGGACAACGTAAAGACCCCGGCAAGATTGTCACGCGCTTCCATGATGATCTGTGGGCTTAACTCAACCCCCAGCAGTACTTTCTTCCCAGGCCAATCAAACAAGAGGTTATCGCGATCGACATTCGATAACTCCCCTGAGAGCAAAATATAATCCCTTTTCGGGTCATACAGTCTCGCGGCTCTGTTGAGGTCAATGCTATTCGATTCAGCTGCCGGCGTCGTTGTGTTCGCATGCAGAGACACCGAATAAGCATTACGGCCATGTTGATTCAGCACCTCCACGTGGTGATTGCATTGTTCATGTAGAAATGATGAGGTGTGGCGCGGACTGCGCAGGTAGAAGACCGTGGGGTCGGCCGGCTGACGGTCCGTTACGGAAACTTTGGGCCGCTCGACCCCTGACATGTAAAGGGGTGGAAGGGCTGGACATTCTGGCGTCTCACAAGAGTCCTTACAGGGGCGGCACAGTAGATCACTTAAGAAGTGTCTATAGTTGTTCGCAAAGTTAGAAACATCGAGAACGACTTCTTCGTCATACACGAAGCCCAGGCTAGAAAGAATGGTCAGTCTTTCCTTCGCGCACACAGAGTGTAAGTCCGCCAAAGGAAAGATAACAGGTGTACCAAATGCCAAGCATGGCAATATGACGTGGAGCCTATTCGTATAGACTAGTTCTGCAGTCCTCAGTTGCTGCAGACGCTGAAGAGCGAGCATCCATTGATCCGCCCAAGAGATATCTCCAATATCATTAGTTAGAAAAGTTGTACCCGGTCTTCGCTTGACGTCTACGCAATATCGTCCTTTTCTAGGTCCCACATAACGATCAAACGTTAGAGTCGCGCAGCCTACCATGACGTGGGGCGTATTGCATGCAGTCAGGAGGGATCCGGTATAAGGATCGCGCGCACCGATGGGCACTTTACAATCACGCATCCGATTAATCCAGTCGAGCTCGGAAGAGGAAATATGTACTCCCGCGAAGACACAGTTACCGTCTTCCTGGGGCGCACATTTTCCCAACCAGCCGTTGGCGATGAATAGCGTCCCGTCGCTCATGACTGGAAGCGGACTATCTCTGTAAATGCTGAAACACTTACCGGGAAGGAGCCTAGTGAGGGCGACAGTTTGGACTGCATCGCCAAGATTGCCTGTATTTTTGTATGCGAACACACCGTACATAAGTCTTTATCCCATCTTCTTCTGTGGAATGATTTGAGTTGAGACAGCCACTAGCACAAGTGCTGCTGTGCTCTGAATCGATTGTTTGTCGTGGGGAGTTCAAGGCATATCGTGTGTTCGCAAGCGAATCGTGCCGACTCGTTTTAATGTTGGATGTACAACTTCTATCCGTTGTTGTGAATCGCCCGCCCACAATCAACATCCAGGGGAATTCCTGCCACAGTCCGAATAGTGTGGCGTCAAGACGAGGCCTGAGCTATCTACCCGGGAGAGGACACACCCGCAAATAGCCGTATAGGTGAAGAGTTCTTTCCGGCGTTGGATATGGGTCACGGCGAGGCGACTTCCACGAGGTCACACTCGGATTTTCGACGGCCGATACATTCCAAGAGGGGCACGGAGTCTAGCCGAAGTGCTGCAACGGCAACCTCAGCTCCGATCAGGTATCTCGTCCCTTGCATGCATGATGGTTGTCGGTGTGCCGGAATGAAGTCGAGGTGTCTCTTGATAGTTATGTGTGACGGGGATAGTGGATGCGGTAGGACCGAAGGAGCAGTCTAGACTCGGATCCATGTATTAGGAGTCAGATCGGCGGACGTGAGGTATGAGTCTTCTTTGAATGTCGGATCGTCAGCACGATACCACTTTTTCGGAGCAATCACCACCTTCTCAGGGGCCCTGCCAAGCCATGCGGCCCACCAAGAGTAGGTGCTGTTGGCAATTACGAAATGCTTGCAAAGAGACATCAAGTAGAGATCGTCCGCCGGATGCAGTTGGTCTGGAGTCTCTGAACTAACGAATATGGTTGGCAGCGATAATGACAGTTGTTTCTTGCACCATGCAATATCATCGGAGAAAACGAAAGCGCGTGTTGCCTTCGTTCGCTCCCGCACTGCCTCGATTGCGCGGGCGTAGTAAGCGAGTTCGACTGGGCCTTTAGGATCCTCGGTTTTGAGAATATCTGTTCGCCGAACATGTACGCATACAGAGTCCGATCCGGAGAGTTCCGCCACCAGAGACGCTGGATACGGCGACTTGTAACTGGACTTGAATTTGAAATCGTTGCGGATTATGTCGGTGATTTCAACAAAGTATTTTTCACTTTGCCACCACCCGACGACTCCCAGGTGGCGATGATTTCGGCCTTCATTAAGGACTTCTGGAAAGAAACCAAATCCGCTCTCTGTCACGGTCCAGATGACATTAGCCCGTTCGCTCTGGAGTTTATCCACGGTTGTAATATCGGCTGCGATGTTAAATACATCGAGACTAAAACTTCGCACGGTTTGCGGCGAGGCGTTACCAAGCGTAAATGAGGAAGTAAGAGCTTCAAGGTTGAGGAAGAGGCCGTCGCCCCGAGAAGTTGCGAGGCATCGTCCGAGGGCATATTGGAACATCTGGTTGCCCAAACCACCAATCAGTTTGACTATAACCATGGGTTCACCTTTTACTGCGGAGTTATCGATTGAGCATTCATGCTGCGGTAGATTGATTTACGACAGGCCAAAGCTCGAGATCATTGTCTCGATCAGCTGGCGTGCAGTGCCCACTCCCCGTTCACTACGAATCTTGTTCCCGAGATCACGTGCCTTGTTCCGGAGGGTGCTATCGTGCCGGCATTGCAGGATCGCATGTGCGAGTGAAGCTGGATTGAGTTTCTGGATAGGGATCGGTGGAACCGTACAGCCGTATTCATGGGCGAGCTGTGACCAGTAGCGTTGATCGTATACCTCACTGTGCGGGATGAAAATTCCAGGAATGCCCGACCGGAACACCGCTGCCGCTGTGCCGGCGCCACCGTGGGTTACAACACAACTGGCAAAGCGAAACAGCCATGAATGGGGAACATACCCAACCGCGTATGCAGTCGGATTCTCCGGCAGCGAGCCGGAAGTGAGATCAAATCCCTGTATGAGAGCTCTACTCTCGGAGAGCGATAGTGCTTGAAGAATGATGCCAAGAAGGCGTTCAGGAGATTCATGCGGCATGCTGCCTAAATTCACGACTACAGGAGCAGGGCCTGCCTGTAAGAAAGCTACCAGTTCCGATGGAGGATGGTAGTTAGACTCCGCAAAGAAGAAACCGGTCATTTGGTAATGGCTAGGCCAAGTGGCGGGTCTCGGTCTTAGATGACGACTCATTGCGTAGAGCGCCAGCTGCGGAGAGTTTGCGCCGAAGGTTAACGGGTCCTTAACGGCGGGAAGGCCAAGCTTACGCCTGAAGGGATTGACGAGCCTGTCTCCTGCTTCACGAACCGCAGGACCGCCGTTTCCGCCGAAATGTGAGAGCTGTACAGATACAAATGGAACTCCGGTAGTCTCGTGAACGATGCGAGCCAAGGGCTGTCCCGGACCGCTAATGAGAAGAGATACATCCCTCGACAGCTCTGTCAATTCCTTGAGGGCGGCTGGGAAATAGGATTGAAGGGTCGAAAACTCTTCTACCAACCGGCCACTCGCTTCATAAGCATCAGGCTGGGTTGACCATGAGAGGTTAATTTTATCGCGCAGTGTAGGGTCGTCGGCGGAGATCACTGCATACCGGAAGCCGGATTGTTCGAGCATCGGAACTGCCGACTCCGGAATGGCGAAGATTGGCTCATGCTGATGCGCCGTCAACTCTTTGGCCAGAGCGAAGAATGGTTCAAAGTCTCCTCGTGTTCCGAAGCTCGTAATCAATAAACGCATGGGGGATAATGTCCATTTGTTCGTGGCTCAGCTGTCTCGACATTGGAACTCGGAGTACGATGGCTAGTCCGCGGCGACACCCGCCGTTGGCTGCGTTCGATTGATTTGTACTTGTTGATCGATCCAGCGGTATGTTGCCTCAAGTCCAATACGCAGAGGAAGAGCAGGGGTCCAACCGAGCCTTTCACCGATTAATCGATTATCAGAGTTGCGTCCGCGCACCCCCAACGGCCCGGAGATATGGCGAATCCCGAGAGGCTTGCCGGCAATTTGCATAGCAAGTTCAGCGAGGCCATTGATCGTAATCATCTCCTCCGAGCCAATATTGACTGGTCCGGAGAACTCCGAGTCCATAAGTCGGCGAACACCTTCTATGCAATCGTCGATGTAGAGGAAAGATCTGGTCTGCTCTCCGTCACCCCATATCTCTATCTCTCCGCCGGGACAGGCCTCGGCGACCTTGCGGCAAATAGCGGCCGGAGCCTTTTCCCGGCCTCCCCTCCAGGTTCCTTCTGGACCGAAGATATTGTGGAAACGTGCTATACGGACCTGAATCCCGAAGTTCCTGGAATAAGCGAGGTACAGACGTTCGCTGAAAAGCTTCTCCCATCCGTATTCGCTGTCTGGTGCGGCCGGATAGGCGGAAGCTTCCGAACAGTTCGGGTTTGTCGGGTCCATCTGATTGCGTTCCGGATAAATACATGCCGACGAAGAGTAAAAGAAACGAGACACACCGGCTTTCCTTCCGGATTCCAGAACATTAAGGTTGATCGTTGCCGAATTGTGTAGGACGACAGCATCATGATCGCCCGTAAAGATGTACCCTGCACCTCCCATATCTGCAGCCAGCTGATAGACCTCTTCAACCTCCGCCGTGGCACGGTCCGCCATATTGGGATCCCGAAGATCACCGAGCAGGAACTCCTGGCATGGCGATGCTGAGAATTCCGGGAGCTTCAGATCCACACCCCGAACCCAGAAGCCCTCCTCGACGAGGCGTCTTGTTAAATGAGCTCCAATGAAGCCGCCAGCTCCTGTCACTAAGATCCGCTTCATAATCTGCTCCTTTTGAGAGATATACAGTATGAGTACTGGGCCAATGACGACAGACGTGACGGGCGGATCTGCAATGATCCGCCGCGGTCATCGTAGAGTTAAAGAGAGATCCATTATTGTCAGCCTGAGAACTCAGAGAACCTGAGGTCTGTTGAACTGCCTGGTGGCTGTGCCGGTTTCGTTGGCGCCTATGGTGCCGTTGGTGCCGGAAGATATGATATAGACCGACTTTCCGTCATCGACAATGGTGAAATCGAGCTGCGTCGTCAGACCAAAATCGAACGTAATGTCCGTCGTTCCGGTGCAATCCGCGTTTACTGTGTAAGTTGCGGTGAACGTGGGGCGCGTAATCACGCCACTGACGGATTGGACGCCGGTGCCTGTCACTCCGCCCCGGCCGTCCGCGACAAACCGACCCGCGAGCGAGTATTGCTCTCCATTCGCGGCGACTCCGCTTACGCTGTAACCGTACCCGCCACTTAAATTGGCGTTTGAGCAGTGGGGAGATGCCTGCTGGGTTTCCTGTTGGGCCATGCTCACGGCGGCTCCCGGGCTAAGGAGTGCAAAGACGAGAATAAGATGGCGCGTGATGCTCGAGAAGTTGATCAAAGTAGCCTCCAAATACGTTCATAAGGTTTGTCTTCGCCATCAGATGGGTTAACGGAGTCAACTTCGAAGACAGCAGTGGCTCCTTATGCCTCTATGGGCGCGGATCAAGATAGTTGGGGAGCTATTTGGAAAGACTTCATTAGTGCGGGTAGTGCTAATAGCGGGTTTTAGAGCCGCTTGAAGGGTGATCTGTATAGTTAGGCATTTTGTCAGTAGCGTTTGTCGAGGGTAGGATCCTCAGATCCACAGCGAGTAAAAAGCTGTTCGTTTCCTCCTGATCTGACTGGTCCCGCCTGTAAGCTATTCCGCGAGTGCTCACACAAATGGAAGCGTGAGCAACAGCTACAGATTGCACAACACTTCCTGACCGATCACTCAGCTCAAAGGCGATCGCTTTGCATAATGAAGGAATTAATGGTCCTGTCAACCTTATGGAACTCTGTCGCACTAAGGTGCGGTTCCTTTACTAGCCATTCCCTGAATGCTCGCGCCTCGCCACGGTCTGTCCGACCTTTATAGGAAAACCAATCATCAAAAATGATGATTGTGCCCGTCTGGATATACTCAGTAACAAAGTCGAGCACAGGAACGGTTGATTCGTAGAGATCGCAGTCGACTAGGATAACAGCTGCTTTTTCTAAGGGCAGCGTTTGTTTGAGAGTGTCGTTTAGAGTTTCGTGATACCAGCCCTGAGTCAGCGTAACCCTGCTTAGATCCACTCCTCCCTTGCTGACATTTTGCTGGTATTGGCTCAGCGCACAGCCGAAGTCACCCTTGTTATACCTGCGGAGTTCGTCTCCATCGAGGCCCATCGGCTCAGGCAATCCTTCGAAGGAATCAAATACATAGAAGTGCATCTCTTTCAGGAACGGATTACGGCTGGCTGCTGAGAAGGCCGAAACCAGGGAGCCTCCATGCCCCGAGCCAAACTCGAGATAAGATCCTTCGATTCGACAATCGCCGATGAATCCCATGACCATATCTAGAAATAGTTGGCGTGAAAGCCATTCACGACCGTCCCTTACCAACTCCCAAGCATCTTGCAATTGGGACATCGACTCTCGCTCTTTCATCAGATCCCAAAGTTGCTTGAGGCTCGATATTGGCTGGTGTTCTCTTATCAATTGTCGAAGGCGTTGAACATCAGATATCTGCATTGTGTTTAGCCCTCCCATCTCGATTTCTGTACTTCTAACTGTGCCAGTAGAAAGATGCGGCCGTGCCAGCACACACCTGAATTGAGTAATCAATAGTTACTTGACGCCCATGGATTGCTGTTCTTTAGCAGTTACTCTCAATCGCGCTCCGAACGTTCCCGACGTCTGCATTGTCGAAACGCGCTAGATAGCAACATCTTGATCTTGCCGTCTGGAATGCGCCGCTTGATAACAGACCACTTCTGTTCCATTCTTTAGCGACTGAAAATAAAGGTCCTGGAGCGAGCCGATCTCCGCTAGGGGCATGAACCTGACCCGTCCTACTCCTCAGAGCAACCTGCGCCGCAGCAGACGCCTGTAGCTGCGCAGATGAGGTGGCATTTTGGGTTGCGCGATGTAACGAGATGAACTAGGCCGGAGGCTTTCTAGCCAATGAGTATGGGTGATTCAGAGATTATTGGGTGAAGCTCGCTGTGGCCGCAAGGATGGTCTCCGCCATCTGCCTTACCGTTGGCTCCTCAAACAACTTTGCAAGGAGTATTTCGACGCCGAGCCTGCTGCGAACCTCAGCGACTAATTTAGTGGCGAGGAGGGAGTGGCCTCCGAGTTCGAAAAAGTCGTCATGAATACCAACCTGATCGAGATCAAGGAACTCCTCCCAAATCCCGGCCAGCGTCAGTTCGAGGTCGTTTCGTGGTGCGACATAGATGTTCCTGAGGTTCGGCCTTGCAGCCTTCGAGGAAGGCAGATCACTGCCCATATCGACAGGTTGGTCGGACTTTGAACGGTCGCGATGATGCGAGCCTTTTACCCGGTCAATCCAGTATCTCTTGCGCTCGAAGGGATATGTGGGCAGAGAAATGCGTCGAGCCTGGCCATGGCGTATTTTGGACCAGTCCAACGGCGCACCGAATTCCCAGAGTTCCGCCAGAGCGGCAAGAACAGATCGTTGTTCGCTCAAACCGGTAGATGGCGGCATGGCTGCCAACACATGAGGGGCTTCGGAGGAGCGTCCTTTACGAAATGCCAGGCCGCGTAACGTCTGTCCCGGCCCGACATCGAGCAGTATTCTGTTCTCTCCGCGAAGCATTTCTGTGAGACCGGCATCGAATTGCACAGGAAGACGCATCTGCCGAGACCAGTATTCGGGACTCTGTGCATCCTCCGGCTGAATCCATGTCCCAGTAACGCAGGAGATAAAGGGAATTCGTGGAGGATTGAGACGAATCTTGCTTAGCTCGGTGAAAAAAAGTCCCATCGCCGGCTCAACGAGGTGAGTGTGAAAAGCATGCGATGCCCGCAAAAGCTGGCAAGCGACTCCTTCTGCTTTCAATTCCGCTGCGAGGATTCTGATCGCGTCGGCTGGGCCAGCGATTGTGCACAGATCGGGCGCATTGAAAGCTGCGACGGCCAGTTCATCCCCTAGCCGAGGGGCGATATCGTCACCGGGTCGCGAGACCGCCAACATCGCGCCTGGAGCGGTTCGTCGCATCAGTTGTCCTCGTATGGCAACCAGCCGGAGTGCCTGGTCGATACTCATCACTCCAGCGAACACGGCGGCCGCGTATTCGCCGACGCTGTGTCCGAGCATCGATGCGGGCTCAACTCCCCAGGATTTCCAAAGACTGGCAAGCGCGAACTCGACGGCAAGAAGTGCCGGCTGTGCAATCCATGTCTCACCAAAATCAATTTCGTGACTCGACTGCGCCGAAGGAGAAGCATCGTACAAAAGCTCCACAAGGTCGCAATTGAGCGAAGGTGCCAAGATGTCTGAACATTGACGTATGTGCTTGCGAAACACAGGCTCCTTTTCGTAGAGTTCCTTACCCATACCTGGGTATTGCGCTCCTTGACCGGGGAAAAGGAACGTTACTGTTGGAGGGATTGCGCCCCAGGAATTCCGAGATACCCGGTACGAATCGTTGCCTGGATCAAGTGCCGCGATTGCATCGTCTCTGCTGTTGCAGACCAGCGCACGGCGGAATCCAAAGGGATGCCTTCCCTCATGCAGGGTAAACGCAACGTCTGAAAGGTTCAGCAGCGGGTGTTTGCGGAGGTGCTCAGCCAGGTTCTGGCAACCTCGATTTAGAGCTTTCTCGGACCGAGCAGTGAGAGGCAATACCTGTAGCGCCCCTTCCGCTGCCGAGGGCGGCAGCGGAGGAGCCTCCTCAAGGATGATGTGAGCATTGGTGCCGCCGACACCGTAGGCGCTGACACCTGCTCTCCTTAGTCCGTCTGCTTGGTTCCAGGGCGAGGTGGCCGTATTGACGTAAAAGCGTGTCCCTTCAAAGCTGATCTGGGGGTTTGGTCTCTCGTAGTATAGGGACGCCGGAATCGTCTGATGTTTTAGACTGAGTGCTGTCTTGATCAGTCCTGACATCCCTGCAGCCGCATCCAGATGACCCACGTTCGTCTTGACAGATCCAATCGCACACGACTTCGGAGTGCCCCTGCCGAATGCCTTCATGAGCGCGCGGACTTCAATAGCGTCGCCAAGCGGTGTTCCCGTGCCGTGGCACTCGACATAGCCGACGGTGTCGGGCGAGACATTCGCGACGCGCAGAGCTTCACGGATAACGTTGGTCTGCCCCTGAGCGCTGGGCGTTGTAAAACTCGCCTTATCCGAACCGTCGTTATTAATTGCGGAACCGCGGATAAGAGCGTAGATCGAATCATGGCTGGTGAGCGCATCACCGAGCCGCTTGAGAACTACAACGCCCGCGCCGCTTCCGAGGACCATCCCACGAGCTGAGGCATCGAACGTACGACAATGGCCATCGGGAGACTGCAGCGACCCTTCTGCATATCGATATCCTACATAGTGAGGAACATTGACAGCGACTCCACCGGCCAGCGCGGCGTCGCATCGGCGTTGTCTGAGAGTTTCGCAGGCGAGATGAACTGCAACAAGTGAGGTGGAACAGGCGGTGTGGATAGAAACTGCAGGACCGGTGAGATTGAGGAAATGCGAGACGCGGCTGGTGAGGAAGGCTAGATCGTTGCCGAGTCCCAGATGGACGGGACCGACTGCGTCAACAAGACCTGGGTGAGAAAAGATATTGAGCAGATACGTGTTTGTTCGAGCGCCGGCAAACAACCCCATAGCCTGTCCGCAGCTCTTTGGATCATATCCCGCGTCTTCGAGAGCCTCCCAGCAGCATTCAAGAAAAATTCTATGCTGCGGGTCCATTAGTTCTGCATCGTGCGGGGTAATTCCAAAGAATTCCGCGTCAAATTGCTCGATGTCGTCGAGCACAGGTGCCGCAGCAACATAGTCGGGATCCTGAAAAACTGCCACATCGATGCCTTCCGACTCTAGTTGCTCTGGTGTAAGGCGAGAAATGCAGTCTTCTGCGTTGCAAAGCCTGGTCCAGAATTCGCGCACGTTCTTCGCCTTGGGAAACCGTCCGGCCATGCCGATGATGGCAATGGGTTCCGGATCGACTCCATCCCTTACCTGGACTTGATCGGAAATGTGAGTGGAAAGCATGTACTTCTCCTCAAGTGTCTCGGTTGCAACTTCCCATGTGGCACGAAGAAGGGCACGAAGTGCCGCTGGCAAAAAACTCTCAGCGTTAGTTGGTTCTGGAAGTGTTAGATTGGCGTGTCAGGCGCCCTGGACTACAGGATGTCCGTCTTGGGACCGCCGGTTGAGTATTGGGGCGAGATAGCTATTCACCAACGCAAGCAGAGCTTTAGAAGAATCGACCATGAAGTGATGACCACCAGGAATGACATGCAACGAGAACTGATGATCAGTATGCCGATTCCATTCCAGTTGGCGCTGGTGAGTAATGTAAGTGTCGTCGGCTCCGCGAATTGCAACGATGGAAGTTTGAAGAGGCGGGAGCTTCGTGTGTCGATAATTGGCGTAGAGTTCGAAGTCGGCTTGGAATATGGGAAGCAGAAGTGCGAACAGTTCGGCATTGTCAAGAAGAGTGGTGTTAGTCCCGGAGATCTTTCGCAGATCTTGTTGAATCTGATCCTTAGTCAGCGTGGTGGGCTCCCCCGAAGATATGCATGTGTGCGGGGCAGGGGCGCCGCTCGCGAAAAACAACTCCGCTTGGCTTCGTCCTGTCGCTTTCAGTCGCTGAAGCAGTTCGTAGGCGATGAGCGAGCCTAGGCTGTGCCCAAAGAACACAAATGGTGGGTCGAGCACCGGCCCGATCTCGCGCTCGAGCTGTCCGGTGAGCTCCTCCATATCGCGGATGTAAGGTTCGCGGAGACGATTCTCTCTGCCTGGGAGCTGAACCGCCAGAACTTCGGCCTCTGCCGGCAGGCGGTCGATCCATGGCCTGAAAATCGACGCGCCAGAACCCGCAAAGGGAAAACAGACCAGTCTTAGGGATGGCATGGCACTCTTAGAGATTCGAAGGAGCCAACGGTTCTCGGTTGAAACGTGTATGGACATTGGCATTTGGCTCCCAAGTCGGCACAAGTCGATAGCTAATCTATTCGTCTTACGAAGAGCCCACGACCATCTCATAAATGGTTGCTAAGTACGCGAACCGATTGGGATGATATTCGCGGAAACTTGTTAATAGACCTGAGGATGCTCAATCTTCGAGGAAGACGCTGGAGGTACTTGTGAAGAGGACCTTTGTTCATCGACCATCTCGTCCACAATTCTTGCCAAAGAAGCAATGTCGATGGCTTCATAGAGGTCGACAGCCGTCAGAAGCACACCAAATTGTTCTCTAAATTGACTAACGAGATTGATCGCCATTAGGGAGTCGACCCCGAGATTGAAAAGGTTGTCCTTCGAACCCAGTGGCGTTATACCCAATGCCGCTTCAAGGATTTTGGTCAACGAGACCTCGGTCGGCGTCACTGGTTGCACGTATGCGTTTGGCATATCAGGTCGATTGTTCGCCTGGGGCGCACGCTTTGACTCTTCAGGATGGCAAGTGTCCGACGCGTGATCGTTACTAAGCGGCACTTCTGCTTGTGCTGCGCGTTCGATCCAGCATCTCTGACGTTCGAATGGATAAGTAGGAAGCGGTATGCGATAGCAATCTTGGCCCTGATAAAACGCTTGCCAGTTAATCCCTACTCCTCGCATCCAAAACGTAGCCAAAGCAGAGATGAGCGATAGATGCTCGGTTTCGGCACTTTCGACTGACGCGATGGCTATCTGATTCCGCGACGAGAGCGGCAGCCTGTTCGCAAGTTGCTGTAACGTTCGTTGAGGCCCGACCTCAAGAAATATCGCGTCCGGTGTCTGATGCGCCTCACGCAAATTGTCGTAAAACCGTACAGTATATCGGAGGTGTCGTAGCCAATAGGCTGGATCGATTGCCTGTTCAGGAGTAATTATTTTTCCCGTCACGTTCGAAAGCCAGGTCCGTTGCGGCGTTGCAAGCCGCACCTGATCGAGGTGTTTCCGGAACTCATCGAGTATCGGTTCCATCAGCACAGAATGAAAAGCTTGCTGCACGGGGAGCCGGCGAGCATTGACGCCGTCCGCTGCCAACCTTGCTTCAAGAGCACCGATCTGATCTCTTGCGCCGGACATAACGCACTGCGTGTGACTGTTGACCGCGGCCAGAGATATCTGATCATTCGCCATGGCCGAGGCTTCGGCTTCTCCTAATGGAACCACTAGCATCGCACCAGGAGCTGTAGCCTGCATCAAACGTCCGCGAAGTGCTACAAGCTTGAGGGCATCTTCCACACTCATTGTTCCTGCAATACAGGCAGCTGTGTACTCGCCCAGACTGTGCCCGATCATCAAGGACGGCTCAATTCCCCAACTCATCCATAGAGTTGCCAGCGCATGCTCAAAAGCAAACATGATCGGCTGAACACAATCGGTACGCTGGAAAATTGGTTGAATCTCGTCTTTCGTATGCTCAAGCCAAGATGGTCCCCTGGGATCGTAATCCATGTACTGTGCGAGCTGCGCGAGGTTCTCATCCAATACCCTGCGGAACGTTGGCTCCCAACGATAAAGCTCGCGGCCCATCTCGATCGTCTGAGATCCTTGCCCTGAAAAAAGAAAGATTACGGAGGGGTGCGTTCCAGAACTAACCTTCATTGGTTCCCGCGCCGCTCGAACTAGTCTGTGCCCGTCGTCCGTTGCACGCAATATCTGAAAAGTGCGCCAAGGACGCTCCTTCCTGCCTAGAGCCAGGGTAAATGCAGCATCTCGCAAATCCAGTTCAGGGTCCGCTGTAAGATGCGCGTTTTGCTGTGAAACAGCGGCGGCGAGCGCAGTGTCGGTCGCGGCGGAATGGACCATAAGATGAAATGGGCTATCGAATTCAGACGGCCGGCGCTCCGCGTATTCCGCAGACTCCAGGACAAGGTGTGCGTTTGTGCCTCCAACTCCAAATGAACTAACAGATGCTCTTCTTGGGAGATCTGGATCTGGCCACGAAATGGTGTGTGTGTTGATCTGGAATCGAGTTGAGTCCAAAGATATCAGGGAATTCGGCGCCTCGAAGTGCAATGTCGGCGGTATACACCCATGTTTCAATATCTCAACAGCCTTGATCAAGCCAGCTATTCCTGAAGCGCAATCGAGGTGGCCGATATTCGACTTCACTGATCCAATAAAGCATGGCGGTCCGTCGTGTCCTTGAGAACCGTAGGCGCGGAGAAGGGCCTGAAACTCGATGGGATCTCCAATCGGTGTGCCAGTGCCATGCGTCTCGACGTATTTGATTGTGTTGGCAGGGACCCGAGCATTCGCGAGGGCTTCAGCAATCGCTTTAGATTGACCTTCAATGCTCGGGGCAGTGTACCCCACCTTGGTTGAGCCGTCATTATTAACAGCGGAGCCTTTGATGATTGCGTGAATGTGGTTTCTGTCACGTCTCGCGTCGTCGTACCTTTTCAAAACAACGAGGCCTGCGCCACTACCAAATACAGTGCCATCAGCCCTGCTATCAAATGGGCGGCAGATTCCCGTTTCCGAGAACATCCCTCCCGGAAGATAGCTATAACCGTTGCGAAGATAGAAGTTGAGGGAGGCGCCCCCAGCCAAGGCCATGTCTGCGTCTCCCGACAGGAGACTTTGACAGGCAAGGTGGACCGCCACCAATGAGGTTGAGCAAGCACATTGCACCGTGTGGCTGACTCCATGCAGGCCTAGTTTGTAAGAAATACGCGTTGCAAGAAAGTCTGGGCTGCTCGAGATGTTTAGCTGGAGTGGTCCGATCTTTTCGATCAGGGCCGGGTGCGTCATGAGGTGAGTTAATAGGTAGGTGTTTAATGTGCATCCTGCGAAGACTGCAATCGATCCGGCATAACGATCCGGATCCTGACCAGCGTCTTCCAGAGCTTCGAGGCCGCACTCGAGCAGCACTCGGTGTTGCGGATCAAGAATAGCCGCTTCAGTAGGAAGGATTTCGAAGAGACGAGAATCGAAAAATTCTACATCATCTGGAAATGCTGCCCTGCGCACATAAGTGTTACGCCGCGCTCCAGAAGGGTCGACTCCAACTCGTACCAATTCCGCCTCGGGGACTTCGCGCACGGAGTCTATGCCTGAACAAATGTTATTCCAGAAGGTCGCCACGTTTCTGGCACCGGGGAAACGTGCTGCCATGCCGATAATAGCGATGTCTCTCATCGAGTCCTTCGTAATTCTCGCTAAAGACACTTGTAATGCGTGTCTTGTGGCGACTGTGGTGCAGCTACTTTACAGCTTTACGTTTTAGGAGGGTGACTAGGCCACCGGTCCGTTGGCGAGAACACCAGGTTGATTTTGTTCTTCCAGCCTGCGTCGACGTTCAGCACCTCGAGCTCTGCTATCGTCCAGATATCGGCCGTCAGTACTTGGCGCAGCAAGAACCTCGGCCATTCTCCGGACGGTGCCTCCTTCGAAGACTGCGGTGACGGGGATTTCCCTCCCCAAAACCCGCTTCAGTTGCGAAACAATTCTCAGCGCAAGCAATGAATTACCGCCGAGTTCGAAAAACTTGTCATCGAGCCCTACCCTTGGAATGCCTAGATGATCTTGCCAAGAGCTCGCTATCGTTTGTTCCAACTGGCTCGCAGGCGGAACATAAGCACGATTTGTTGCCGGTTCTATCGTTGCGCTGGGATGGACCACTAGGCCCTCCGCACCGTGAGAGGGTGCGTGTGCTCGCCGGATGCGGGCTCTCAGATTTCCTAATGAGACGATGACCGGACCTTCGATTCCTCTTTCCAGTATTTGCATCAGCGCGTCAAGTCCTTCTTGAGGAGAGAGCGCAAACTCTCGCAGGTCCGGAGGCAACGAGGATTCTGCGGCATACCTCGCAGTAAGCCAGGCGTCCCAGGCAATGCTGACCCATCGCACGTTCTCGGAGTGGATCGATTGCGCCGCCGCTGTCGATTCAAGGACTGCGTTGGCCGCAGCATAGGAGGACAGTCCAACGCCGCCGAGGGTCGCAGCCGTCGAGGAGAACAAAACAACGAATTCGGGTTTCAAGACCAAAGCCATCATTTCGATATTGCGAGTGCCTCTGACCTTGGCGCTGCCGATCTTCATGGCCGTTTCAGCATCTCCGTCCATTACCAGATGAACGACACCTTGCCCTGTCGCGCCCGCCAACTGAAATATTCCATCGAGTGCGCCGTAATCGTTCATGATTCTCTGCGTGAGATCGTGCATAGAGTTTGCATCCGAAACGTCTACGTTCACAACTGTCAAGTCGGCTCCCATCTCCTTCAATTCGCGCAGTCCAGCCAGCTGACCGGCAGCCAAGGAAGACTCTTGTTCGAAGTCTTGGTGATCCCATTTCTCAGCCGGCGGGACATCATGTCGGCTCGCGATTAGAAGCCGAGCCCTCGTTTTAGTGAAAAGTTCTTTGGCAATATGAAGTCCGATTTCACCAAGCCCGCCGAGCAAAAGATAGACTCCACCGTCTTTCAGAAGTGGGCGTTGATTGGATTCCTGTAATCTCGCAATCGAGTAATCGAGAGACCACCTTCTGGAGTTGCGCAGTGCGATAATCTTGTGACCGTCTCGGCTGAATATGCTTCTTACGATCCATCGAGAGAGCGCTGCAACCGAGGCACCATCGTTGCCCGAGCCAATATCAATCAAAGTACAATCGACGGATTGATGTTCCTGTGGCGCCACAACAGTGATTCCCATAAGCAGAGACTTCTCTGGGATAACATCATCGTTGTCATGGACCTGATATAGACGATCAGACACAAGCGAAATGTGAAGTTTATATTGCGCATCATTTCGAGATGCTATGGCTCTTACAAAGTGACCCGTCGAAGCAACTCCGGCTTCGGCGACATTGCGAAACACAGTTTCCCTGTCGATTACCTCCTCAGAAGTCAGAGTCCACATATGAATGAGAGAAATGTCAGTATCAATTTCGGGCTCCGTTATGCACGACACAAGCCGAATGTAATCTTCCTCATCAAGAGGCCTTAGTGAAAAATGATTTTCATCCCGTTGCGAAAATTCTTGGCCCGCGCAGACCGAAAACACTCGGCAACCAGATTGTTGCAGAATCCTAATCACTTCTTCGCAAACAGCACTACCAGTGGTGAAGACTACGACCTTCGTGTTCGTTGGCAAGCCATCCAAACGAAATTCTACTTTTGGCTCGGACCTCCAGATCGGAGCATAGAAGCATGAGGAAGTATCATGGACATGATTTTCCTCGATGTTTTCGTCACCTATCTCGTTGTTGAGCGGCTCGAGCCAATGTATTTGTTTCTCAAATGAATAGGTTGGCAGTGGGACTCGCCGCCGATCCTTTTCGTGATAGAAGTTTGGCCAGTTGTCGATTGCCCCTAAAGCCCATAGGCGCCCTGCCGTTCTGTGCAAGAATGTTTCGTCTGACTCCTGGTCATAGGGATGCCGCATCGACGGGAGTGCAGTCTGCGGGCCGCCAGGCTCAAGGATCGACTGCGCAAGAGTGGTTAAAACATTTCCCGGACCAACTTCGAGGAGGATGCCGGGGCGTTTCTTTAGAAGTTGCTGCATTCCGTCATAAAACCGAACAGGTTCGCGCAGATGGCGCACCCAGTATGTTTTGTCTGAAATGAGGCTGGCATCTGCCCAGTCTCCTGTGAGGTTCGAAACATAAGGAATAAGAGGCTCTTTGAGGTCGATTTTCTCGACGAAGTGCTGGAAATCTTTAAGTATCGGATCAATAAACGGCGAATGACCTGCAACGGGAACCTGAAGGCGCCTGGTCTCTATGTCATCTTCGCGGAGACGTACCACTAGATTCTCCACAACGTCGGTACTTCCCGAGAGCACAGTCTGGGCAGGACCGTTAACTGCAGCAATCGTGATGCTGCTTCCATCCAAGTAGGGAGCCAATTCGTCAGTACTCAATGGAACGCTCAACATGGCGCTCGCGGGAAGAGTACCCAACAGGAGAGCACGGGTGGCAACGACGCCAAGCGCGTCCTCCAAGCTCAAAACCCCTGAGAGACACGCGGCAGTGTACTCGCCGAGACTGTGTCCAATCATCATTGATGGCCGAAGCCCCCATTCGATCCACAATTTCGCCAACGAATATTCGACTGCGAAAAGGGATGGAAGCCCAAGCGTCGTGCCGCGAATGGCGGCGACCGATTCTGGTGACCGCTCCCGGGGAAAAAGATAGGTCGCAATATCGCAATCAAGCCATGAACGAAGGATCTCGGCGCATATGTCGAATTGCTGTCTAAATATTGGCTGAGAAGAATAAAGGCCAGCGCCCATCCTAACGTACTGGGCACTTCCACCTGAAAACATAAATGCCACAGTACGGTTCTGGCGGCCTGTTTCCTGTGTAATGCTCCAAGTGTTTGGACCGCCAAGTAGAGATGCTATGGCGTCTTCGGTGTTGGTACAAACGACTGCCCGTCTCCACGCGTGCGCGTGCCGCCCCATTTGCAGCGTGTAGCAAACGTCAGCAATGTTGTCGTCCAAATGCGTTTCAAGAAAACGAATGTATCTCTCTGTCAAGGATTCCAAAGATTGAGGAGTGGCAGCAGAAAGTAGTAGTAGATGTTGATCCCGCGTAGCGGGTTCTCTGGACTGTGGCGGCGCCTCTTCGAGAATTACATGGGCATTTGTACCGCCGATCCCAAAAGAACTCACGCCAGCTCGCCGGAGATTACCGGAACTGTCTCGTAGCCATGGCCGTCGTGTTGAAATAACATAGAACGGTGTTTTGGCAAAATCTATTTCCGGATTGGGCTGTTCGTAGTGAACACTGGGAACCAATTCTTCATGCTCTAGACACAGAGCTGTCTTGATCAATCCGGCGATACCTGCTGCGGCGTCAAGATGGCCGATATTGGACTTCACTGATCCGACGGCACAAAAGCCGACGTCATCGGTGCTTACTCGAAAAGCATTCGTGAGAGCCGTGATTTCTGCTGGATCGCCAAGAGGAGTTGCCGTACCGTGGCACTCCACATAAGCGATCGATCGAGCCATGACTCCAGACATCAACTGGGCTGTCTGAATCACTTCAGATTGGCCGGAAATGCTAGGCGCGGTATAACCCAACTTCGCCGCACCGTCGTTGTTTACTGCCGATCCCTTGATCACCGCAATAATGTGATCCCTGTCGCGCACCGCTTCGAGAAAACGCTTCAGGACCACGACGCCTACACCACTTCCAAAGATCGTACCTGCCCCTTTCGCATCGAACGCGCGGCAACGGCCGTCCGGGGAACATACTCCCCCCGTCTGAAATATATGGCCACGCCTCTGGGGCACCTGGATTGACACGCCACCTGCAAGAGCCAAGTCACATTGATAGCTGATGAGACTCTGGCATGCCATATGCACGGCGACAAGCGATGTCGAGCAACCTGTCTGCAAATCAATGCTCGGACCGCGCAAATTGAGCTTATAGGACACGCGAGTACTTAGGAAATCCTTATCATTCCCAATCATCGTTTGCAGACTGTCATCGCTATGCGGATTACGCAATCTCGGTAGGAGATTGTAGAGCAGATAACTACTTAGGCTGGTACCTGCAAACACTCCACATGGCTGGGGGCAGTTGTCTGGAATGTAGCCTGCAGCTTCTAGCGCCTCCCACGAACACTCTAGAAAGACCCTATGTTGAGGATCCATTAGCGCCGCTTCCTTTGGAGAATAACCAAAAAATGACGCATCGAAACACGCGAAATCGTCCAGCACAGGAGCGGAGCGGACAAAATCGGAGCGCTTCCATATCCCCTGACGAATACCGAATGATCGCAGTTCTTCCTCAGAGAAGTCGCTGACGCTGTCTACACCTTCACGGAGGTTATTCCAGAACTCACTAACGTTGGCGGCGCCGGGAAAGCGACAAGCAATCCCGACGATAGCAACGCTGAGGTCCGCGCTATTATCTTCTCTATTCATGCGACCGGCCTCGTGGAACTTGCATTCCTTCGCATCGCCGCCAATCCTTTTCGTTGCATCGCCGCCCGGTCGATTTCACTAGATTGTGCTGCGCTCGTTCTGCTGCTTGCTTGGTGCTCAGTAAGAGCAGCTGCCAGTGAGCGGATAGTAGGACTCTCAAGAAGCTTGATCAAGGGAAAGTTGCCCCTAAGCGCTGCCGACAGTGCATTGTGTACCTGAACCATGAGTAGTGAGTGACCGCCGATATCGAAAAAGTTGTCATCGAGTGAGACGCGGTCGATATGAAGAGTGTCCATCCATATTTTTTCAATCACCTGTTCGAGGTTTTCGACAGAAGCCGGCAAGGCGGTGCTTGAACCCGCTGCCTGAGCGGGGAGGATGGGCCGTTGCTCTAAGGCCTTGCGATCGGTCTTCCCGCTAGGCAAAAGAGGCAGCGCATCCATGCTCACAAAATGAGATGGAATCATGTAGGAAGGAAGACTGCTCCCGAGAAAAAGACGCATAGTCTCGCGGTTCACTGTACTTCCATGCTTGGGAACGAAGTAGGCAACCAACGATTCCTGGCCGTCGCCGAAATCGCCAGAAGACTTCACAACAGCGACATTGGAGATGTCGGGGTGCTGACCAATCGCAAACTCTATCTCCGGGAGTTCCACACGATGTCCCCGGATCTTCACTTGTTGGTCAATTCGTCCGAGAACTTCGATTGCTCCATCTTGCTTGAATCGCGCCAAATCCCCAGTGCGGTATAAACGACCCGATCTGCTGCCTGGAATCGGATTGGGGATAAAACGCTCTTCGGTTAGGTCACGCTGCCCGATGTATCCTCGTGCGACGCCATCCCCACCTATGTAGAGCTCTCCGACCATATTCACATCAACTGGCATACGTCGCCGGTCGAGAATGAAGCATTCCGTATTCGAAATTGGCCTGCCCACCGTGACTCCAGCTGCTACATCAAGTTCCTGGCTTGTGGACCAAATGGTGGTTTCTGTCGGACCATACATGTTCATAACTTTGCATGAATATTCCGCCTTAATGCGTTCAACTAGAGATGCCGACACTGGCTCTCCACCCAGGAGCAGAGTGTCAATCGAGTGGAGGAGCGATGCTTCATCTTTTTCAGCAAGCAGGAGTTTCATCATCGACGGAGTACATTGGAGCAAATGCCGACGCGACGCTTCCTTTGGTCTGCTTTGGGTGATCGGCAAACTCGGTAGATTCAAATGTGTCATCAAGTCCCTGACACTTGAGAGGCTATTTATTACTGTCCCAGATTCGATTCCGAAATCAATCAGACAGGCAATTTCATTTACGCCGACCTCTTTGAAGTTCTCTACCAGGGAAGCAGCATCGGATACGGTACCAAATAAAGCATTGTTTGCGGCGTACCGCTGAGCGGCAAAATCCAATAAGGCTTCAAAGTCCGCTGAAGTGAGCTGGGCGAAATCAACTGGCAGCCCCATTGTCTTGATGAATTTTTCAATTAGGCCCACAGAAGAACGCAGATATTGCTTGAAGGGCTCTCGCACTATGGCTTGGACTTCTTCACGATTGCTTCCAAGGAACGTATGGAGCATCAGCGTGACACGGCCTTGGTCTGGATTGAGACCCGCGTTCGCTCGAGCGCGTCGATAGTTTTTGACATTTTCTTGCACATCGTCGATACCTTGTCCTAAGAGATGAGTTAGGACATTCGCACCGAGGGCACCCGCAAGCTGAAATGTCGCCGGAGTGCCTGCGGCGGTAATCCAGATCGGGAGTTCAGGTTGAACTGGTTTCGGAAAGATCTCGACCGAGATTGTGTCTCCAATGCCGTTGCGCTCTTCGATCGGATGTCCGCGCCAGAGTTGCTGGATGGTACTGATTCCATCTTCCATCAGCCGCCGTCGCTCCTCAAAGTTTCCAGGTGCTAGGACAAAGTCGTTTGCGTGCCAACCGGAGGCGAACGCAATATCCACTCTTCCTTGAGATAAGTTGTCAACGACAGACCACTCCTCCGCAATGCGAATCGGATTATGAAGCGGCAGGACGACACTGCCCGCCCGAATACGAATTCGCTCGGTGACAGCGGCGAGCGCTGCGCTCGTCACGGAAGGATTCGGGTAAAGACCCCCGAACTGGTGAAAGTGGCGTTCGGGCGTCCAGACAGCCGTGAAGCCGTGCTCATCTGCGAACTTCGCGCCTTGAATCAGGAGAGTATACGGAGCGTGCAGCGAACGATTCGAGGCATCAGCAAAATAGAACAAGCTAAAGTCCAAACCCCTGTTTGCCTGCACCCCCGTCGAGAGCAAGGAGCGGACGCGCTTCTTCTGTTCCGGAATAATCGCTACTTCCGCGCCGCAGGTCAAGGGCCACAGCAACTCCAGAATGGAAATATCAAACGATATGCTTGTTAGCGCATAGAATCGATCCCCTGCGCCGCAGTTGATAATGTGCGTCATCGCGTGACAGAAGTTTCCAAGATTGCGGTGAGTCACCACGACTCCTTTTGGGACTCCTGTCGATCCGGATGTGAAGATGACATACGCCAAAGCATCCGGATTGGCCGGCGGGATTTTCCAATCTTCGGCCTTGGAAACTGAGGGCATATTGTGAGTCAGTAGATCGACGCGAACGACTTGTGGAATTCCGATCGCTGTCAATGTCTCAGCCGCGCCTGCATCATCTGTCACCGCAATCTGAACATGAGATTGCTGCACCATGTAACGGAGACGATCCACAGGCAGTGACAGATCGAGTGGTAGAAAGGCTGCTCCCGCTTGCAGAATACCGAGCATTGCGACGGGAAGATGTACCGACCGCGAGCATTGTAGAGCAACAATAGAATCTTCTATGACCCCGTTTGCCTGAAGCGTTGCTGCGATCACGACAGATCGTGAAATAAGCTGACGATACTCGAGGGTCCCGTCGTGTGCAGAAACTGCTGTCAGGTCTGGATGGGTATTTGCTGTTTGTTCGACTAAATGGTGGACGCACATTTCTGGGACATATGGAGACAATGTTGCGTTCCATGCTATGAGCATGCGTTCGCTTTGATCCTTATCCATGATTGGAAGGTGCTCCAACTCTAGATCAGGGTCTTGGGATACAGCGTCGAGCAATACCTCGAATTCACGTTTGATTCTATCGATAGATGCCCGGTCGAAAATGTCGGAATCGTATTGGATCAGACCTGACAGCCTTTGTTGCTGGTCGGCGAAAAAGAGCGATAGATCGCACTGCGCCCCCAGATTTTCTACTGGAATAGCTTGAAGCTTCAATGCACCTTTGCGGAACTCAGCTCCTCGGTGGCCCAAAATGAATCGAGAAAGCTCCGTCCCCGTCATATTGCGGGTACTCTGTAGACCGAACATGACTTGAGTCAATGGTGTACGGTGTGCCTCTCTCCGAATCTCAAGGTCCTCCACTAGATGGGAAAAGGGATAATCCTGATTCGACAGAGCTGCCGCAACTTCGGTTTGCATTGTCGTGGCAAATTGAGCAAACCGCATGCCGGGAAACCATTGGCTTCGCAAGACTACTTGGTTGATAAAGTATCCGATGCAGGCCGCGCAGCTGGAAAAAGTACGGCCTGATACGGGTGCGCCTACAAGTACGTCGTCCTGGGCTGAGATCCGTAAGAGAAGGGCGGAAAAGGCAGCTAACAAGAAAGTGTTAAGCGACACGCCTAAAACTTGGGCTTGACGTCCGACTTGGGCGGCAATTGTGTCATCTAACTCAAACCAGAGTGTCGAGCCTCGCCTTGCCGACAACGCAGGACTGCGATCAGCGGGCAAGGCCAAAGACGTATTCGCTTCAGTCAATCGGCCCCTCCAATACGTCTTTTGCGCTTTGAGCTTCTCGGTTTTCAGCTCCAGTAGCTGCCTATCTACAAATTGGGAATACGGGATATGCGGCAACCGTGATGGAAGCGGACTGTTTTCGAGGATCGCCGTGTAGATGTCAGCCAATTCATCCAGCAGAATAGATGCTGACCAGAGGTCAAGCATGATGTGATGGGCTACCAGCAATACTATGTCGCCGCGTCCCTCTTGGCGGATCAGCTCTACGCGAAAGGGCGGATTCTTTGAGATCTCAAATGGTCTGTTTGCCGCCTCCTTGAGGTAATTCTCCAGCGTTTCCTCATTCCATTGGGAGGCGTCCTGCACTGTAGGAGGTGATGGATAATCTTCGACGACAGAACGCATCGGTCCATCAGGAGTAGATATGATTAAACTTCTAAGCAGCGAATGGCGATTAATTAGTTCGCGGATTGCGCCGCAAAAGGCAGAAATATCAAGAGGTGAATCAGTACGCGACGCCGAAAACAAATTGTATGCAGGGCTCTGAGGGTCTAGAAGGTGAATATAAAAGAGAGCCTTCTGTCCTTCGGAGAGCGGATATGAGCCCAGGCCCTCTGGTGACGTCACGACATGAGATTCCGCGGGCGGATCAGAGGTAGTGGACGCTCCTGCGGCAAGTTCGCGAAGTGATGTACCCCGGAGCATTTTTTCGAGTGAGATGTGTATTCCTAACGATTCCGCCGCTTTCGCGTGCAACGTGACCGCCGTCAATGAATCGAGACCGAGAGACAGAAGGGATAGATCTGTGCGTATCGCTCGGGGGTCAACCTGAAGAATGTGGGCCGCCAAGTGCTGTAGTTTTTCCAGTACGGTTGTTTCCCTGTCAACTTCGAGTGCTATCGTGGGAAACTCCTCAGAAGTTTCAGGCATGACATGGGAGAACAAAACATCCAGTCGTCCTTCCAAATACAAGCTGCGACATGCTTGCCTCCGGACTTTACCGCTTGTTGTACGAGGGATGGCGCCCGTGGCGACCAGAACAACCCTATCGAGAATGAGTTCCTCTTCCTCTGCGACGGCGCGGCGTATGTCTTCGACCAAACGGCTAAGAGATTCCATACCATTCAGCCGTCTCGGCAGTTCTTGTATCAGGATCGCTTCGCTATGTTTTTCTGTCTCCACCGAGAAGGCGGCCCCTGGCGAAGTGCGTAGGCTTTCATGGACACTCGCTGCGGCTACCTCGATATCTTCGGCGTGATAATTCTTTCCACGAACAATTAGCAGATCTTTTAGTCTCCCCGTCACGACGAGCTCCTTGGCGATCCGGAAGCCCAGATCTCCCGTGCTCAGGAGTGGAGAGTTTGCTTCTCCCGTGTGAAATGTTTCAAGACTTGCTTCCTCGTTTTTCCAATATCCCGCAGCTATAGTTGGACCCGAAACCACAATTTCACCCACAACTCCGTCGGGAAGATCCATTCTGGTCTGTGGGTCTACGATCTGCACACTAAGCTCGACACCGATTTCGCCGCAACCAACCAGGCGTTTTCGTTTGGAAGGGTTGTCGGCATCCTGCACGGAATCGCTATTAGATCCGGTTGCGGGAGCATTGTGGACTGTGTATTCGGATCCTTCATGTTTTGCCGAGACTAGTAACGTTGCTTCTGCAAGTCCATAGCACGGCGCGATTGCATTCTTTCGAAACCCAGAAGCTTGAAACGCGCCGCAGAATCGTTCCACTGTCGCGAGGCGGACAGGCTCCGCACCGTTAAACGCAACCGTCCAGGGAGAGAGATCCAGCGTCTGCTTCTCTTCCTCCAAAATTCGTGAGCTGCACAATTCATACGCGAAGTTGGGACCGCCGCTTATAGTCGCACGATAGTCGCTGATTGCCTGAAGCCACGATTTCGGTCTCCGTAAGAACGCTTGAGGGGACATCAAGATGCATTGCGCTCCGACCCACAACGGATGAAGTATGCCTCCGATCAAACCCATGTCGTGATAGTGCGGGAGCCAACTTACCACCACAGAGTCTTGGTTTGCGCGAAAGGCTTCCTTGATGATTCGTTCGTTCGCAGCAATGTTACTGTGCGTGACCATCACACCCCTAGGCGAGGTGGTTGAACCGGATGTGTATTGCAGGAATGCGGTCTCTTCTCCGCTAACGAGAACTCGATGATCTTCGCTGGCTGAGCTGAGCGCAATCTCATCGGTAAAGAGGTGTGGTAAGCCTAGAGTTCCGGCCTCGGCAGGAAAAACGCCCGAGGCCTGGGCGAAGAAATGTTGACTGGTCATGACTATGCTTGGCTGGCAGTCTCTCACGATGGTATCCAAGCGATCCCGGTGTCGTGTAGACCGCGGTGCGTGCACTGGCACTGCGATGATGCCGGCCTGCAGGCAGGCGAGAAAAGCGCTTATGAATTCCAGACCGGACGGGTAAAGAAGTAGGGCTCTTTCGCCCGGAGAAGCGAATTTATGGAGTTCGTGCGCGATCGTGTTTATTTCTTTCTGCAGGGCGCAGAAAGTGAGCCGCTTGGTTTGGTTGAGGCTATCATCCAAATAAATGTATGCGATGGCGTCCGGCCGCCTCGAGGCGTGTTGGTTCAACATATCCGCCATCGAGCATTGGAATTGTGCGCTCAGTGTCATCTCTACACACCTGTTATCTGACTCTTAGTGAGGTATCAAGACGTAGCTCATGTTCGTTTAAGCACTTGCACTTCCGAAAGCACAGCAACGTCTGTTAAGTGCGAAGTTCAAGTCTCGGGACGGAGTAGAAATACGGTTTGTTATCGCGTCAGATACGGCTGGTCTTCGGTGGACAGCGTTCGCCACTTCCATCGCGTAAAGAAACCGACCTATGCAGGCATTTGGGGTTGAAGGGACGCCGACGGACTAACATTGAGGTATTCCTGAAGCAGGCCCGTGAGATGATCCGTCAGTGCCGAGAGAGTGGGGTAGTCGCTCACGACTGTTTCCGACACCGAAACCCCAAGCGTTTTATCCAACACCATCACCAAATCCATTGCTATAAGGGAGTCCACACCAAGCTCCTCAAATCGCGCGTCGTCTGCGATCTGATCGAGAGGAATTGCCGCCAGTTTATTGAGCATCGACTTGAGGTTTTGCTCTAACAGGAGCTTACGATTACCCGGGTCACACGCGAGCCATTCTGCACTGAAGACTGATTGTTTCTCGGTGTCATCATTTTTCGAATCACGGACAACCTCCGCTCGATGACTCGAGGGGGAGGCTGGGCGAAATTCTTGTCGTTCGAATGGATATTGCGGTAGAGAGGTAACATGGCCTGGATGAGCACGGTGAAATGCCGAGAAGTCAACATCAACGCCATGAGTGTAAAGTTCTCCAAGCGTTTCGAGCATTTGCTGCCAGTCTTGTTTTTCTTTGCTGAGAGACTGAAGCCATAGGTGCTCATCAGCCGGAATGCAAGCCTGACCCAGCCTGATAAGGGTATGCCGAGGCCCGATCTCGAGAAAGAAATCGCACTTTTCTGAATGGAGCGCGCCCATCGCCATCATGAATTCGACTGGTTGTCGGAGATGTCGCCTCCAATATGATGGCGAGGACAGTGTTGCTTCATCGATGCGCGAACCGTAAACGGTGGACACGAACGGTATCGCAAGCCTTCCAAAGTCGAGCTTGGTAGCGAGTTCCTCAACCGAATCAAGAATTGGGTCCATCAATCTAGAGTGAACACCGATCATGCCATCGAGATGTTTCGTGTCGACTCCGTGGTCTTTCAACTTGGAAACACTGTTTCGGATTGACTCTTCGGTTCCACTCAGAAGTACCTGTGAAGGCGAGTTCACAGCTGCGATAACGATGTCATCAGAGGTTTCGTCTATGATTGATCGAATGCGCTCTTGTCCAGCAAATGCGATAACGGCATGGCCCAATTCGGTCAGGTTTTGGAAAATCTCTGCCCGGTGATAGGTAAAGGTCAAAGCATCCTCAAGAGACAAGAGACCGGAAATGCACGCAGCCGCGTACTCCCCGAGACTATGGCCCATCACAAAATCAGGCCGAATACCCCATGATTCCCAGGTCTTCGCGAGCGAGTATTCGATGCAAAACATCGCCACTTGCGACAGCGTAAGGTCGCGAATCATCTCCGGACCACGCGATACATACAGGTCTTCGACTAGAGATCGGTTAAGCCACTGTTCCAAGAAACGGGAACATCTATCCATTTCTTTTCGGAATACAGGATCTATGCTGTAGAGTTGGCGCCCCATATATGGGTACTGCGATCCCTGCCCAGCGAAAAGAAAGGCAATTTTGGGCCGTTTATTTTTGAGGGCAAGTTTCAAGCTTTTGGATTCAGAGAGGCTTTGAGAAATCTCTCGAAACCGTTCAGCTGCGTCAGCGGAACTGCTCGCCACAACAGCAATACGATGGGGATGATGCTCTCTTCCCGCATTGGCCGTGAATGCGATATCAGAGAGTGGAGTTGACACGTGGGCTTCAAGGAATTTCGGGTACTGTACTGCAACTCTCTGTATAGCCTGCGGCGAACGCCCTGATGCTGTGATTAAATATGCAGGCCTTGAGAACGAGCCGTATTCATAATTGTCTCCTTCTGTACTCTTTGAACACAGGAGGACGTGCGCGTTTGTGCCGGTAAATCCGAACGAGCTGACGCCGGCGACGCGCCTTATTACCGGCGATGGCCAAGGCTCCGGTGACAACGGCACGCGAATCCCTAGACGAGGTAAGTCTATCGCTGGGTTGACGGTGTCGAAATGAATTTGCGGTGGAACAGATGAATGCGTTAGACATAGCACGGCTTTGATCAAGCCAGCGATGCCCGCAGCTCCTTCGAGATGTCCGATGTTCGCTTTTACAGATCCGACCAACAATGGCCGATTGATAGGTCGTTCCAACCCCAGGACTGCTCCAATGGCCTCTACCTCAATGGGATCTCCGAGAGGAGTGCCAGTTCCATGGGCCTCGATCAACGCAACGTCGCTAGACTTCAAGCCGGAACGATCGAGTGCTTGTTTCAAGAGCTTCTGCTGCGCCACTCCATTCGGAGCCGTCAAACCGTTGCTCCGGCCGTCCTGGTTTACTGCCGACGCGGCGACGACCGCCAGGACTCTGTCGGAGGGCGACACATCACAAAGCCGCTTAAGAACGATGATGCCGCACCCTTCGCTCCGCACATACCCGTCGGCAGAGGCATCGAATGTCCTACACCGTCCAGTTGGTGAGAGCATCCTTGTTTTGCTGTACAGGACAGTGGGCTCCGGGCTCAACAAGACGTTGACACCTCCGGCGATAGCAATAGAACACTCCCGGAGCCGCAGGCTCTGACATGCGAGATGGACGGCGACTAGAGAAGAGGAGCAAGCAGTATCAATGCACATGCTTGGTCCGTGTGCACCCAGGAAATAGGACAGCCGGCCTGCAGTCGATGCCACTGCATTCCCAACACTGTCATGTGCATCTGCAACATAGATTGGAAAAGCGTTGCTTTTGAGACTTGCGTAGTCGTTGTTAGTGATGGCACCTAGAAATACGCCTGCCTCTGACCCAAAAAGCTCACTGGGGACTACGCCGGAATCCTCGAGTGCATGCCAGGCCGTCTCGAGAACAAGGCGCTGTTGTGGATCCATGGCTTCCGCTTGTCGCGAAGTAATCCCGAAAAACTCGGGATCAAACGCATAGACAGAAGAAAGAAATCCTCCCCACTTGCTATACGACTTGCCCGGTGCAGCCGGATCTGGATCATAATATTCATTCACATCCCAGCGGTCGAATGGGATGTCGCCAATTGCATCCTTTCCGTGTATCAAAAAATTCCAGAACGATTCGGCGTCGTCGATGTCTCCGGGAAAGTTGCATGCCATGCCAACGATTGCAATGGCTTCCGGATCGGTCTGGCTCTGTGCTTCTGCTAAAGGGGCCTTGGTCACCAATTCCGCAAGATGGGCATGCCCCTCGGTTGTGTCGGTTATATGGACCGCTAAGCTTTCGATCGACGGATAATTGAACAGAAGGCTCGAAGAAAGTGACGTCCCGAGGGCACGCTCCAACTGAACACGAATTTCGGTACCCATCAAAGATGTGACGTTCATGTCTCGGAACGAGAGTCTGGGATCAATATCTTCGTGAGGAATACCCACCACTTTCGCAACCAGATTGGTAAGGAGATCGCTAAGGACAATCTTTTTCTCATTCGTTGTGGTCCGCTTCAGCTTCGAGGCCAGCATCGAACCTTCCGGCTCTGGCGTCCTACCGTTGCTATCGTGTGCAGTTTCGGTCGATGATTCTCCACTATGCCAGAAGGTTTTATGCTGCCACGGGTAGCAAGGGAGTCGATGGAAGCGGGGTTGCCCATTTTCATTCAGCGCGGACCAATCCAAATCATATCCGGCTTCGTAGAGTCTCGCTGCTACTTCAAGCAATTGCGCCTTATCTCCCTTTTCACGCTGCGAGCAGAAGGCGGTGGTGACGGAAATACTCTCTTCGAAGGCCACATCCAGTATTGATTCGCAAAGGAGCGGATGTGGGCTGATTTCAATAAACGTTTGATATCCTGCTTTCAGTAAACTGCGAATACCATCTTCAAAAAGGACAGGCAGTCTCAAATTGGCCGCCCAATAATCGGCATTCAATTCACCATGTGGGATTAGCGATCCCGTCACAGTTGACCAAAGGCTGATGGTTCCTCGAACTGGGGTAATATCTCGCAGGCGGTCTCGGAACTCGTGTTGGAATGGCTCGATCAGTCTGCTATGGGCAGCCGTGCGTACATCAGGAATCGTGCATTGAATGCCTTTCTCTTTCAGTCCGGCGACGATCTGATGAAGTGCCTTAGCGGCACCTGTGAGAACAGTCGATCTCGGGCCATTAGCGCAGGCGACCGCAACCTGATCACCAAACTCCTCAATCAACTCTTCGGCATCAGCACGTGACATTTGCAGGACTGCAAGGACACCATCCCCTGCGAGTTCCTGGAGCACTTTTGATCGCAGAGCGACAATCCTTACTGCGTCACGCATCGATATCGCCCCCGCAGAATAAGCAGCCGCAACCTCGCCAACACTTGCCCCTATAACTGCATCTGGTTGAATGTTCCAGGAACGCAAGACACGGTCGAGTGCAATCATGACTCCAACCAGTAGCGGCTGCGTAACTGAAAAATCTTCCAAATTTGTCGACGGAGATGTCAGCGCTTCCAATATCGAGAGGCCGGTCTCTCGTTGCAGATGTGTGTCGTACTCTTCGATGGCCGATCGGAAAGTGCTCGAACTTCTGAGGAGATCGCAGCCCATTCCGCGCCATTGGCTTCCGTGCCCGGAAAATACGAAGACGATCGGAGACCTGTTCTCACGTCGAATAGATACACCGACCGGGAACTCTGCTTCTGCCCGTAGTGAGTAGACCCAACCTTGTAATTCGGTAAGCGAGGTTGCAACGAAGGCGGTGCGGCAGGTGTGATGCTCGCGGCGCATTGCAGCGCTATACCCAATCTCCCCTAGACTGAGGTGCTGGCTACTTTCAAGACTTTGATGATAGCGTCCGGCGAGATCCTTTAGTGCTTGTTGTGAGCGCGCCGAGAGAGGAATGATAACGGGCGAAAGAAGAGATCTGGCCGTGCTTAGCGGTGTCTGGTGATTGGGGGACTCCAGCACGACGTGGGCCATTGTCCCTGTAAGACCGATCGAGGTGACCCCCGCGATTTTGTGTTCAGGGTTCGGCCAAGAAGCCGTGCATGT
The DNA here is from genome assembly GCF_059115305.1 of Acidobacterium sp. FHG110202_01. Lineage (NCBI taxonomy): Bacteria > Pseudomonadati > Acidobacteriota > Terriglobia > Terriglobales > Acidobacteriaceae > Acidobacterium > Acidobacterium sp. FHG110202_01. The sequence goes on from NZ_JBZYWJ010000006.1 coordinate 139,607, forward strand.
GGAGACCCGGAGAAAGCGATCATCAAAATCTATGGCCGGATGGGGATTCGCGAAATGAAGCGTCGCTGGTATTCGTGCATAATGCAGGGAAAGAGAGGTCTTGATAAATGCCGCCATCCCTCCAGCCGCTTCCGCATGGCCAATGTTTGTTTTTACTGAGCCTACGAGACATGGATGAGACCGTTCCTCTCCTAAGAGAAAATTGTGAAGAGCAGCAATTTCGATGGCATCGCCTTTTGGATTCCCAGCACCATGGGCCTCAATGTATTGGACCTTGGAAGCGGATATTTCAGCACGGGCATATGCCGCCTTAATGAGTGCCGTTTGGCTGGCAACGCTGGGGGCGAGAAAATCATTTCCGGTTGCCGCGGCATGGCGGACTGCGCTCCCGCGGATCACAGCATAAATCAGATCACCAGCCGCAATGGCGTCCTCTTCGCGCTTCAGTACCACGACTCCTACTCCCTCGGACCGCACTATGCCATCGGCGCGAGCATCGCAGAATTTGCACTGCCCATCCGGAGCCAGGAGACCAGAGCGCGACAACGCGACACTCATTTCAGGCGAAAGAATTAGATTCGATGCTCCTACAAACGCAACATCGGACTCATTGGTCTGCAAGCTTTGAGTTGCAAGATGAATGGCGACGAGTGCAGACGAACGATCTGCGTCTATCGTCATACTCGGCCCACAAAAACCAAAAGCGTGTGAAATTCTGGCGGCTGCAGCACCCCTAGAAGTATTGGCGACAGCTGAGAGATCGAAATCAATCGAACTCAGCGGCAAATGGGATAGGTAATCGCTCGATTGCATTGCAACAAAAACGGCAGTACGCACCTCACGTGCCATCTTGAGCGTTAGTCCTGCATCCTCCATGGCTTCCCAACTGACTTCCAATAGGAGTCGTTGCTGAGGATCCATCATGCGCGCTTCGCTCGGCGCGATCCCAAAGAAAGCTGCGTCAAATCCCGCGACATCGTCCAGAAAGCCGCCGAATCGACTGCTCACCTTGCCAGGTGTGCCAGGGATAGGATCGAAATATCTATCAAGGTCGAAGCGATCTTTGGGCACTTCCGTGATAGCATTTCTCCCTTGATCGAGAAGCTCCCAGAATTGATCGGGCGTATTGGCCCCTGGGAACCGGCACCCAATACCAACGACAGCTACGGGGGCCGGCGCAGCTTCACTGATATTGGATTTCATCGGTAACCTCCATCTGACCGTATGGTGCTTCAATGAAGTGCAAGGCTATTTACGATTCATTCATGTCCAAAGCTGAGGACCCGGCAAGGGGATGTGACAGGTAGGGAGGCAACCCGCACTCTGCAAAGTAAGGCTAAGCGGGGTTAATCGAATAGATCGGGAAATAACCCACATCCCCCCTCAGAAATCGATCGGAAAGGGTAGGAACGTCTTCAAATGGTACTGGTGCCTCTTCGAGAATCGGCATCCAGGCATTGTCTTCGCCATACTGCATTGCTGCCTTGGCTTGATTGCGCGTTGCATAATGCGTGTGGATGTGTTGATGCCGCGCAATACACTCCGACGATCGAAGGAATCGGGTGGGCATTCCTTCTTTCCAACCAGCTGTGGTGATGATGCCTTCTCTACTCAGCGCCTTCAGCGTTGCACGCAGGACGGGCGTACCAAGATAATCCACAAATATTTGCACCATCTCAGAGCAGGTGCGTTTCTCAACCTGATCAAGAAATGCGCGCTCGGTCCGTTCATATTCTCGCCTGTACGCTGGATCCGACACACGGGCATCATCAAACAGTGGCAGAGGTATATTTCGTCGGTCCAGAGGCTCGATACCCAACGCTGCAATCGTCTGAAGCCTACGATCATCGCCGGAGACCATAACGGTCTTACATCCTGCTCGCACGGCCAGACTTAATTCGGCAAGGGTAGTGCCACCGCTCCACCCCCAAACATTGGGGGTTGGAGAGTCGCTTGTAGGGACAAGAAGGCGGAACGTCGCAAACGCGAGCTCCCAATTCGACCACGCCGTGACATATCTGACAGCAAATGCGGCCCATTGGGCCAGTGAGTATCTGCTCGACTCGGGAATGAGCAGAAGTTCATGCTCTTTCGCAATGATCTTTGTGCTGAGGCATCCCATCGTATAGGGCGCATCGTAAGCAAATATCTTGTCCGGATATCCCCATCGGTCAACCACCGAGGCGGCAACAATCATCGCATAGTCACCTTCTTTCAGCGACTTTACATCGGATCCAGGCTTTAGAACACGAACAACGCCAGCATTTCCAAGAACGACTCGCGGCTCACGTCTTAGATGGCACACGTCAATGGGTTTTCTCATGATTGCATGCGCCATATTTCCTTCCCAGCAGCCAAAAATCGGCTCGGCAAGTACATCTTTGGGCCCCGGAGAAGGAAGCTCATGCGACTCCAACCGCAGCGTAGCGTGTTTCCCGTTCTCTCCACGACTTCCAGCATAGAGAAACCATGCTTTGCAATTAATCCCCACAAAATGCTCCTGGTTCCTACATCGTTGAAGTGTGCCCGGCACAGGTTATCCGGCTCGGATTGATCGGTTGTCGAAGGAGTCTTTAGGAAACGTCTGGGGATGTCGTTGAACCGAACGCAAATTGTGTTGCCATCCTCCCAGCTTTGGCTTCAGTGCGCTGCTGTATCAACTGTCCAAAATCTTGGGAACTCTAGTTATGCCTTCCCGTACTCTTCTTGCCTCTTCCGCTGATACAGCAATTGGCCCAATGGGTATATTGGCGGTCAGAGCCGCTTTTGGCTGTTTGACGGCGGTTGCGGTAGAAACAGCGCTCTTTTTCTTTTCCTTTGCGGGCACGCTTCCCCCATAAGACCCTCGGCGCTGGACTTTTCGTCGAACCGAGGTAGGCTGATACGGCAAATGCATATTAGTCAGTGCAGGATCCAGCGCGGACTCAATCTGTCTCGATGATTCAGGAATAATAGGTACCCCAACGAGCAGGGAACGCATTTCCTGCAAGAAAGAAAGCTCCCGATCAATCAACGAGATGATGTGATCGTTAGACATCACTATTCTCCCGCCGGAGAAAGGAAGGACCCGTTCAATGACGAATCCACAAACTTCTATCGCCGTGCGCGTTTTCCTTTCACTGGTCCACGCGACGTCATTGACTCGATCCAGGAAGTACAGGGATCCATTCGGGGCGAATTGAAACGGCAAAAGAATATCGCAGTCCTGGTAAAGAGACGACGAACTTATAGCCCATGCCGTCGCTCAGAACTGAGCCGGGCATTCCCGCCAGCGGACCATCAATCAGAGTAACCTCACGACTGTAGTGTTGATAGCCACAAGATTCGAAAGGCAATGAAATATCTGAGAGCAATTGGAGGATATCCATTTCTCTTTTCTCGATCGGTGTAGGATATTTACCATTTCCCACGATCCGAATCACGCCGGGGACTAAATACAGGTTGGGGCCAAGCATCAAGTCAAAAAAACAAAAAACATATCCTGGAATTAAGACTTTTGTTTTCTTCCCATGGAGCGCTGTTTGCGCCGAGAGAGATTTGGGCACATATTCCGTAATGTCAAGTATCCGTAGCCGTGACGCAACCAAGGCTTCGTGGTTCGGACGGACTTGAAGGGCATACCAATGGGCGCCAGACTGAATCGTCATCTCTCCACCGATCTGCTTCGCGATCTGGGCCTCGACAGCGTGGATCCAACCCCTACCTGCTTAGGACCAGAAGCAGCGACCACTTCTGAGTGCTGTCTCCCATTTCAATCAAAAGAAAAATGACCAGCCAAATGCACCACTAGAGAAATGAAGCTCTGAGCTCGATTCTGCAACGGCGTACAGAAGCACTCCTCCATTATGAAGCGAGATGAACTGCAGAAAGCTCAGATGTTGAAATGTCAATGGAAATTGACTTCATGATCAAGTCAACCGAAATAACCAAGCGATCCCTCTTCTTGAGGCGCGTGACGATTCCCGTGACACCGGACAATGGCCCCTGCGCGATCTGCACTTTCTGGCCAAGTGATACATAGGGCACCGGGCATAAATCTCTTCCGGAATCAAGGACTCGCCGCAAGGAAAGGATTTCGTCATCAGGTATCGGATGCGCTTTACCGCCGAAGCTCACAATGCGGTATACGCCTTGGATATTGAGCACGGTTCCGAACAATGATCTCTTCGTCTTGCAGAACAGGTATCCTGGGAATAATGGCAACGTCAGAATCTTTGTTCGATCCGACCATCGCCGCGCGGATTGGACTGTGGGAAGGAAGTGTTCTTGCCCTTTGATCTCTAGTTGCAGAGCAACAGAGTGTTCATGTTGAGGCATTACTTGAACAGCAAACCACTGGAGTTTTTCTTCGGGCAACATGACGCTGCAGTCCCTCTCCCTACAACTCCGAAGTCCTTAATGCTTAGAGCAAGACGTCTCATTGTTGTAAAAGAACACAGGCTATCGCCAGTCTGGCCACCGAGGCCTCTTCCCTTACAAAAGACAGTCATTAGTTCAAGCCCGAGAAGTATGGCAGAAGAGGTTTTTCTGCGCGAGTAACAATTCAAAAGTTACTGTTACACATTGTCCTAAGCTAATACTGGAGCAAACGTCCAAGCGTCAACCGTGAAGGTCGCACGATCTACACGATGTCCGATATCGAATGCCATGTGTCGCTTATATCTTTTGGATCTCGACCCAAATGCAACTAGCTTGCGTCAGAGGCATGCAAGCATTCCGTAATAAGGATCGAAGCATCGCAGTAGCTACTCTGTAACTGTTAAAGTTTGAAGGAAAGGTTAATGTAGGCCCTGCCTCTCCAATCAGCGATACCGATCTCATCTGGCCTTCTTGATTTCATGGATAAGAGCGCGAGCGATCTCCGAAGATGTGGCCATCAGACTCTCTGCGGTTGCAGCAAAGTGATCTGACCAAAGGTTGTGGCCTCTTGCGGTATCGGATAGATGGACGATGAGATCACACTTGTCCACCAGAGTCGTGACGACTCCTTCGACAATGAATTGTGCGCCGAACCGCTGCCCGACAAGTCGAGCATCAAGGGATGGATCAAGATGTGCAGCAGAAATGCGAGACGTGACACAGATGCCCGGAGCTTGCGTCAGCAAATACATGAGCTCGTCGGCAAAAGCAAATGCATACGGAGTTTCTTGCATCGTGCCGCCCCTGACTTCAAATGGAACGACCATGACTAAGATATTTTCGAAGTCTGTCGCTGTTAGGGCGTTAGGAGGATGGTGTGAAGGCGCTCGCGCTACCGGTATGTATGTGCCCCGGGGAATGTCGATGCGGAGAATATCTCGGATTCCTTCCTCCAGATAATAGCGTGTCAGGAGCTTACGGAGGCGTGAAACGTGAACCCGAACGATAGGATCGAGCGCTGACTCAAAGGATGGGCCTCGTCCAAATACTGCTAACGCCAGGTTATAACCGTCGAGTAGGTCCACTTCGCCAGCGAGCCAATGAATGATGATGTATTCAAGCAGGCGTCTTAGGCGCGACGATCTCGAAAACAATTTACTTTGAAGAACTCGATGAAGTTCTTCCTCGATCATCACCGGGTTATGGTCGAATCGCGCTGGTTCTGGTAGCTCCACGCCGACTCCTTGAACCGGCTTTCTCTCTGACGCCACAGGTCCATCTCTGGCCAACGCGATAGGGACAGTGTGAGAACGCGGTAAAACTCGATCTGAGGTGGGAACGCCCGATGAGTTGTCGGGTCGTCCGAACCCAGCGGGGTCCTTCCGACTTTCAGCATCGGCAAAGCGGTGGTCGGGTCGTTTCGCAAGCTTTAACACCTCGCCTCCAACAGACACTTGTTCAGGACAACGCGAAAGTGGCGCTCGGCGGTGCTTCCCGACACACGATCTCGAGAAGCCAACCCCTGCCCACCGGCTGTGGTCATGGCCTGTTAACAAGCAAACTCTGGGAAACCTGCCTCAGAGCAGGTACAGTACAAGGTTTAACTGCATCCTTCAGTCTCCTCAGGTTGCGCGCTGGTACTTACTCGCCATACATTTCAACGCCCTGAGCTTGTTGACGCTGCAAAAGCGCCAATCTGACCAAGAATGAGCGGAGTTTTACATACCTCGCAAGACCATGCAAGGAAACTTGAGACGCAAAGCCCGACAACGTGGAAATAAAGAGGATATGGCCGAAGCCGTCATCGTGTGGTGCTTATAAGCAACACCATCGATGCTGCAGGCAGATTGGCTCCGTTGAGAATGGTCTCAGGAATCCGGTACACAAAACCTTCTTCCATGGGGGTGTTCAAGTTAGCGGAACTGCAGGGGAAGGACGGGAGACCTTGGACCCGCTAGCAACATATGCATGTTGGCGAGGTCGATGAATTCCGTCGGTTACGCCTTACTGTCCTTCAAGCCACCAGCCAGCGCACCATACTTCCGGGCGCCAAGGAAGCGAAAACGCTGACAAGATATATATGTGAAGGGTGCGAAGTTCCAGTTGAAGAGAAGTTCCATCCGAGCAGATGCCTGAATTAGAATCGGATGCGCGGCAGAGGCACCCGCGATCACTCCATGTCTCGAAACCTCTGGTTTTTTGCGGAACTGACGGTCTTGTTAGGCTTCCTGATATCGCTGGTGGTATATGCGATGAAGCGTCGACGGAAGCGTGTGACAATGACCCTACCGGAACTGCTGAACAAACTTCAACCCCTTAGCAAAGTCGGCCTGGAGGTCGTGGCCGGAGACCTGCTCGAACCAACTCCCGACAAGATCGACCTTCGGAGCGAGGTTCGGTTGGGACGCACCATCACCTGGGAACTGGTGGGAGGATGGGAGGGCCTGAAGATCATAGAGCAAAATGCCGAGATTCTCGTGGATGTGGCATTTTATCTTCAACAGTGGAGTACCGAGGCAATTGAAGTAACAGAGCATTTTCGGATGAGCGCACAGGATATTCGCAGGGAGGTTCGGCAACTGAAACGATCACTGCGCCATGACAAGGCGGACATCTCCGTTCCTTTGCGTCTGCAGCGTATCGCCGGGTCATACTTTCTGATGACACGAAGGCTTATTGCCCTCGTCGCAATCAGCAATTCTGCCCTGCTACCGCAGCTCCGCGATGCGCTTTGAGGCTTCGAAATGAGTCAAGCCGGGCTTCTCTGGAGCGTCTGTTGCTTATAAGCAACAGACACTCCAGATAGTTGCTTACAAGCAACGGAAACAAAACCCTTTGAGATGAGGGTCTTTTTCGATTGTTTCACTGCGTCGTTTCCGCGATGTAATATGTTTTCTTCTCCGAGAACGATTCCCCTGAAACGCTGAAATACCGACTTTCACTATCAAGAACAATCTGTTCTCGAATTGAACTGGGACCCGGCATCAGAGAAGTGGCTATCCTGCGCTATCTGCTCGAGGCCCCGTTTGCCTTTGCGGCGGTTTTCTATGGATTACGCGGACCTGTCTGCCTTGGATCTCGCTCTAGCATGTTGCGATGCGACCAACGAAGACGCATGGATTGAGTTTTATCGGCGCTATCACCGGAACATGACGGCAGTTGCATCGTCGATCGCCTCGTCGCATAACCAGCACTCAGTCTTTCTGCATGACGAAATCGTGCAGGAGATTTATGTGCGCATCTTTCGCAATGATTATAGGTATCTTCGGAATTTTCGACCTCGAAGTGAGGAGGAGGCAGAAGTCCTCCTCCGCGATCTGGCCGCCAAGACTACGCGCACCTTCTTTCGTGACGCGAGACGAAAGAAGCGCTTTGAGGGCACAAGAATTGACGGTGTGGACCTTGACGACATGGATGTGCCTCTTTCAGGATCCGAAGCGGAAGAGGACCTGAATCAAAGAATTTTAGTGCAGGATCTGCTCAAACGCCTGTCCTGCACACTTCGATCGTCCAAGAACGGACAGCGGGATGAACTGGTCTTTCGGCTTCGGTTCCGGGAAGGACTGTCCATTAGGGAAATCGCTGAGCTTCCCGACGTCCGCTTGAGCGTGCGTGGAGTGGAAGGTTCGATTCGACGTTCTATTTCGCGACTACGCACCATTTTCGCAGCCAAATAAGCCATCCAAAAAAAAATTACAAAAGTTCGGCGGGTTTTCCCTGCAAACGGAGATTTATATCAGTAGAGGACTGTTGTGCGACTCCCGATTTACTGAGAGGGCCCTGCAATAGCTACCGTGGGGATCGTCCAGTAGGAGGTTCTGACCCCCCGTGATCGACGGATGGTAGCGATACCACCTGCCACTGTTCGAAGAGTGAGGCCAGAATTCTCTGAGCGCTGTTTGAACCGTTCGTTCGAGGCGAGCAGACGTACATGCCAAAGGACATGCGCGCTGCTCATGTTTCATCCGGAATCTGCTCAAGGATCGAATCGATGGTTTTGGTCCCTCGTTGTTGGCTAAAGACATGGCGTCCGTCTCGGATTGTTCTCCCCGAAGTCAGATGCGGATTCGTCATGTCATATCCCATATGGTTTCAACAGCAGCGCGCCCGCACCTCGCAACGCGCCGAGGCATGAGTTCGAGCTATGTCCGGCAAGAGGCGAAAGGAGCTCTCTGGAAAAGAAATGGAAGCGATCAGCAGAATCGAAGTTTGGATGTCCTCATATCGAAATGGCCTGGTGCCTGGAAGTGTCGCGGATCGCGCAGCCCTGATCAATGGCATCCTTGACGACTATCACGGTAGTAATCGCATCCGGCTTGAGTGTATCTGCCCGGCCTTGGGCTGCGCTATGCGCTCACTTCAACGCGAGTTCAAGGCTCGTTATGGCGAATCGATGTATAAGCGCCAGGATTCCCTCCGTTTGGCGCGGACCATTTGGTGCATGAAGGCAGAACCGGGACAGAAGTTGTCCGCACTCGCTTTCGATATGGGATACGACCGGTTGAGCGAATTTAGTCGCTATTTTCGCAAGCGAACCGGGTACAAGCCGCACGACTACATCGAAAAGATAATCTTGGGTCACGATTCCGATGAGAACGACACCCCGTCCGAGAACTCCTGAAGTCTCCAATGGAAGCGGCAATCATTGACGGCTGCCTCTAACCGGGCCATCTGGAACTTGAAGCTGGTCGATAATCGAGTTGATGCGATCCAGGAAAGTCAAATGAGTTTCTTCCTCGCCTTGTGCTAGAAGAAGACGATAGTGACTGCATTCCGCATAGAGATTCTGATGGTTCCCCTGAGCAATCAGTAGCCCATTCTCCAGCACCAAAAAACGATCTATCCAGTTCAAGGCTTTGACGCGGTGCGAGATCACAATGAGAGTCAGATCGGGACGTAACCGTCGTATGGATTGCAGCACGCTGGTTTCCGTCGGTGCGTCCAAAGCAGCCGTGGATTCATCGAGCACGAGAACAGCTGCATCCCGCACGAGTGCGCGCGCAATCGCAAGCCTTTGTTGTTCCCCTCCGGACAGGCCCGCCGCGCCGGCATAGAGCCGATGGTCGAGACCACGTTTGAGACGAGCAACGACGGACTCGAGACGAGTGGCCACCAACACTTCGTCGATTGTGCTTTGAGCGACGCTCGCTCTCCCACAAAGAATATTTTCGCGAATGGTTCCTTCAAAAAGCGTGGGAGCCTGGGGCACATAGCAGATGCTTCTACGGAGGCTGGCTAGTGAATAGTCCGCAACCGGTCGGCCATCGATCAGTAGGGAGCCACTGGATGGATCGGCCAAGCGCACGAAGAGCCTGGCCAACGAAGATTTGCCAGAGCCGCTCATGCCGACAATGGCGACGATCTCACCTGGATGGATATCGAGAGAGATGTTGCGCAACACATAGCGGTCCGCATAGCGAAAGAAGACCTCGTTCATACGCAGTCCTGACCGCAGTCGACCGATATCCAGTGAGCAAGTGCCGGCATCGGGCACGGATGGATCTTCGTCCAATATCTCAAGAACGCGCCTTGCACTTGCCAGCATCCGCTGCGCGCGCGCATAAAGTTCCATGCCAGAGGAAACGGGTTCGAAGATGCGAGTGATGTAGGCGTAAAACGCTACAACTGTACCGAGAGTGAGTTCCTGTTCAGCAAACTCATGGATCCCGACCTCTTGAGCAACGAGGATCGCCAGGGCGAGCACACAACTGATGGCTATTGTAAAGCTGATTTCGGTACGACGCTGTTGCCACTGCGCCTCTACGACTTCGGCCCAGGAAACCACGCTATCCGCGATTCTTGCATTAGTGGCGCCGAGCAGCTGCAATTGGACGACGCCTCCAAGATGCTCTGTGATGCGTCCAATTGCCCAACCGGTTCCTTCTTGTGCCTCTCTTGCGCGATCTTGAATCCGCGACCTGAACCTTCGTCTAACCATATAGAACACCGGCAGTAGCGGCAATAGTGTCAAGGTCATTCCCGCGCTCAGCCGAAGCATGACGACTAGGTTGAGACAAAACAACACCGATGACCGGACAATCATGTTGGCAGCATCAGAACCGAATTGTGCGATCTGCTCAACATCAGTATTAAAGCGGCTTAGTTTGTCGCCCAACACTGTTTTCTCATGCCAGTCCGCAGAGAGTCGCGTCATGTGTTGAAGCAACTCGCGGCGAAGATCCTGTCCCACGGCTTGAGTAACGCGGAAACTCCACAGCATACCCTTCCCAGATAGGGCCGCGCGAACTGCAAAGCACAAAGCGATTAGCGCGCCAATGACGGCGGCTTCCACATAATGGTGGTTTGGAAATGAACGGTCGATGACGTACTTCATCAAGAGAGGATCGAGTGTCGCAACAATTCCAGCGGCGACGATTAGCCCAAGCGAACCAACCACCCTCGGCGTATACGGACGTATATGCAACAAGAGCCATCTTGTTTCCTTCATGCGGCTGCCGATCTTAGGTGCTGATGTATGATCCATAGGAAAAATTTCAGAACGATGGGGAGAGGAGCCTTTCCGCTCTCGCGAGCATCGATGAATGCCATGGTGTGCTCTGGCCTTGTCCACACTTTAGCGCTGGTTTGGGTGGCTATTGATACTTGCCGTGTCTTTTGTCGGGGATTGCGTCTCATTTCCTCTTGCAAGGATGATTCGCGAGTGGCACACTCCTTTCCACAGCTGGATCGGTAGTGTCTGAGGTTTAATCAAATACCGCCGCACCTCACGAAGTGACTTCGCCGGCATTTCTGAAAAACTCCCAGCACATTGCACCCTCATAGCTGCGGCCAGTCGACTCGCCCGTTGGCGTCAGAGCGGATCTTCGCATATCTGCAAGATCCGAAGAAACGCACGAATCTGTCTTGCTCTTCCCAGCTGCCAGAAGGAGAAGGCAATATGCCGACACCGAAACCTCATCTTCGATTCCTCGTGACAAAAGAGGGTGCGATGATTCTCGACATTCCAGCCGACGAACTGACGACGCTTAACGAGTCGGGAGGCTATGTCTGGGCACAACTAAAAGAAGGCAAGAGTGTAGAGGAAATTATCGACGACATTTCAGAGTCGACGAGCCATGATCGCGCGGTAGTCGCCGCCGACGTGCGAGAGTTCGTCGATCAATTGACGGTAAGACGGTTAGTAACAATGTAGCTTTATAGCTTTCTAAAGCGAAGTGTCCATGACGACTGCCTTAGAAAACCACGCAGAGATGATCGAGTACAGGGTCGCGCTTCTCGATTCGGCATCAGACAGGCTGGTGGTTGAGCCAGATCGCGGAACCTTCAGACTACCTCGATTGAAAATCCCTAAATGGACCCGAATCGCCGAAGAAATCAATCGCGCCGTGTTTCGGGAGTGGAACCTTAACTCTTTTGTGCTCGACTTTCTGCAGCCACCAGCGGCAGGCTCGCCCTGTGCAGTTGGGGAACTACTCACCCCATTCCAGATAACAACCGCAAACCAGCTCGAAGCAAAAGACCTCAAGGAAGTTGATGCGTCAGACCTTACCGCCAGCGAAGGTGACTTTCTGTCCAAGATGATAGCTGGCGAAAATCCGTCCTCTGGGCCCTTCTCTCGTCGGGGCTGGCTGAGGGAGGCTAAAGCCTGGATTAAAGACTGTATCCCTGGACGAAACATTGAGTTTACCGATGACGTACAGCAGTACAACGCAAGTGACTCGTTCGCTCTTCTACGACTCAATGCTACGGATGGCAGTTCCTATTGGCTCAAGGCAACAGGTAAGCCGAATGAACATGAATGCTCACTCACGGTTGGGATTGCAGAGATTTTTCCAGCTCTGCTTCCGAGAGTCGTCGCGATGCGAGAAGACTGGAATGCGTGGATTACAGAAGACATAGGAATGTCTCTCAACGGAACCAGAGATCTGGGGCTGGTGACAGGCGCTGTAAGAGCGCTGGCGGACTTGCAGATCGAAAGTATCAAGTACATTTCCTGCATTGGGGCGGCCGGTGCTATGAATCGTCCCCTCAGTAGTCTCCAATTCGATCTTCCAGAGATGTTCTCTTTCCTTGAAGAAGCAATGGCGAAGCAATCATCAACAAAGGTCAAGCCGCTGGCTCCATCGAGGCTACACGAAATTAGGAGTGTCGTAGACGAAGCCTGCTCTGAGATGGAGCAACTTAAGATTCCCGACACTTTGGTGAATGGGGACATCAATCTCGACAACATCCTGTTTGATGGCATTGGGTATCGCTTCATCGATTGGGCCGAGGGCGGGATCGGCAGTCCATTCCTGACCTTGCAGCAGCTTATCCAGCACGTCATCCGCGACGGGGAGCACGAGGAGTGGGTTCCAGCTCTTTGTGGAACCTACCGCGCGAAATGGCTTCCTCTGATCGATAGTTGCGCGATCGACAGGGCCATCTCACTCATGCCTCTGCTTACGATGGCGGACTACCTGCATGGCCGGGGAGACTGGTTGCATTCCGAACGGCGCGACCAACCGGCATTTCAGAGCTTCGCGCGCACGTTGGCGCGGTGCATGGATCGTGCCGCCGCGGAGCTCATATCCGGGGAGGCTCTTTCATCATGAGCGGTATGACGGGCGTCACCGAGATCATTCACGGCGTGGAGGTCCAGGATCCATATCGCTGGCTCGAAAGGCGTAAGTTGCCGGAGACAGAGGCTTGGCTGCGCCGACAGCGCAACATCTGCGATGAATATTTCTTAAGGAGCCATCGATATCACTCTCTCCTGCGAACTATCCGTGCGACGCTCTCGGTCGACCTTATCGATCAGGCAGCTCGTGTCGGCGGATATCTATTTCTCAGAAAGCAAGGACGGGCTGAGGAACAGGCTTCGATTCGAGTATGCACTGACAACGGCGCAGCAGAGAGGGTCTTGGTGGGGCCCGATGCGCTTGGCTCCGGAATCTCCGTTGAAATCCTGCACATCTCTCGTGATGCTTCATTCCTTGCTTACGGGGTTCGGTCCAGTGGCACGGATGCCTTGGAGGTACATGTTGTTGACGTGCGGTCGGGCATCATTCTGCCGGACCATCTTCCATTAGGGTACGGACGCGGCTTTAGGTTCGACCGACAAGGATTGGGTTTCTATTACGCGATGGAGCCTATTCAGCGGACGGATTCACTCTCCATTCGCCACCACCGTTTTGGTACAGAGCTTGCGGAAGATACCGTGCTCTTTACAATTCCATGGGAAGCACGGAGCCGCCTGATCCTCCTTGGAAATGACAGTATGCTTGGCGCACTGGTAACCAACTCTGTCAGCGAGGAGATGGCGCAGGCTCTGTTCGTCATGAAAGATGCGCCTCTTGACCCCTGGAAGCCTGTCTGCGAACACCTGAAGAAAGCGGTCACACCCTTGATCGCTCATGGGAGGATGTTCCTGATCGAACGAGACGACCCGCGGAGTGGAAGGGTCCTCGAACTCTGCGATGGACATGAAACTCAACGCGTGGTTGTTCCCGAGAGACCGGGCCGAATCCGGAGATGCGCCGTCACTGATGGCGGCCTCGTTGTTAGCTATGTTGATCATGGGCTGACAAGGGTCGAGCATTGGTCCACCGACGGAGAGTTCATCGGAGATTATCGCCTTCCCGGTACAGGATCCATTGAGGTGCTGCCGACACTCGCGGAGAAGGTATCCTCCATATTCTTCCTTCATGAGAGCTACACAGAAGCTCCGACCCTGTGGGAGATCAACCTTGGGATGGGCGCGTCAGGCGTAGCCACACCGCTCAGCCATTCCGAGGAAAACCTTTCAGCTACCATTCGCGAATTCCGCTACTCCTCTCTCGACGGAACAAATGTTCCGATGACTCTCATCGAGCCCCAAGGAGACGGTCAATCGGGTATTCGTCCGGTTGTCCTTGTGGGATACGGCGGTTTCGGGGCCGCCGAGAAACCGCGCTTTTCCCGGTTCACCAAGGTCATGCTCGAGTTCGGAGTAACCGTTGCCAGAGCAGGCATCCGGGGTGGATCCGAGTTCGGTGAGGAATGGCACCAGGCGGCGGTCGGAAGGAAGCGGCAAACATCGATCGATGACTTCGTGGCAGCCGCCGAGTGGCTTCAGTCTGAAGGCATCACCGACGAGCAGCACCTCGCAATCATGGGAAGCTCCAATGGCGGCCTCTTAGTCGCCGCGGCTGCGGTCCAGCGACCTGAACTGTTCAAGGCCGTGGTATGCACGGGACCTCTCACCGATATGGTGCGCTATGAGCATTTTGACCGGGCGGCGAAGTGGAGGTCCGAATATGGTACGTGGGAAGATCTCGAAGACTTCCGAGCTCTGTTGTCTTATTCGCCTTACCACAATGTCAAGGACATGGTTGATTATCCATCGATGCTCGTGGTCTCTGGCGATGCGGACGATCGTTGCAACCCTGCCCATGCAAGAAAGATCGTCGCGGCGCTTCAGGAGCGGGTTGGACAGAGGCACCCGATCCTGTTGGACTACGCCGAAAACTGGGGTCATGTTCCCACCCTTACCCTCACTGAGCGTGTTCACTTGCTCGCGCGAAAGATTGCGTTCCTCTGTGAGCAACTCGATGTGACCGACGAAGGAGGTGCTCGTCATGGCGTACCTGTTCTTTAGAAGCTACTTCATGCTGATGGCTGTCGGTTTCGCGGTACGGAGGGGCGGCTTGAAGAAAGCATACGGGATCGTTCACAGGAGCAAGACCAGGCAGATTGCCGAGGACTGCAGAATTCCGTATGAGCGAGTTTGCCGGGCCATGGACCTCGCTTGTGTCTTCTATCCTAAGACGGTTCTTTGCCTTCAGAGGTCGGTGGCTTGCGTCAGTGTTCTTCGCAGCTATGGGTGGCCCGCGGAGTTCGTGACGGGCTGTTCCATCGGCACCTTCGAGAACCACGCCTGGGCGGAGCTGAACGGTGCCGTCATCAACGATAAGCCCTACATGCTTGAGATGTACCAGGTCCTTGACCGCTGCTGAGGCGCTTCTATGAATATCCTTTTCGGCATATGGCGTCCCGGCGGACCAGCGGTCCAGCGAGAAGAGCTGGAAGCGATGGCAGAGCATACCCGGCGGTTTGCTTCTGACGGAGAATGGTTCGAGATCACTTCCGAGATCGCGTTCGGGATTCAGGCGCAGTACACTCACGCACGTTCTAGGCTCGAGGCACAGCCGGTACGGGACGCCATAGGGAATGTACTTGTCTATGACGGTCGACTGGACAATTACCGTGACCTCGCCAGTGAGCTTGGCCTTTGTGACGAAGAAACATCCGACTCTGAGATCATTCTGCGCGCGTATGAGCGTTGGGGTGAAGGGTGCTTTGTGCGTCTAATCGGTGACTGGGCATTGGTGCTCTGGGATTCCCGAATACGCAAGCTCTACTTGGCGCGCGATCATGCAGGTACCAGACTACTCCACTACACTCACAACGCCCTCGGTACCGTAAAATGGGCGACCTATCTAGATTCATACATTGGAAACGATCTTTTTGAGCACCTAGACCCCGTCTACATGACCGCGTATCTCGCTATGCTGCCATGCTATGGGCGAACTCCATATCGACAGATAGAGGCTGTTCTCCCGGGCCACTTTGTGAAAGTGTCTTCCCTGGAAACGATAAGAACACAGTTTTGGTCACCCACAGTACAGCGGCAAAGGTCTTTCAGGTCTGCAGACGATCTTAAGGCGGAGTTTCTCCATCTGTTTGAACAATCGGTGGCACGACGTACCAGTGCAGGCGCACCCGTGCTAGCCCAGCTCAGCGGAGGGATGGATTCGACTTCCATCGTGTGTGTTGCCGACCGCCTGCGCAAATGCTCTAGTGATGTGAATGAACCACTTGACACTCTGTCGTTCTTTGATGACTCTGAACCGACCTGGAATGAACGGCCCTACTTCACTTTGGTCGAAGCAAAGCGAGGTCGCCAGGGGTTCCACCTGGATACGTCTCTGTACCCGACGTCCTTTGAAAGATTCCCCGATAACGCAGCTCAGTACCTATACCCGGGCATCGAACATAGTCACATCAGGCGCGACCGCGATATCTATTCTCTAATTGGGGCAGGAGGTTATCGGGCAATCCTTTCGGGAATAGGCGGAGATGAATTCACCGGCGGAATTCTCAATCCTTCTGCAGAAATTGCAGATCTGGTACTCGCGGGGAGATTCTTTGCTGGAGCAAAAGATGCCATTGCTTGGTGCCTCGCTCTTAGGTTATCGCTTGTTCAACTACTCAGCCAAACCGTGTCATTTGTGAGATGCCATTTGGACTCATCGCAAATCGAATCCTCTACAACATGTGTCCCTTGGCTGACGAAGATGGCAAGTCAGCATGTCAAGGCAGCCTTTAGTGAGCTTCCCTTAGCTCATTTCAAGCCCTTCAGTGTACGATCTGTCACGGCAGAACAGAGTCTGACGTGGTGGTTCGCCCTACGGAACCAGCCGCACTTGAAGCCGAGCGAAGTCTACCGCTATGAATATCGTTATCCGTACCTTGATCGAGATTTTCTCGAATTCCTTCTACAAGTCCCGACGGATCAACTAGCTCAGCCCGGTCGGCGGCGCGCATTGATGCGGCTTGCTTTACGGGGGATTGTCCCAGAGGAGATTCTGGAACGCCGCCGCAAGGCATATCTGCTCGCAAGTCGCCTCAGGAACATCAGTCAACTAGCACCGCAACTACTTATGAATCTAAGAACCTCACTCCTAGCGGAGTACGGATACATAGACAAAACGTGCATCGAAAGGGCGCTAACCGAAACAGTCCGAGGCAATACGACTCATTGGTGGGGATTACTCTTACGATTCGCATGGCTGGAGACGTGGCTGCGATATCGCGCAAATTTCAAGAGTAGAAGTGGAATTAATTCGGAATCCTGTTGGCGAGATGGTGGCCGCAGAGCAAGTTCCCGCGTTATAGCTTCCTGACACGATGTTGTTACGCGTGGAAAATCCAACACGAAGGAGCACTACAATGAAATACACCAAACCAGAAGTACTCAATGTGAAGAAGGCGTCATCCGTAATTATGGGTGGCAAGCAACCGATAGGGTCCGACAATTCGTCCAGCGAGTCTACAAACGCCGCCTATCGTAGCGACGAGTAACCCGCGTGACGTTTCTGTGGGCAGTTGTTGGATATGCCTTGAGGTCAATTAGCAGCACCAGCAACTGCCCACTAACGATATCTGAATATCCAAATTCTGTTGTTTGCGTCGTTTGTCGGAAGATTGATCGTTAACTACTGAGCCTCGGTTCCCTTCACGCTTCCTGATTGATTTGCTTTTCTCAGAGACCGCAATTGTTCCCAGCGCTTGTATTGATCGGCATCTCGGGGGTCTGTGCGCTCATATCCCTGCAACCAGAATAGGAACCAATCGACGTTCCGCTGCAAGCTCGCGATACGGGCCTCAGGATGATCGGGCTGATGACCCTCATTAGGATAGTAGTAGTATTCGACGGGCTTGTGAAGTTCACTCAATCCAACAAAGACCTCATTGTGCATCGCTAGATTGTCTGGCGGCGAGTCGGGGTCGTCGTACTTCTTTCCGTAGCCCATAATCTCCATCAGCAGCGGTGTATGAACCTTGTCCAGATTAAAGGAAATGGAATAGTCAAGCCAATTCTTCAGGCTCTTGCCGTACGGGGGGCCACCATACATAGCCGCCCATTGGCGGGCAGTTCGTTCGTTGTTCATATACCAATATTCACCTAGAGAATATTGGACGTTGTCATACGTTGATGCCACAGCAAACGGAATTGCTGAATGTACTAACATGTAGTCGACATACCAACCTCCACGGCTAAATCCGATCAGTCCTAACCTTGTTGGATCGATCATTTTTCGTTGGTCCAAATATTTCACTGCACTCTCAACGAGATCTTGCTGGAACGCGGCCTCAGATATCCCTCCAGGAAGACCCTTTGAATAGTAGTTTGTCTTCCAATCATCAATTCCTGGCCAATACCTCATAAGGTACATCACCCCTGCGTCTGCAAGAATGCCTCGTGTGAAGGCTGGAACATGGTTTACTCCTGAATCGCAAACAAATTCTCCCGAGTATAGAATTGAACCATTTTCGATGGCCAAAGGGTAGCGTCTATGGGGGTCGTAGTCAGGCGGTAGGAGCAAGAGACCCTCTGCCGTGTAGCCAGTCGCTGTAGTCCAACTGATCCTTTCTGTTTTGGGCAATGTAAAGTTTTCAATTTGGGGATTGAGTTTCACGATTACCCATGATTGCCCAGATTTCAAATCCCAAGCAACAAGCTCCGGTGCGGTTCGCGCATCTTGATATTCCATAACCGCGTGATCCCCATCGGATACGAAGGCACTATATGTCGCGCCTCCTGCTGGGACAATGCTCTTCGTGTCTGTTGGTATCCACCGGTCTAATGTTTTCCTAAACGTTGTCAACGTACCAGATGGATTCCTGACGATGACCTCTCCTGATCGTGTCCAGGCAACAGGTAGCTTTTCTGCGCGACTGAGTACTTCGCTCACCATTCCAGTACTGACTTCGACCGAAAATAGATGGGTCATATGTTCGGTTGGAGTGTTCTTTGCTAGGTCCAAACGTTCCCATTCACTCCCGACTGGTGCAAGCGCCACCTGCATGTAGGACCTACTGTCCTGCGCCCATAGTGCTTTGAAACTATATGGTGACTCCAGCGGCATAGAGGTTTGTCCGGTCTCAAGATCATACAAATAACTGACGTACACATTTGCGCCACCACGTTCCCACACATATTTCGCCAGATGACTCTCTTGCCATCCACCTTCTTTGCGAATGTCTAAGAACCTTTCCGTAGTGTCCAGCAGAAGCATACGGCCATTGGGGGAAAGATTGATGGATAGTGAGTGGTTGTCGAGTATGTTATCAATCGTCTTTCCGGATAACGGCGACACAACCTTGATGGGCGACGATACGACCCAATGATCGTTGTCGGCATGACGCAGGATATAAATTCGGCGTCTGGAACCTTCAGAATGACTGATAGACGAGCGGTCGAGGCGATAACCTCTCTTGCTATCACGCGACGCTTCAGACGGATGCTCTACGTGTGGCGCGATCCTTACACCTATCGCGATAGTCCGACCAGAGGAATCCATCGAATAATCCGTGATGTCGTTATCTGCCTGCCAAATAACCGCTTGAGTTTTGGCGATGCTGTCTATCTCAGTAAGAACGATCCTTTGCCCATGGCGTAACAGCGCAGCGAGATGTCTATTGTCTGGGAACCAGTGGATCGCTTCTATAGTGCGATTTGAGGCAACCAACACCGCAGGCTGCATCTTTGGTCCATGTTGAAGCCCTGTGACATATAGATCCTCGTTGTTCTCATTCGCAGAAACGTCAGGAACCTGCAGAACATATGCGATCTTGCGGCCATCCGGACTTATTGCCATACGAGAGCGATCGGTATCGCCCCCTTGGGCAACGTAGTGAAGCTCAGTACATGCCTGAGGTGTAAGCAGCTGCTTTGCTTGCGCGCGTGGGAGTACAACGCTCAAGCAAACTACACTCAAGAAACACAAGAAATCCAGTCGACTGAATAAGCGAGACGGCACAGTGTTATCTCCAAAACTTTACGTGCAGAAATGCAGACCGATGGCTGGCATTTCTATGAGAACCTCGTTCAGAAGGAGAGACGAAGCGAAAACTGCATGGAACGGGGGCCGCCTTGTTGGTATTGCGAGGCAACTGTACCCAAACTACGGTTGAGCATCTGAGTTGCCTGTCCAAAAGTTGCATCGGCGAGTGCGGGATCGACATAGCCGAAATTCGGGTGATTGAAAATATTGAAGGCTTCTGCGCGAAACTGTAGGTGAAGCCGTTCCACCAGCTGAATGTCTTTCCTTACTGCAAAATTCACCTGAGTTTCTCCAAACCCGCGTACAAAGTTTCTTGGCGCATTTCCGGGATTAGTACCGATAGGGAGAGAAAATGCGGCGCGATTCAGCGCACGCCCACCTGGATATCGACTGCCATAGAGATAGAGCGGATTGCTTGGTACCAGATCGACATTGGTCATGTATCGACTTCCGGTGGCTGGGTCTGTCAAGGTATTCCCCTGAAGAGTAATGGGATAGCCTGAGCGAGCAATTAGGCGCCCATCAATGGCCCAATCATGGAATAGCTGCGTAAACAGCGTCGACCGCTTAGAGTTAGGAAGCTGCCAGGTTAATCCGCCCTGAAAACTATTGCGAACGTCAAAATCAGAATTACCTCTTGTGAGAGGAAGTGCTGCGAAGTTTGATCCATAGTCGACGGAATGGGCCCATGTATAGGCAATGAGTGCGTTCAATCCTTTGCCGAGGCTGCGTTGGAACTTCGCCTGTAGTGCGTTGTAATCAGACGTGAGGCTTTGAAGGTAATAGACGGTCCCTAATGAACTATTGAGCGAAGCAAGGGACAGTTGTTGCTTGCCGGGCAGTCTCCTTCCTTCAGAACCCACATATGTGATAGTCGCCATATTCTCTACGCCTAGTTGCTGCTCAACACTTGTGTTCCATTCGAGTGTGTAGGGAAGCTGAAGCCGAGTTGGAAAGAGATAAATATTGGTGAAGGGTGGACTAAGTTTGACCGTCGCCGTCTGCTGTGCTTGCGTAAATGGCAGTGGGATGTAGGAGTATGTCGTCGAGGCACTATAACCAAACGCCGAGAAGGTCGGTATAGCCGCTTGGTTACTAGTGTCGAAGAAGACGCCTCCTCCAATACGAACCACAGTCGCCCAGTTGTTTGTATTGTGCGCTTGCCATGCCATTCCAAGGCGAGGTGCAAAACTGTACCATGCTGTGTGCCATAGTGGGGTACCTGCCGGGGCAAGTGTCAGAGACTTCGGATCGCCAAGAGTCCCAGCAAGTGTGTACGGTTGTGGATTGGTTCCGTTATGAGGTGGAGGAGCTAGTTCCCAGCGTAGGCCACCAGAGATAGACAAGCGTGAATTGATCCGCCAATCGTCCTGAAAGTAAAGAGCGAATTGGTTAATGATAGGGCGAACGGGAGTATAAGTGAGGTATGTAGCGCTGTCTGCTCGGTTGTCGCGTATGCTGTTGAAGCTCGTAAAGCTCGCCAATGTAATGATCGGCTGCGGTGTCTGCAAACTATTGATTCGTCTGAAATCCGCACCGAACTTCCAATGCTGGCTGCGGTGCTCCACATCAATGCTGTCGGTCAGATTCCACTGCCTCTGATTTACGCTTGCCACTGGAGTATTGAGCGAAGCCGTTCCAGCGCCTGTGATCGTTATCAGTAATTGCGCTCTCTGATCTTGCCCGGTCACCCCGGCAGAACTTCCCATGACGTTTGCCAAATCTACAGGTGTCGCACCACCGAACGAGTCAATCACACTTTTGCTTGCAGAATCGCTGTTGCTGTAGCCGAGACGAAACTGATCCGTTATAGATGCCGTCAGGGAGTATGTTGTCCCAAACGTGTACATCTGGGTATTCATCTTCCCAGATGTAACGATGGAGGATGATCTTGAGTCCGTAGAACTCGGCGTGTCAGCAAAGCGGAAGAACGCAGACAGGCCTGATGTAAATGTGTGGTCGAGTCTAACGCTTGTAGAATCGATGCTACCCGGAACAGAATAGCCCTGAAAAAATTGCGCCAAGTTCGGTGCCATTGCACTGCCGTAATCAATTCCATTTGTATTCGGTTTCGGAAAGGCATTCAGCAGAGGTTGAATAGCGGACGCGGCCTGCTGGCGCATATATATGTCTGGGACGTACAGGATAGATGCGGCCACTGGTTGCGTCATACGCAGCCCTTCATAGGAGCCAAAGAAGAATGTCTTGTTCTCTCCTGGATATAAAGGCCAGAGCCTTACAGGCCCTCCAAGGGTGCCACCAAAATCATTCATGTGAAGCTGTTGCTTAGGCTGCTTCAATTGATTGTTGAACCAGTCATTAGCGTCGAACCACCCGTTGCGGAGATAGTCGTAGGCGCTGCCATGGAAATTCGTTGTCCCCGATCGCGTAGCAAACGTTAGTTGGCCTCCCGGCGAACGCCCGTACTCAGCCGAGTACGAGGAACTTTCGACACGAAATTCTTGAAGGGCATCTACAGAGAGCAGACTCTGAGTTGTTCCAAGGGCGGAAGTCCCGGCCATGACGCCAGCAGCCCCATAGCCATTGGCTGTGCTAGGCCCGGCGCTGACATTGGCGGCTACACCGTCGACCATGTAGTAGTTTGCTTCTGTGCGCTGGCCATTGACACTAAAGTCTCCATTGCTGCCCGGGGTTGAGCTGTTCGTTTGTGGGCTCGCTGTTACTACTCCGGGAGTCATTGAGATGAGATCTTGGAAGCTCCGCCCATTCAAAGGAATATTGGCAACGGTCTGCCTATCGATGACTGTACTCACTGATCCATCGGTTGTGTTCATTGTTGGGCCGCTGGCGTCGACGGTTACAGTCTGGGCTTCTTTGCCGACTTTCATAACAACCGGCAACTGGCGATTGTCTCCGACATTGAGGACAACGTTGCTGATGGAGATCTCGGCAAAGCCGGCTTTCTGAACAAGCAAAGAATATTGTCCCGGCTGAAGAAACGCGAACCGGGCATCACCTGTCTCAGAGCTAACGAATTGCTGTTTTTGGCCAGTGGCGACATTACGGAGGATCACCGTCGCGTCCGGAATGACCGCGTGAGAGCTGTCCTCGACGCGCACAGACAGGCTTGCCGAACTGGTATCGGCATGAAGCGCACAACAGGTAGTCAGGAACGGGAAAAGAAGTGCGACCCAGAAGGCATGCTGCAAACGAAGCAAAGCAAAGACACGCATAGTAAGATACCTCGATCCGG
The DNA here is from genome assembly GCF_059115305.1 of Acidobacterium sp. FHG110202_01. NCBI lineage: Bacteria > Pseudomonadati > Acidobacteriota > Terriglobia > Terriglobales > Acidobacteriaceae > Acidobacterium > Acidobacterium sp. FHG110202_01. Next base: position 162,731 of record NZ_JBZYWJ010000006.1, read on the forward strand.
TGAAAATCAGTCAGTGATTCAGACGGTGTTGAACGTCGGCCTCAGGGCCTCAGGGATTCGTCGCAAGGTGCTCGACCGTGGCGCTTACGACCCTCTCTCGGGTTTTGATCTGGGCCAGCAACTCCGCGAGTTCAGTCACCGAAGCTGCCGACGTGGAACCGGGCGGGGCGAGGGTCAATCCGGCCATGAGCAATCTTTCCATCTGCTTGCAATCGTGCCTCAGGTCTTGCGACTCTTCTGCGAGTTCGGCAGCATTGTCAAGGGGAAGGAGTGGTCCAGTCGGGGAGGAAGAGGGGGCAGGCAGGAAGAAGAGATCGCGGGACAAGACAACAAGGTGCTGGTCGAGCGAGCGAACATGATGATCAAGCAGTACGATCCAACGACGTTGATCACTACGTCGAAGTTTCTGCAGAACTCTAATGTTGAAGTCTTCCGCGGCGATCTGCTGAAGTAGCCAAGCGTCCCGGTGAAGTCTGGAGCTGTCACTTACAGCGGCGCTTGCGACGTCACGGATGTGCGACTCGAGATCATTGCCCGCAAGGCCCTGGGACACAAAAGCTTCACGCAATTCCGAATCCAATGGAATACGCGTATCCGCGACGGATATTGGCGCAGTGGATTCCACTCGAATTGACTGGGGGTTTGCGGCAGCCGTGAACGGTTCGTCGGACGAGTGTATTGCGACCTTTAATCGATCGCTTGCCCCCAGAGACATCAGTGCCTCTGAAACAGTGGTCTTCTGTTGGGGGGTGCCGACAACGCCGCTGACCTGCACTCGTCCATCCGGGAGCCGTTCAAGATCGAGTGCATCGGAAATGTCAGGCCCAAACCGTTCAAGAATTTCTAGTGCGGAAAGCGTGAGGAGAGCATTGTTGCCACGAAGGGTTGTGGATGGGCTTAGATCGGAACGAAGATCTCCCAGTTCAGCTGGCGGTTCGAAGTCGCTGTCATGCAGCTGATCCGCCGGCAGAACGTCGTATGTCAACTCCTGGAAGCGGTACTCTCTAGTGGTACCGCCATCACTAAGTACGAGATCCTGTCGGATTGGCCGCGTTGCAGCGAGATCGAAGACGAGGTCCGCACGAACGATCCCTCGTTCTGAATGATTCGCAGGCCTCTCGTAATGAATCACATATTCATTCGCGCGACGCGCAATGCTGGCCTCCGCCGCAAAGTTTGTCCAGACCGGCACAGCCTCGTCACCGGGTACCAGTTCCCATACCTCTTGTAGATTGGGTGTGCCTGTGCTGGGGGGCCGACGCCTGACTGAGGAACGATCCTTCGCGTAAGTAAGGACCTTGCCTTTCTCTGGGCGCCAACGGCCCGCCAGGAGAACACCCCTGGAGTTTGTCAATCGGATGGCTGAGCGACGCGGCTGAATACTGCTCCATTGCTCTATGGTTTCTGTGTCGAGAACCTTGCCCTTGGAAGATACGGTTTCAAGTGAGTAGGTGCTATGAATCGCTCCGCCATTCAAAATGGCTGCTCGGCGCTGCGACTCGAACTGGGCAATGAGTCCCCCTGCCGTTTTCACCGGATCATGGACCGCTGAGGTTGGTTTCTTGAGGAGATTTTGCAGGAAAAAGAAGAAAAATCCTGCCAATGCGATGCCGAGACCAACCGGCACCAGAAATCGCAGTTGGGACAGCAAGGAACGAACGCGCCGGATTCCAAGACTGAGTTGGCCGCCGGCTGCATTCCGTTCTGGCAGAGTTAAAGAACCATCCTCCAGCGACCTCTGTTCTTGCGGATCTGCGCCTTCTTCTGAGAGAAGCTCCGGAACGTACGGATCGTAATAGATGGCGCTTGCTACCGCCGCGCCGCGAGCGAGACTAAATTCCATTTCGACGGAACGACCGTCGCTCAGCTCTGCCATCGTGGCTGTGGGGGCAGAGAGATTCGGCACGGAGTTGTCGAGTTGGAGATAGAGAAGCCGGACACCTTGTTCGCTGAACACCTCAAGAAAAGAGGGTTTCCGTAACGGATTTAGTTTGATCTGCAGCTCATTATGAGTGAGGGACACGCGCTGGGCAGCACGGATCTCCCCGTCTACCGCAATCTGGAGCTTGCGAGGCTGGTGCTCGTAGGTGTTGCGCTCTTTGCGTTTCAGGGCAGCGTCTTCTGTGATGCCGCCACCTGAGGATGCCGGCGGCTGCCCTCCTGAGTCCCGGTCTATCGAATCGCCCGGGAAGCGCTCTGCGAGAGGCGGTAAGCCGAGAACGCGATTGAGTTTGTCCAGGCAGCGAGGACAACCTACGATGTGGGCGAGTTCCGGTATCTCCACGGAGACGGAAATGGGCTCATACCAGGATTCGATGGCTGCATTGGAAAGACATGCACCGACGTTGTTTTCGAAGAGGCGTCTGCGGAGTTCGAAAAACAGGGATTCCGGATTATCTGGCAACAGCGCAGGGGCAGGAGAGGGGGTAACATCGAAACCTAGAAAGCGGAGAGATTGTGGTTTTTTCAGATAGGCGCGAGCTTCGATACGCGCTACCCGCAGATGGTTCTCGACAGCTACGCGCGTGGTCGCCCTAAGAAGTTTTACGATTTCACTCGGGAAATAGGAGAGAAAGAATCGGAGGATGAGCACGCACGCGGCCCGGGAGGTTTCTTTGCGGCGTATTGCGTATTCGCTGATTCGTGCCAGATCGCTGCGCACGAAAATCAATTCACTTCGGTCGACGGCTGCGATGCCGTATTCTACCGAGTCATAATCAACGATGGAGAGTGCGGAAAGAGGGTCATGACCACTGCGTCTCGCTTTTGAAATCGCGAGGTTATGGAGCATGGTGTAAAGGTATCCACGCACACGGTCTTCATTAGAAGTATCAATTCTCGGTCGGGAGCGAACGAGCAGGAGATAGAGGTCATGGACGAGGTCGTTCGCATCTTCGGGGAACTGCTCACTGAACTGGAGAGACCACTTTACAAGCCAGTCATAGTGCTCGACAAAGACTTCCTCGGGGGTCTTGACTTTGGAAAATGGGGCCGGAAGGCGCAAGCTGCTGAATTCTCCTCTTGCTCACTACTACGCACAGAAGAGACCCGGCTGTAAAACAGAATGCGCGGCGATACGGTCATGCCACGACCAGAATTGCCGTCAATTTTGGCAAAAGAAAGGCATTCATTGACGGTATTCAGTTAGAGCAGCGAGAGCTCAAGGAGAGCCTGCTTTCGCAGCTTGAATCCTCTCCCGTGATAATTCTCAATCAGCCCGGACAGCCCGCACTCCTCGTCCAGTTTCTTGCGCAGTCGTTTAATCACGGAGTGGACGGCCTCCTCAGTTTGCAGTGAGGAGGGTCCCCATATTTGCTTGAGGATATCGGCTGGATTGAAGACGCGATTTGCATCGCTACTTAGCAAATCGAGGATGCTGGTCTCTTTCTTCGTGAGTTTGATGACGCGGGTATCAATCTCGATCGCATGCGCTTCGCGATCAAGAACCGCGCGGCCAATTGGAACTCTGCGTTCCGACGATGGCTTCCATCCTTCACGCCACTCTTCCCTGCGCAAATGAGCATTGATCCGACTTACCAGGCACTCCGGCTCGGTGCGTTTCTCGATGAAAGCGTCTGCACCAGCATCGAGAGCTCTCGGCTCGAATTGTGCAGGGTCGTGCTGACTCCAAACCAGAATCGGTGCAATGATCTTCATCGCGCGCAATTGTTTGATGAGCAGAATTCCGTGATCCGTTCCAATGCACAGATCGATCAGGTAGAGAGAATAGGCGCGATCACAGGCCCTCCTATAACCCTCCTCGAAGGTATGCACAGCTTCGACCTGGAGCTTGAAGCGTCCCAATAAAGCGCAAAGCCGCTCACACATAAACGTGTCGTCATCGACAAGAAGAATAGACTTCATAATCGCAATAGTTAGTTTCTGGGGGAGTCAACAAAGCAGCGGTATTTGACCTTAATTGTAGTCATGAAATGCCCATATTCAAATCAATAAACCTTCGCAAATTACCATTGTTCATCAGCATTTCAAAATACGAACTTAAGTGCTCTTTTGCGGTTACTGGTTGTAACCGCCCTCGTCTTCGGGCTTATTTTGTAAGTCAAACGTTTGTGTGCTCGCTTCCAGTCTCCTCAGCGTAATTCATTCGCAAGTAGTCATCTTGCCCTCGGACGGAGTAGCATTCCGATGGGCAAGCGAAACGAATCCGCGACCGCTGGCACTATATCGACAACCCCACAGTTCAGGATCAGCCTTGTATGGATAATTCTCCTCATCCTCCGTCTCAAATACATGACTGGCTTACTTATCTCGCCCATGATTTCAAGGTGCCGCTAGAACACATCCGCCAACATGGTCTCGTTCTGGAATCGCTGGCTGCCGATAAAGCTATCGATCACGGTCGCTTGCTTGAGATCGCCGACGGAATCCGTCGCGAGCTACGCGAAGTCGAGAGTTTGCGATCCGGCATTGTGGATCATCTCGATCTTGACAGTTCAGAGCCAGTTCTTGAGCCGACACAGGTGGATATTCTCGTCCTGCAAGTGGCAGACAGACTGGAGATGGACGCAGACCTGAAGAATATTGAACTCGATTATCAGACCCCTCCCATGCCCTGCTATGTGCAGGGGGATGCGAAACTCCTTTCCCGTGCGTTCCAGAATGTGATCCTGAATGCGATCGAAAATACCCCTCGTCTTGGATTCGTTGGCATCGAAGTCGGGCAGCAGCAGGACTACATTCGCATATCCGTTTCCGATACAGGCTCTGGTATCCCAGGCCATATTCTCGAAAAACTGCATGGAACACCTTCCCGTCGTGATCAGCCGGACGATGTGAGATCCAATGGCCGCGGTCTCGGATTGGCCTTTGTGCGCCGAGTCGTGGATCTGCATCGTGGCCGCGTCTGCGTCGAAGCTGGGGTCGATGGCGGCACATCTTTCGTTGTTGAATTGCCTGCATCTGAGAACTCGTAGTCTCTCGCGCCGATGACGCACGTCATATCGTTTATGCCCTAGGATGCAGCTGACAGGCACTTGTTTGTCGAAATCGTCACAATTCGTCACACTCTGATACATCGTATCATCTGATCGTATGTGCTCAAGTGATCTTGTGATCAAAAATAGAACTGATCCCTGGTTCTTTCTATGATCGAAGAGTGCGAGCCACCGGACCCAATGCAGGCAAGAAGAAACTCGATAAGAAAGAGCCCGCCAAGAAAAAGAAAGATACGACCTACCTGCGCCTCCGCATCGATACCGATCTATATCAGCGTTTGATCGACTACCGATTTGCGAATCGCTTTGAAAAGAAAGAAGATGCTGCACGCCACCTCCTCGCCTGGGCTCTCGACAATGAGCCACCACCGCCTGCTCTCTGACTGGCCCATGCCGCAGTGATCCTGCTGCGCCGAACCATGAGATCATGCGATCATCAGATCGCAAGATCAAAATTAGCATTGATCGGGCGTTCTTCTTATGATCTCGGGGTGCCTACCAAGAAAACGCCCCAGCAGCGGAAGACCACAAATCCAATCATGCACCTGCGATTGGAGAAAGACCTTCACGCCCGCATCAAAGAGTACCGGTTTGTTCATCGCTTCGAGTCGCCACAGGACGCTGTGAGATTCCTCATCGCCTGGGCTTTGGAGAAAAACCCAAAACCATCGGATGCTGATCGGTAAGACGGTTTACACGAATTAGTGGGAAGTCAACGATAGCCAACCCGCTTTCTCCCTCCTTCCGCGCGTTCTGCAAGGACGATAGTTATACAAGCCTCCTGATAAACTTCTGTCAGGTTTCGTGTCTGCGGACGCACGGGGATACCCGCTGACAACAAACAGAGAATCCCTCCTCACTCCTGGGCCCAAATTACGGCAATTCATTATAGCACTATAGTTCCACATGAGGTCGGCACAATAGTTCCTCCGGCTACCGATGCCAATCCCAAATGATCGGAGGCATGTCCGATCGCAGCGGGACCAAACCGCCAAACCTGAGGAAAGCATTCGGTCAGATCATCAGGACTCTGAGGGAGGAGCGAGGTCTGGACCGGGCGGACGTTTCGGCAGCTACTGGGCTGAGTGTGAGGGCGATCGGCGCGACGGAGCGCGCCGAAGCGAGTCCTACGCTCGATACGATGGAGATCTTCGCTGTCTTCTATGGCGTGCTGTTGGAAGAACTCCTTAAAAGGGCAAGAGGTCTCCTGTAAGCCACTAGAAAAACCGTCTCCTTTTCATGGTTTTACTCCGGTAAACATTCCTGGCAGAACAGCATAGCACTATAGTGCCTGCCCACTTCTGGCGTGTCCGCAAAGATGGCTCTGTGACCAGAATAAGGAAGCAAGAGTCGTTAACTTTGGAGCAGGCATTTGGGCTGGTTCTGGTCGCCTGGCGCGACAAGCGAGGCATGTCTCAGGTGGATCTGGCAGTTGCATCTGGCTATAGCCTTCGCTACATAGGAGATCTGGAAAGGGGAACGAAGAGCGCCACGTTGCGGACCATGCATGATCTTGCAACCCTGCTCGACGTGCAGCTTGGCAGACTGATATCAGAAGCCGAACGCCTGAGAAAAGAGCATATCGGCCGCAAGAAGCCGTCAGCCTAAGCCTACGCAATCTTCCAACGGAGCGACGATAGATCGGCTCCTGTATTCGGGTATCTTCTGCCAACCATCCGTGTGCGGACATTGACCTTTCAATACGCATGGCCGTAGGGCTCTTGGACGTCGAGTGAATGTTGCTTCTTTTTACGAGAACAAATCGAATCCAACGTGGCTCCCGGGAGAATGATTCGTGCGACGCCGATGACAGAACCAGCCGCTGGTATCGTGCTAAACGCGATGCGTTTACGGTCGCGTGGATCACGTTGACACGTAATACGGTATATTTGTCAACGAAATACATCGTATTAGGATGCATTCTGAAAATTCTAGGTTCCCTTCCGCGAACGCCTGGCACGATTACGGAAGGCTAAGAAGCAAGATAGCAATGTAAATTTTCCCTGTTGGGAAAATTTCTTTCTTTCGAGTAGAGTATTTGAGACCGTTTGCGCCGTGCCGCGAGTTCCGATGCGGACGGAGGAGAGATCAGCCTGTTGAGCGCGGCCCCCCAAAAAAGCGGTGCAATGGGAGCGATGGCTTGCATCCGCCAGGGCGACGGAGCAGGATATGGCCCATTCGGGCCGAATATCGAGGCCGATGGGAATCTCTATCCATGAGGTCCAGTAGGTATGCGGGACAAGGTATTGAAGAAGACTTCCATCGAACGACGAAAGAGCTCTCCGAAGCTCGAGACGCACCGGGACCTCAAACCTTCTCACTACATTATTGAGCCTCTAGCCTACGGTCCGGGATGGCGTGTCCGATTTATTGGTCAATATACGGATACCGGCGAGCACATCGAACTTGGCGGTGGGATTTATGGAGCGCACACGAAAAGAGAGGAGTTGGATGCCTATCGAACAGCGCGCAGAAGAGGAGAGGACTGGATTGGGGTCGCCTCGTTCATTCCTGACACGAAGAAATTCAAGGGCTTCCCAGCGCGAGTCGAGCAGACGGTGGATCAGGAACTCCGAACGATGGAGGGGGTTCACAGCGAGGAATATAGATTGGGAATGCTCGACGTAGTGAGATATATGATGGATGGTACTTGGACTCCTTATCGGTTTCCTCACGGGACTCCAGAACGAGATGCCTACCATGCCGGGAAAGAACATGCGCACCGCCGATGGATGGAGGTGCAATTGGGAAGCAACGTTCCGGTCACTCCCTCCGAGCCTTCGGTGAGCAAGAGTCGTTGGACTTATCCAAAATCCAGATAGCCAATGGCATTACTTGAGTCTTGGCAAGAGATCCAAGAGATATTGGACTACCATTGCTTTTTGATTCAGCGCTGAATCACCCTTGCTCAAACCACAAGTGGCTCTGGCGCGCGGCTCAAATGGAAACACGAGCAAGAAGAGGGATTCCCATCCGCGCGCATACGGACCAATCCTAGTTGTAAATCGGTCCGTGCGAAATGCAAATAGCGGCGATGCAACCCCACGCATCCCAGGGCCGGCCTACTCTTCGAACTGCTATCAGTCCATGGAAAAGAGCATCTCCAACGGGGCGAGTTCCTTTATGTTTCGTCTTCTTCCCCGTCGTCAAAATCGGATGTTGATGACTCGCCGGCAGAGAGCTTTTTGTACTCTCCTCGTGCGAAGGCCTCTCTCTCCAACTTGTCGGAACGAGCGCCATAATCGTCTGACACGTCCGCGGCGACGACGTAGTCCGTCAAGAACAGAATGCGCTTTTCGGGTATGCGCTGGCGAAGCAACTCATCTTTGTTGCTCTTGCAGAAGCGAACAAGCTCCGCTCCGGAGATCATCGTATATTTAAGCATTCCATGCTGTTCGATCACGCACCTCAGTTTCCCGGAGTCGATCCAGGAGCGGACGCGGCCGGGTTTGGTAGTGAGATACTTGGCGATCGCATGCAAGCCGAACCACTCGGAGCGCCGGGATACTTGACGTTGGTGATGCGCGATCACATGATAGATTGCCTTTGGAGTGACGCCGAAGTGTTTTGCTATTTCCGGTACCAGCCGGGTCTCACTCATCTCGAGAACCTTCTGCTGTTCCTCATCGGTCCAAAGGCGATAATGTGTGGGCCTTCGCACGCCGTACTTGGCAGCAAACCTCCAACACGCATCGCGCGGATAGCCGGTTAGCTGCTGTAACTGTTCAATGAGGTTCGAGGGATGGAGGCGGGGTTTTTGCCGGACGAGTTTTTCCGCTTCTTGAGGCCACTGATAACGCCGACGATGCGTCGGTTCCGAACTGCCTGGGAATTGATTCCTCTTCATAGCTCATGACTCCGGGGATCTACATTCGGGAATTTCTCCATTCTGCTTTGGAAAAATGAGATCTCCTCCCTGTTGCGGGTCGAGATGCTCGCGATACCCCAATAGACAGAGCAAGTTGTATTTAGGATTCGGGATGTTGTTCAAAATTGAGACGCATTTCCCGACATGGCGTGCAGGAGCGCGTCTTGTGGCTAGACAGATGCCTTAGAATTCGTCGTCTGGGCTCTTACCAGGTGAGAATCATTCGGTTTCCGTCGCCGGGTCTGAGAACAGTCGAGATCGAGCAAGGCTTGAAGATACCCCTCGCAAAACCGGCCCAAGCCGGCAGCCGGTGGAGACGACGCATGGCAAGCTTCACCATGATTTAGGTCGGCGGTCCTTCATATTAATGTGCCGTCGAATCGTGGCGTCTCTCGGGCGCTGCGAGTGCCCAGTCTCCTTAATCGCATCCGCAATTCCGTGAAGACGCCGTGGCCTGCGCTACTTCACAGGCCCCTTGGGCCCGCGGGAAGACCGGTGGAATCGGGCACTCTAGCACTTCTTGAACGTCGCCTTCGCAGACGGCCAGGAGCGGACGCGAAATTTTCTGGAGCCTTCACGAAGCAAGAACGATATCAATAAACTCGGCGAAAGGTCATAGTCCAATGCGGTAGATATCCTGTATCCGAAGGGCCTCCAGATTTGATCTGTACTGATTGATCAGCAGCGTTGCTAGCGGTAAAGTAGAGAGACAAGGTTGGGTGATATGTCTCTCGAACTCCATTCCGCCAAAGCAAGTGACCTCGCCTCTGAGCTGGCCGCCGCTACGGGCGAGGATTTGGATACTGCTGTTGTACGAGCCATCGAGGAACGTCTGATACGGGTGACGCGGCAGTCCGCGGCGATTGCAACAGACGAAGTGGATGCTTTATTTGAAAAGTTAGCCAGCATGCCGGTTCTCGATGACCGTTCTTCCGATGAGATTCTCGGCTACGGCCCGGACGGTCTGCCTCACTGATGGTCATTGATACATCGGCGATCGTCGCAGCCATAGCGAATGAGCACGATGGCCTCTTATACCGCAAAACGATGAAGCTTGCGCCGCTGCGCCTGATTTCAGCGGTGACTGTATTGGAGACTCGTATCGTCTTGTCGTCGCGTCTCGGACCAGACGCGATCGTGACATTTGACACCTTGATGGACCGGGCAGGATTCGTCGTCGAACCATTCGACGGGCAGCTCGCCAGCGACGCATACGAGGCTTATAGCAAATTTGGGAAAGGGCGAGGGCACCCTGCACAACTTAACATCATTGATTGCGCCGCCTATGCCCTCGCAAAAACACGGAACCTTCCGCTCCTTTTCAAAGGAAATGATTTTTCCAAGACGGATATCCGGGCGGCGATGATACTGGATAAATAATTTGTATTCTGTTACTTAGAAGCTTGGTGGGATCGCAAGCCGATCCTGTTTTTGGAACCTATCGTCGCGCCCGATTTTACCGCTGCTTCACTCGAAGTCGTTATCCTTCCTTCCTACATAGGGTTGCGGGGCTTCTTATGTCGCCTTTTGCGTCTCTCTTTCTATTGTCCTGCCGTCTGGCAGGTGTCATGCTGTGTGCGACCGTCATTTCTGTCTCCGAGACAGTATCAGCCGAAAATAGCTGTTCCGATGCCACGTCCAGAACGATATATAGAGTTTGGCGACTCCGGTTCGATTTCGGCCGCTAGCAGCAAGCTGTACGGGTTTTTGCCTGGTTGCTGCGCTCGACCGGTCTTGGCAATCTCTGCGGCTGGTTAAGACTCGAAGAGCGTCGAGTCTGTGGAGAGCGGAGAAGGTTCTTTACAGGGCTTCGCAAGCATCGAGGAGGACAGGCATGGTGGGTATCGGTGAGCAACTTCGTGTAGCTCGAAATCGTATGGGGCTGACACTCCGGCAGGTGGAAGAGCGAAGCTACAAGCTCGCGGAACAGTGGGGCCACTCCGGCTACAGGATATCCCACAGTTGGCTGGATCGAATTGAAAATGAGAACCGCGGATTGTCGGCAACGAAGCTGATCGTTCTTGCTTATATCTACAATCTCAGCATCGAACAGATGCTTGCTCTCTGTCCCGGAACCAGTGAAAGCGCAGCCTATTTTGAACAAGTCGCCAGTTCAAACGTAACGATGCTTCTGGCTCAGGGCCCAATGGAAGAGCATGCGAAGATCTGGCTTCCGGATAAACTTGCCACCGATCCAACTCCTGATGAGACCATATTGCTGCCTCATGACCAGGGAATTCTGCCGCCGCATTTTCGACGGGGAGTCATCGGTCTCAAGGATCACACGATGGAGCCGATGATTCATCCTGGGTCGAGTGTTCTTATCGATACGCAACGCAGAGCCATCGCCAAGAGAAAACAGTGGACGAACCAGTTTGATCGTCCCATCTATTTTCTGTTCACGCGGCGTGGGTATCATTGCGGATTCTGTGAGCTGGACAGACGAGAGGAATGGCTGCGGCTAGTCCCACATATGCTCTCTCCTGTTTCTCAGGAGGAAGGAGAAAGACGCTGGAGATACCGGAAGGATGTTGAGGTCCTTGGAACCGTTTCGTGGACCATCACCCGACGTAGCCTCTGTGCCTGAAGGGATACACAAGAACCTAAAGGGCCCGTTGCAGTTCGGCAGCTCCTGGAAAACCGCCTTGCTCATATAAGGTGAGCACCTGCTTGGTCATTCGATAGTATTTGGCGACGATCCTCTGCGCATAATCGGGGAACCATTCGTCGAACCGGCCTGTTTTCTGTGCTCCCTTCAGCTCCTCTATATGCCATCGAATTTCGCGCGCGCTCTGGCGCATCTGTTCGGTGATGACTAAAGCTTCTGGATACCACTGCTGAACATAGAACACAAGATCGACGAGCACGTCGCAGTTCCTTTCCAGTTCCTCCAGACCTTTCATTCCATCCAGCATCTCGCAAATTTCTGAACGGTCGAGACCAGCTTCTCTCTCTGCGGAGTTGTCTTCGAAGTCGCGAGCGATGAGCTCGATACAGTCGTGGTCGACGATGGTCAGCCGTTTCAGAATGTCTTCCCAGCGGCCGTATGGATACTTTTTTCGACGACGCGCGCGGAGATAGTAGATTCCTCCGGTCACGAATAGAACCACAAGCAAGACAGCAAGCGCGATAAAAAAATACAGAACGCGAATTGTGATCATTTCCTGAGCAGCCGACGCCTTCGAAGATCGTAGTCCAGAATTCTCTGGACCGTAAAGAGCAACTGTCGCATTTCTGGGGAGAGTTCAAGCGGAGCAGGAGCGTTGGCCCATAGTGTGACAATCCAATATCCTAAGCAGATCAGGTAGGTAATTTCCCGAAGCATGGTCAGTTCGTGAGACAGCGCGGCGCTGCGTTTCATCCCGGTGACGTTGTGACCCGATTCGGTCAATAAGCCGATCAGGGAATAGAAACCGAGGCCTTGCGCGATTCTGGCCGCATGGGTCTTCCAAGGCAGATTCGCTGTGACCGAAAGCACGATCATACCTACGAACAATTCGCACACCACGGCTGAAGAAAACACGTTTTCGCGATCGAGCAGAAATTTGAGAAATTTCTGCTCGGGCGGAATCGGCGTGACAGCCAGCACGCTGGCAAAGACAAAGCTCGCAATGACAAGCGCAAAGGCTCCCTTTCGCGTATCAGGCGCCCACGTCCCCGTGGGACAAAAGACGTGCCAGGCGATTTCGGAAACCACAGCGAGCTGCAGCAGGTAATCGACCTGTGCAAACCAGAAATACACAACAAGATACTGATCTTTGTTCGTATGGCGATGCACAAAGAACAAGATGGCTGATTTGATCAAGTTGAAGATGATGAGCGCGGTGAACAGCGGAAACATTTTGACCCGCCGCCGTCTGACAAGCACAAACAACAATGTGGAGTGGCCGAGGAAGCCGGCCAGCCAGAGGACAAGCTCGAGTTGAGTTGGAGTCACCGGTTGCCCTCCGGCGGGCGGCCTCGCCCTTTAATGCGCTGACATGGATTGATTCTATGCCAAACCAATTAGAGCAAGAACGATCCCGATGTAATCAGGTTCAGGATCGGTGCCAGTTACGACCCCGGATCCTGGATCGGTCGAGGAGCCGCTGCTGCTTGTGGACGAGCCCGTAGAGGGCGATGGGGTGCTGGATTGTGCTACGGCTTGGCCGACCGGGAATGCAAGGACTGCCAAGGTGAGGGTGAGAGCAAAATTGCGAACGATCTTCGACATTGCGAATTCTCCTTTGCAGCGCGAGTCCGCGCTGGCCGGAGACTAGAGATCGAAGACGCAAAGTCTGACCGATTCGAAAGTGCTGTTGCGTATCCGCAGCAAATGCACCTTTCGGTTGCAAAAGTCTTGTATTTGTAAGGCCTTCACGATTACTGGGCAAAATCAAAGATTTGCCTAGCTTTTTCATGAGTTCGGTGCGAATACGCAACAAAAATGCCATGATTCTTGATTGTTTAAGAAGTTTGTGCTGGAACGAGAATTCACACGAGATCGTTGTCTGATCCGGAAAAGGGGCTGTCCGAATAAGTGGTGGAATCGCTGTCGGACTTCTTCTTGGAAGCTTGCTGGCGCAATTCACGAACAATCGGCGCAGGATGATTGATTCCAAATTCCTGAATGGTTTCGACCTTAAAGGTGTGCCGGACAAATTTGGCGATCTTGTATGCGATGTACTCATGCGAGAACTGCGAGATACGCTCCAACCATCTCACGGCCGGTTTCAAGGGAAAGGGTTGGTTCAACGTCTTCCCGGTAAGGCAGGTTGTCACAATCCCTTTCTCGCGGCAAAAACTCCAGCGCCCGCGTTTTCCAACCGGAACGCCGGGGAAGGGCAAAGGGAGGTTCCTGGGTGATTTTGAGGGAAGGCTCAGCTGCTCGATATTACAGAACAGAATGAGGCAGGTAGATCGGTTTTCTCAGAAGAACAGAGAAAACGTCCGCTCAGCCGGGGCAAGATTTCCAGCAACTCATCGTGGCGTTTACGAGTGCCAGAGGAATTCAGAGTCTCGTATGTTGGGAGAACCGGCATGCCGTCATAGATGAGGATGCGCTTGTGAGCGCGCTGCGGCACCGGTGGCGCGACTAGCTTGCCGGATCTCTGCAGAAAGCCACGGCCTCTCACAGCTAAGTTCGCGCGATCCGATACTTGTCCATTTAGGAACAAGACAATCTGTGCCTTGCCGCGATGCCGCAGAAGCGGAGAAGAGTCTCCTCCCAAATTTGCATCGTGGAATCGGGATTGGAGAGAATGGTGTCGTGAAACACCATTACGACCTGCAGGCTTAGATACAAGCCATGGAGAAGACCATCGTAAAAGTCAGGGCTCTGATCTGGTCCAATGTAGTAGCCGACCGCTTTCTCAAATTCCGAGCGAGTGGCGATAGAATCCTCGCCTTCGCTATCGGAATCCGTTCTGTCGATCTCTGCCAGGCTTGCGACTTCCTCGGTATCAATTTCAAAAGGCATCGGCCGATGGCTGCAGATGCTGCTTGGAATCGTTGACGATATTTCTGCGAATCGATCATTACCCAGTCGCGGGGTATGGTCGAGGTAGCGCTCAGCGCCGACTCCGGCCAATGCGATAAAAACGATTCCCATAAGGATGCGTTCATCTCCATCGCTGAGCTTGGGATACCTCGTATCGAAGAAGTCCAGCGCTATGCGCAGCCCATGTACCTCCCCTAAGTAATAGTCCTTGGATTTTTTTGCTGGAAGGAGGGGAGCCCAATAAAGGCTGAGATAAGCGAGCACCCACTTCTCGTCAGGCTTCGAACGGCCCTCGTCGAACATATGATCCAGACGTTTGACCAGCATCCGAAGATCGTCGATATTTGTTCGGAACGTCTGCGGGGCAGATCCTTTGATGCCGATTGCAATCGAACCGACACTTCGAAGCCATGTGGGCACGCCTGTGGACTGCATACTGCGTGCAAGGGCGTTGGCAGTTGTTAGCAGTCTGGAGTCAATGACGACATCAAAGGAAAACTCAAGCAGGGATGGTGCTGTGCCCTGAGAACCACCTGGAACGACGACTTCGGCATCTACTTTCCATGATTGCCCGACTCTTGGGAGCCGACGGGTTTCAAAGATGTATCGACCGATGCTGAGGACTGGGGCGTGGATTCTGGCGAGTTCTTCTTCATGCGTCATGATGAATTGCTTTCGAAACCGGCAGTCGCCTCGCTTGCAATACCCTGGAAAGTCGCGCATCGATTTGCTGATTGCCCGGTGCGAATTATTTATCCCTATGTGCCTGAGAAGTCCAGAGTTTCTCATGTTTGGTTTCTGACGACGGAAACCTCCTCCGAGAAAATGATGGAGATGATTGAAATCATTAGGACTTAGCAGGGGGTTGCTCGCGGCGTATTGCCTGTTGCGGAAAGGCTGTCGACCATTTGATGCTTTTACGCAACACCATTTCTTGCGAGCTTTCGCTGTCAAAGCGCGCAATGACAACTGAGCATCCTTGGTTTCCGATTACGAACCACAGATTTCGACCCTAACGCGTTGATTCGCAGGCACCCAGGAGGATGGCAGCCGAAGATAAGAAACGGGCTGTTATGCCAATCGGAATAGGTGCCAATGCGCGGACCGAAGTTTGCTCATCGCTCAATTGTTGTCGGGAAATGCCTATCTGTTTTGCTTGCGAAGCGTTCGCGAATCGGCTGGAAACGCGGTTTGCAGGTTACCCCTCAGCAGTCAAGCCGCCGTCTAGCCGTCCATCAGATGTCCATAGGGATGCCCATCTCTCCCTGAACCTCAGGTCGATTCTCTGCATTTTGCGTCTAACGGCTGCAAGGAAACACGCTCATGCCTCTTCTTCTGAGAAAGTTGCCCTTAGTTGGAGGTCGAAACTACGCATGTGGGCAAAGTTGCAGGTTCTGGCGGTTGTCGGAGGAATGCTGAATATGACCTTATCGTTGGCGCAGGGCCAGTGCGCCAACGGTATCCGTATTGAAGGGACTATCACCGATCCCACAGGTGCCGTCATTCCCGGCGTTCGAGTGCGGGAGAACGGCGGTGAGAGTTCCATGACAGATGCTAACGGACATTACGTGCTGCCATGCGTTCGGGCAACATCAACTACGATCACCGCACAGGCAGATGGTTTTGCCCCCGGCTCAGCTCCCCTCGAACGTCCATTGGGTGGAATTGCCCAGATCAATCTGCAACTGGCGGTTGCATCCGTCGAAACAGATGTGCAGGCACAAGAGGATGCGACTGCTGTAGATGGCGGACACGGAATGGGAACAATCGCCTTGAACACTCAACAGGTGCAGCAACTCGCGGACGATCCGGATGACTTCCTCCGGGAATTGCAGGCTTTGGCTTCGATTTCCGGTGGAGATCCGGGTTCCGCCATGATCCGGGTCGATGGATTTCAAAACGGGAGCGCACTCCCTCCCAAGGGTTCTATTGCCTCGATTCGCGTTGCACCCGATCTGTTTTCAGCCGAATATCAATTTCCTCCTTTCGGTGGGGCCCAAATCGAGATCCTGACGAAACCCGGGGCAGACAACCTGCATGGCGCGCTGTTCTTCACCGATAGCAACAGCATCTTCAACGCGAACGATCCATTTTCGGTAACGGCAACTCCTGCCGGCAAGCAGCGATACGGATTCGAACTTACAGGTCCCATCCTCTCGAAGAAGAGCGGCTTTGCCCTGGCACTTGAAAAGAGGGACATCGATGAATTCAACGTCGTTAACGCGAAGACTCTCGATGCCAACGGCAATCTCACGCCCCTGCAGCAATCCATTCCCGCTCCGCAGAGACTTTGGATCGCGTCTGGGCGTGTGGATTGGCAGGTCACGCCAAAGGATGTCGCAGCGCTTTCATTTTCCTCCAATGTCAACAACCTCTCAGGCCAGGGAGTGGGCGGTCTTACGCTTGCCGAAGCAGGCTATTCCAGCCTGGTGAGTGAGTACGATCTGCGGCTGACCAATACGCAGACGCTGAGTGCCAATGCTCTCCATCAGACTCGCATCGGATATACATGGAAACGCACGGAACAGACCCCTCAATCAACCACTCCGTCGCTTCAAGTCGCAGGCTTTTTCACGGGCGGCGGTTCAACGGCGGGTTACCTGAACAGCCGGGAACGCGACCTTGAAATCGATGACGATCTGACGTTTACCCACGGCAAGCACGAATTGAAGGTCGGCCTACAGGCGCTGGGCATCTTCATCCACGACTATGATCCCAACACCTTCAATGGCGCTTACGTGTTCGGCGGGGGGAGTGGACCTGTCCTCGATGTAAACAACAACCCGACCGGCGAGACGGAAACCCTTACTCCCATCAACCAGTATCGTCGCGCGTTGCTGCATCTGCCGGGCGGCACACCGACAACCTACCAAGTTACTAGCGGAACGCCGGTGGTTCCTCTCACCCAGTGGCAATTGGGATGGTACGCACAGGACGAGGTAAAGCTGGCGCCGCGGCTGACCCTTTCTGCCGGACTACGCTATTCCTTCCAGACAACGCCTAGCAACTTTGCCAATTTTGGGCCTCGTGTCGGTCTCGGATGGGCTGCCGATAAGAAGGAGACATGGGTTTTTCATTTGCGGGCCGGACTGTTCAGTCATGTGCTCAGTCCAAGCTATGCGACCGAGGTCTATCGACTGAATGGCATCCGGCAGCGACAGACGACTGTCTACTCCCCCGACTACGACAGTCCCCTTAGCCCTGTCGCCGGCTCGGTCGAGATCAACACCGTGAATCAATTCCCGCGCTCTTCACTCATGCAGGTGTTGACCTTTGCCGCAAACGCCAGCGTGGACCACGATTTCGACCATCACTGGCATGCGGCGCTGGGTTTTTACTGGGGCCAGGATTCGAACACCGTTCGCATCCGGAATATTAATGCTCCTATGATTACGAACTGCATGGAATGCTCTGTCGATCCGACCTCGGCGCTGCGCGCCCCACGGCCTATCACACCCGATGAGAACATCCTGCAATATCAGAATTCAGGGCATCTCGGTGGCCAGTCCATGTGGTTTTCAATGAGCCAGCATAGTTACAAACGTTTTGGCTTTTCCGCCTGGTATGTGCATTACCACTTCAAGTCGGATGGAGGCAATGGCGTTCCGAGCCCTCAATCGAGCTACAGCGATCAAGGAGAGTCTGCACGCGCCGACTGGCTGAGTCCGCACCGCGTCGGCGCAATTGGAAACCTCAATCTCCCATTTGCGCTCGAGCTTTCAGGTCAGTTCGATGCGGCTGCCGGTCATCCCTATAACATCACCTCAGGGACCGACAACAACGGTGACGGCAGCTTTAATGACCGGCCCACCAACGCTTCTGTTATTGGCCAGGGCGTCTACAGCACCCGATTCGGCTTGCTGTCCATCAACACGGTCAACGGCAATGTTCCGCGCAATCTGGGAACTATGCCTGCGATCGTGCATCTGGATATGAATCTAAAGCGTTCCTTCGCTCTCAATCCGAAAGATAAGAATCATCCGCGCACACTGGACTTCAATGCGCGTAGTGCGAACCTGCTCAACCACACCGATGTCACCGCAGTAAACACGGTTCTGTCGTCGGGAACATTGGGGCAGCGCCTGTCGGCCGAGGCAGCCCGCCGCGTCGAACTGGGGGTACGCTTCAATTTTTGAGTAGCAGCGGCTCTAAACTATCGTCAAAGAGGAAGGACCAATACCGGCAGACGTATCAGACAGCTAGAGGCGATGAATCTATGAAACCTACCGACTCGCTGATTGGTGAACATACCGGACGGAAGCGAGGCTCCTCTGGCCTGCATGCCCGTGGAGCTATTGCCATGCTGCTGGTTTCGATGGTCTTGGCAACAATTTCTTCCTACGGCTGCCACATCTTCCTCACCGCTAACGGTGTGTCTATGCCGCTGGTGCCGTCCGCCTCTTCCATCGCCTATGGCCTGACCAAATGGCTATGGTGGGGCCTCGTTGCCTTTGGAATGCGGGTCGTCGCGCAGAAAGCGCCGAATTTCCTAAAGTTTTCCCCGCTGTCGATACTTCTACAGCTGTTGATCGGCAGCGGAGTCAGTTTTGTCCATCTGCTTATTGTGCAGGCCACGTGGCGCGGCGGGCTGCATTGGAGCCAGTGGGTACTCACGCATCCGATCACCGGTTACATCACCCTGAGCAGCTTTGGAGAAGACCTGATCATTTATGGCTTTCTCTTTGGCTTTTCCGGCTTCCTGCATCTTCAGGAGCAACGACAGAGGGATGCGCTGCTCAAACTGGAGCTTGAAAAACAACTATCCGAAGCGCAGCTGAAGGCTCTTCAGACGCAGATGGAGCCTCATTTCCTCTTCAATACTTTGAACGCGATTAATTCCCTAGTCGACCTTGGCCGGAACAAGGAAGCTTCCGAGGCTCTTGGGCATCTCGACACCATTCTTCGGAGCACCTTGCGGCACAGAACTCCCGTTAAGATTCCGTTCGTCGACGAGTTGCGCACGGTTGAAAGCTATCTCGCGATCCAGAAGGTGCGCTTCGCTCACCGGCTTCAACTCAAGATCGAGGCGACACCGGAGGCCCTGGAGGGTCTTGTGCCGTGTTTCCTGCTGCAGCCTCTGGTCGAAAACGCGATCCATCATGGAATTGCTCCCATGGGGCGAGGCGGTACAGTCGAAACATCAGTCAAGCGAATCGGCAATCGACTCTGGATGCAGGTGCGAGACAACGGCGCCGGCCCGGGCCACGCCAGCAACGGACACGGCATCGGCATACGCAATACCCGCGAACGGTTGGCCTATTTCTATCCGGAGATGCACAAGTTCTCAGCGGTCGCTCCGGAGGCCGGGGGCTATGTAGTCACCATTGAGATTCCATTCGAGAAGGCCGGTGTATGACCCTGCGTACCGTAATTGCCGAGGATGAACCTTTGGCCAGTGAGCGGTTGAAGCTGCTGCTGGCCGATGAAGAAGACGTGCAGATCGTCGCAGAGTGCGGGAACGGTGTAGAGGCTGTGGCCTACCTTCAATCGCAACCCGTCGACCTGCTCTTTCTTGATATTCAGATGCCTGAGATGAACGGGCTCGAGATTGTGCAGGAGGTTGGCATGCTTCATCTTCCTCCCACAGTCTTCGTGACGGCGTATCAAGAGCATGCGGTCCGCGCTTTCGAGGTTCAGGCCATTGATTATCTGACGAAGCCTGTTCACCCAGAACGCCTCAAGATAGCCATGGCGAGGGTCCGAGAAAAACTTGCGGCAAAAACAGCACTGTTGACCCAGGCACAGTTTGCGGCGGCCCTGACCGGACTGCAAGACTCCGCGAAGCGGCCCGACGCTTACGTCTCACGCTTTCTGGTCAGGAATGGCGTAAAGGACGTGCTGGTGCCTGCGGAGTCGATCGAATGGATTGAGGCGGCTGACTACTACAGCAGCCTGCATGTGAAGGGCCGCACCTTCATGCTGCGAGAAACCATTTCGGAACTCGGACGGAAGCTCGATCCGACGACCTTTGTACGCGTCCATCGTTCTGCAATCGTGAATCTCAATTACGTCCGCGAGATCCACCGCGAGGGTCCGGACGAAGGAACAGTTTTTCTCGTCGATGGGCAACGGCTGAGAATGAGCAGGGCTGGCCGCCAGAAGTTGAACGAGAGTATCCATTCCTAGCTCGGTGGAAACGGCGTCGTATGTTGTGATTTCCGATGCTTTATCGAGAGGCGCAGCCAGCCAACACCTAAGACTGTCAAGCGTCGACACAAGGGATCAGGAGAAAAAGGCATAAGCCTCCACAAGATTTGCCCGCTTATCATTGTGCTCTTCTGGCCTCATCTAACTCCCCCGACGTATTACTCGATGGAAAATAATGAACATTCTCGGATAGAAACGCACCTATCCTGCAAAAACATCGCGCTTCGCTCTGGCCTCTGGAATTTTGAGACCAGGAGACGAATCGGTTCATGGGCAGGACTTGGACATGCAGACTGATCTTGACGAGTGGGCTAGTTGCGTCCCTGGCGCATGCCCAGCAGAGTTGTCTCGATGGCATTCGCATTGATGGGACCATCACCGACCCGACGGGAGCTGTGATTCCCGGAGCGCAAGTGCGTACCAGCGATAGAGAAACGGCAACCACGGACGCAACAGGTCACTACCTACTACCGTGCATTTCCGCTACCTCAACCACTCTCACGGTACAAGCTGATGGGTTTGCGACAGGAACAGTCTCGGCACGTGCTCACCAGGGAGGGACCGTTCATGTCAATTTGCAACTCGCCCTTGCAGCCGTTCAGTCAGATGTTCAGGTGAACGGAGATTCAGACGTCGACAGTGGCGGTGACACAACGACCCTGAACACAAAGGCTGTGCAGACGCTTGCCGATGACCCCGATGATTTCCTCCGTCAGCTTCAAACGCTCGCTGTCCAAGCTGGCGGCGATCCAACTCAGGCGATCATTATGGTGGATGGTTTCCAGAGCCCAAGCGCCCTTCCTCCGAAGAGTTCGATCGCATCGATTCGTATCAACCCCGATCTCTTCTCGGCCAAGTATCGGCGGCCTCCTTTCGGAGGTGGGGTCATCGAAATTACAACAAAGCCGGGAGCCGACGCATTCCACGGTGCAGTCTTCTTCACGGATAGCGATGGTATCTTCAATGCCACCAACCCGTTTTCCGTTACCGCCACGCCTGCAGGTAGGCAACGATACGGCTTTGAACTGAGTGGCCCTATCATTTCAAAGAAGAGCGGCTTTGCGCTGGCACTCGAAAAACGAAACATCGACGAATTCAATGTGGTGAATGCAGTCACGCTCGATGCAAACGGTGGCCTGGGGCCAAATGGAAACGGCATTCCGAGCCAGCAGACGGTTTCGGCTCCGCAGAGGCTCTGGATTGCGTCGACGCGCGCAGACTGGCAGGTGACGCCGAGTAATGTCGCCAGTCTTTCGTTCTCGGCGAATGTAAACAATGCAGGCAATCAAGGCGTCGGTGGCCTCACACTCGCTAATGCCGGATATTCGAGCCTGGTCAGCGAATACGACCTGCGATTCCATAACACGCGGACAATCAGCCCGAATATCCTGCACGAAACTCGCATCGGATATAGCTGGAAACGAACAGCGCAAACACCTCTGTCAAATGCTCCTTCCGTGCAGGTCGCCGGATATTTCCTGGGAGGAGGCGCCACGAGCCAAAACCTGAACAACCGGGAACGCGATCTCGAAGCTGACGATGATACGACCATTGCGCATGGGAAGCACACGGTAGCGTTCGGTGTACAGTCGCTCGGCATCTTCGTACATGACTATGACCCCAACACATTCAATGGCGCATACGTGTTCGGCGGGGGGAGCGCTCCTTTGCTCGACGCCAACAACAATCCAACCGGCCAGACAACGACCATCAGTGCTCTTGAGCAGTACCGGCGAGCCCTACTCAATATCTTCGGAGGGTCACCGACGACCTATCAGGTCACCACAGGAACGCCGCTGGTTCCACTGACAATATGGCAAGTCGCTCTTTGGGCGGATGACACCTTTAAGCTCACCGGGCACTTGTCTCTCACAACTGGATTTCGCTACCAGCTACAGACGACACCGGGAATCTTTGCCAACTTTAATCCAAGGATGGGTCTGGCATGGTCACCCGACAAAAAGGAAACGTGGGTGTTTCACGCCCGTGCAGGACTCTTCAATGGAACTTTTGACCAAAGCTACGCAACTGATATCCATCGACTGAATGGGATATTGCAGAGGCAAACCACCGTGTATTCACCAGGTTATAGCGCTCCCCTTACCCCGGTTCCGGGATCCGTTCAGGTAGCTACAATCAACCTATTTCCGCCAAGGCCTGTTCAAGATATGACATTTAGAGTCTATGTCAACGCTGAGCATGAATTCGCTCATCACTGGCATGCCAGAGCCAATTTTTATTGGGCTTCGTACTGGAGTATGGTCCGCACGGTGAACATCAATGCTCCTCTGGTCGCCAGCAATGTTGGTGTTGCTCCAGATCCCACGGCGGCTCTACTTGCACCGCGTCCGATTGCCCCTGACGAGAATTTGATTGAGTATCAAAATTCCGGTCATGGGGCAGGTAATGTGGTTTCGTTCAGCCTCGATCAGCACAGTTACAAGTGGTTTGGCTTATCAGCGAGCTATACGCACATGAATCTCAAGACCGACACTCTGGCGAATTTGACTCCACAGTCCAGTTATTCCAACAAAGGCGAGTCTGCGCGAATTTATTGGGAGAGAAAGAATAGTTTCACTCTTTTCGGCAATCTCAACCTTCCTTACCGAATCGTAGCGACAACCCAATTTGATGCTGGCAGTGGCCTACCTTATAACATCACTACGGGCACCGATAACAACGGTGACGGGAATTTCACGGATCGCCCCTCATATGCGTCTGCTCCCGGGTCCGGTGTTTACAGCACTCGGTTCGGTCTGTTGACAACGAACACAGTCAACGGGAACATTCCGGCCAATCTTGGAACAATGCCGGGCGTGGTTCATCTCGATATAAATCTGAGCCAAGTTTTCACGCTCAATCCGAAAAACAAGGAACATCCCCGAACGTTAACCTTCAACGCACGCAGCGCCAATCTGCTGAATCATACGAATGTCACTTCCGTAAATACAGTTTTGTCTTCGTCAACGGTAGGCCAGTCTGTTGCTGCTCAGACAGCGCGGCGCGTTGAACTGGGGATGCGGTTTGCGTTCTGAATACACCGGGCACAAGGCAAGATTAGAATCTTGCCATAGTTAGAAAGGAAAAGCGATGAGCGAAGGAATGGCCAACGCAAGAATCCTTCCCATACGGCCAGGTGTCGGACTCGCCGCAGTCTCACTGATTGCCGGAATTCTGGCAGTTGTAATTGCAAGAGATTGCAATCGCAATCTGGAGTTTCACCATTTGCATGCCCCCTTCGCTCCCTCTCTTCTCTATGGCGGCGTGTATTGGGTATGGTGGGTTGTTGTGACGTTGGTTCTGTGGACACTCGCGGACCGATGGGCAGTGGCGTTCAAGCCTTCTGGACTGACCGTGATGGCTCATCTTGGAGCCTCGTGTATTCTTGCGTTTGCGCATTTAGCTCTACTTCAGCACATCGTCTGGTTTGCCTCGTCGTATTGGTCTGTATGGGGCCTTCGAATGGCCAGGTTCTCCGTGGAGAACCTGGAACGCTTCGGGGTGGAACTTGTCCTCTACGGATTTATAAGCTGCGTATGTGCGTTCCTCCATTCCCGTATGCAAACACAACAGGCGATCGTTCAGAAGCTGGAAATCGAAAGACAACTTACACATGCACAACTCCAGAGACTGCAAATGCAGATGGAACCTCACTTCCTCTTCAATACGCTGAATGCGATTACGAGTCTGATGGTTCAGGGAAGAAATAAAGAAGCGATCAAGACCATGACCGATCTCAACACCATTCTACGAACTACGCTTCAGCGCAAATCTCCGGAGAAAGTACCTTTTGGGGAAGAGCTGCGAATCGTTGAATGCTATTTAGCGATTCAGCAGGTTCGGTTTGCGGGACGTTTGGACGTGAAAATCGATATTACCCCCGAGGCATTGGACGGGCTTGTGCCATGCTTCGTGCTGCAACCTCTGGTTGAAAACGCCATTACGCATGGGATAGCGCCTTTGGAGGCGGGCGGCTCAATAGAAACTCATGTCAAACGAGTAGGAGACATGCTCTGGATGGAAGTCAAGGATAACGGTCGCGGTCCGATTGGTTCCGGTACGCAGGGACAAGGCATCGGCATGCAGAACATACGAGAGCGGCTCGCTTATTTCTACCCGAATGCCTTCGAATTTCATGCGGTTGCCCCTGATAGCGGAGGCTACGAGGTGACCGTACAAATTCCCTATGAGCGAGCCATGGTATGACACTTCGGACCGTCATTGTCGATGATGAGCCTCTGGCGCGTGATCTCCTCGTTGCGCTGCTCGCCGAGCACGAGGACATTCAGATCATTGCGAAATGCCAGAACGGTCGAGAGGCCATTTCCTGCTTGCAGTCCACATCTGCGGACCTGCTGTTTCTCGATGTGCAGATGCCCAATATCGACGGTTTCGATGTTCTGGAGCGAGTGGGATTGCAACATCTTCCCCCTACTGTTTTCGTGACTGCATATCAGGAGCACGCGGTGCGTGCGTTCGACGTTCATGCGGTGGACTATCTGACAAAACCCGTGGACGCCGAGAGGCTGGCAACAGCGCTCAAGCGTGTTCGGGAAAAGATTATGGCCAGGATCGCCCTGCTGACGCAGGAGCAACTCACAGCCGTGCTCAATGGGCTGCGCGGTTCAGTTTCGGAGTCGAAACCTTACGCATCGCGCTTCCTTGTGCGGGACGGTGAGAAGGAGATTCTGGTATCGGCCGAGAATATTGACTGGATCGAGGCCGCCGACTATTACACCTGCTTGCATGTCAATGGACGCAGGTATATGTTGCGCGAGTCAATTGGTGATCTTAGCGGGAAGCTCGATCCCCGGCAATTCATCCGCATTCACCGATCCTCAATTGTCAATCTTGATCAGGTGCGTGAGATATACCGAGAAGGCCACGCGGACAGCTCTATTGTGCTTAAAGATGGACAGAGATTGAGAATGAGTAAGGCGGGTCGGCAAAAGCTTGTTGAACTTGGAAAGGCTTAGCGAATTGCCTTGACGCTCTAACAGCATAAGAAGATCATCGCAGGGCATCCGCACTAATGACACACGCAGAGCATTGTTTGCTGAACAGTGTGCTGATCTCTGTCTCGGCAGTATGCCTGAGGCTATCTGCCGCTTCCCGTGACCCCTTCCGAGCAAGCACACGAGAATATGCCAGTTCTGCGGTGAGATACCGCACGCTGTGTTCTCCGAAAGCATTCTTCACGATTGGGAGCTCCCTTTGCATTTCATTTTCAGCTTTGGAGATCTCGTTCATATCGACGTAGGCTTTACCCAGGAGCATATGAGCCCACCCTGACATGCCATAATCGTCTCCGTGCCGGTCTCGCCAAAGATCCAAGGCAATCGTGTACGACGAAAGTTCTCCTCGATAGTCCTTTTCTTTCTCGAGTTCCCATCCGCGAACCATATAAAACGTCGCGCGGTCGTCGCTGTCCATACCCACTGCCCTGGGCAAAACGGCATAGCCGCCCGCCATGTATTTCTTCGCTTTCCGAGTGTGCTTCTGACTCAACTCTATTCCGGTTAGACAGGCATAGGATCTTGCAATCCCGGCGAAATTATTGGCTTGTTGATACAAGGATAGAGCTTTCAAGTGGAGGTGCAGTGCTGTGTCAAACCGGTCCATCTGGCTGTACAGATCTCCCAAATTGGATAACAGGTCTCCAAGGTCGTTGGGTCTGGAAGATGCTTCGGGAATGGCGTTGAAACTAGCAATGGCTTTCTCATAGGCTCCACGGGCCTCATCCAATCGCCCCTCGTCCGCATAGGACAGCCCGAGGATGTCCCACGCTGTAACAATGTCACTGCTGCCAAGGGTGTGGCCGGCCAACAACGTTTCAACTTTGCGAATTGCCTCTTCCGGATGGTTTGCGCGTTCCGCCTCCATCGCAGCCTCTAGTGCCGCGGTCTGCACTTCCGACGCCATCAGCGCCGATGGCATCGTCACGATGAGAGTTAGGACTATCAGCAGGTGTCTCATGCGCCGCTTCGTCTCCTGCTGCAAACTTCCCAGAGACGACAGCGACATTCCAATGTTTTGCAGCGAAGGCGCGTTTGAGGCGAAGAATAACTGGTTTCTTAGGATGAATACTCAGGCAAATCGATCCTGTTGTCGCCATTGAAGTTGGAGAAATACAGGCTAGAGAGTCATTCGGTCTTCGCACCGTTCGTTATGGAGTGATCCCAGAGATCTGACAATCCAGCACCCCTCCGCGGTCATCATATCGGGCTTCCTCCCAAAATCCTTTGGACTCTGGACAGCTTCAACAACCTCATTTCTCTCTTGGTCTACCCTCCGTGATCTTCTCCATACAAAGAGCGGGCGGCCCAGAAGAGGCGCCGCCACAGAGTGAGTTGCGTTGGATCAGGCCGCTTTCTTCGGAGTCGCCACCTTTCGGGGCGGACTCTGTTTCTTCTTGCTTGCCGTGGTTGCTTCGGTGGCCTTCTTCTGTTTTGCAGCTGATTTGACCTGTTTCGCGGAAAGCTCCTCCTCTACTGCTTTCCGGACTCTGATCATGTCGATGCGATGATGCTTCGCAGCCTGAGAGAGATATTCCGTTCCGAGACTCGAAACATTTTCAACGTCCGGGAGCAGGACCCATTCGATTAAGAGCTTCGATAGGCCGGTCTCGTCCATCTTCCGCATCAGATAGGTGAGTTCCTTCCTCACCTTGTCGGATGTGCCCAACTGCGACGGCGCGATCTTGTAGCGCCGCGCCAGTGTTTCGCGCCGAACCGGGTCGGAGCGATCGAGGAGAATCTCAAGGACCATCACGAGATCGGCGCGATCGAGAGGAGCCCCGACCTTCTTGAGAATCTCCGCCAGCGTGCGATGCCGTACGGTGGCTTCGACCTTTCGCTTGAGCAGCTCCTTGCGACGCTGCTCCTTCTGCTTCTCGATCTCTTTCGGATCGGGTTGCAGACGGTCTGCGAAGTGGATGGTGCAGGTCGGGTCTGCGCAGACCTTGACGGTACGCCCCCTCTCCGATCCTTCCGCGACAATCGCCTCGGTCATGTGCGTGCATGGCTTTTCGAACAAAGCCAGCACTTCCTTGCGCTTGGCGGATTTCTTCGCCAGCTGCAGCGCAACATACCGGCCGCGCCCCAGCACCGCGGTGCTTTGCGGAGCATTCCAGGCGGTCGAGATCTGCACCAGTTTCGGCTTGGCCTCGACCTGCTGCGCGATGTAGCTGCTGATCTTGCTGTTGAAGCAAGCCGCATCGCTACAGCTGTCCTTGGTGGCGTCGCTGAAGAGCAGGGTGTTGAATCCAGTGCGCTTCAGACAATTCGTACAGCTGCCCGCCGCCGGAAGCAGCGCCGGGTCGTCTTTGTCGAAGGGTACGGAATCGAGTTCGAGCAGGATGTTCTGCTGGATCCAGGCCGCTAAGTCCCGGACCGGGACCAATAGTTGAGCAGTGCTCCCACCGGTCCAGGTCGTCTTGAATGCGGCTTCAAAGGCCCGTTCCTGCTCGTAGGGTTGGAGCTTGGCGATCTCAAGAGCGTGACCCACCCCGAGGCGATCGTCGAGGAAAGCCTGAGCCACCGGTTCGATCAGCTCGGTGAGGCGCAGGCGCTGTGCGATATAAGTGGCTGATTTCCCCACCCTCTCGGCAATGCTTGCGACCGTGTAGATGCCTCCTTCTAGCTCCAACATATTTTTGTAGGCCAGCGCTTCTTCAAGAGGATGGATCTCTTCGCGCTGGAGGTTTTCGATGGCCTGGGCTTCGATGGCTTCGGCATCGGAGAGGGCGACGACACGCGTGGGCACGAACTGCTTTTCGGCCATGCGGGCGGCGCGTAGGCGGCGCGCACCGGCGACAACTTCATACTTCTCATCGTCGACGGAGCGGACCAGCAGCGGTTGCAGGATACCCTGAGCGCGGATGCTGGCCGCCAGTTCTTCAAGGCCGCGCGCCTCGAACCGGCGACGCGGGTTGGTGGGCGATTCCTGCAGCAGGGCTACAGGCAAATCGCGATATTCGCTTGCGACAGCAAGGGTTTGAGAGGACATAGGATTCATTCACTCCTTTGGTTAGGGGTTTTGGGAGTGCGAGCGGCGGAGGTTCTCCGCTCGCGTGGATAAGACCGGGAGAGGAACCTGGCGGCGAGATGACGGTGGGAGGTGGCGCGCGGCAGCTAAAGCGAAAAGGGTAAGTTACAATTCGCAGCGGACCTAGCGGTCTGCCGGAATGACAACGTTGACGGTCTCAACGAGGGTGCCCGCAATACGGAAGGATTCTGGAGGGTTCGATTCGATCAGGCCGCCGCGGTGCTCGATCAGGTGACGGAACTGGCGGCTGAGCGTGTCGCGGCGGAAGAGAAGCCCCGCCGACATCACCGAGACCAAAAGCCCATCCCGCTTCAGGAAACGGAGTGCATGAAGGACATGCTGGACATCCGCCCGGTGCGCGAAGGGCGGGTTCATCACCACGCGGTCATACCGCGATATCGGCTCGGCGAGGAGGAAGTCCTGCGCAAAGATTGTTCTGGCATAACCGTCGCATCGTAGTACGGCAACGTTCTCGGGCAGAATCTCGAAACATTCGACGGTCGCCAAGCGGGCAAGCTCGCGCGCGATCGCGCCCTGGCCTGCACTGGGTTCGAGGATAAGCATCCACGGTTCGAGCCTTGCTAGTTCGATCAGGCGCGCGACCAGCGGTGCCGGGGTTGGGAAGAAGCCAAAATCCTTGGGTATGCTGATCTCACCTGTGAGCAATAGCTGTTCAAGCAAATCTGTGGGATCTGTCTGGAAGATGTGAGCC
This sequence comes from Acidobacterium sp. FHG110202_01, assembly GCF_059115305.1. Taxonomy (NCBI): domain Bacteria; kingdom Pseudomonadati; phylum Acidobacteriota; class Terriglobia; order Terriglobales; family Acidobacteriaceae; genus Acidobacterium; species Acidobacterium sp. FHG110202_01. Next base: position 191,938 of record NZ_JBZYWJ010000006.1, read on the forward strand.
TGCTCTCGCCGACTCCATCTTGCTCCCGCAGCTTCGAGCACTTTCTGCGTCCGTACATATAAGCTGCGGTCGAGATGCCGGCGCAACACCAGGCCTTTCTCTGATATCGCCGCCTCGCTGAGCGCGGCGAGAACGTCTTTGTCGATTTTCACAATAGGCTCCTTTCTCGGTAGGTGTTGCTCACAGCTCTTGTTCGAGTTCGACCAGCATCCGTTCAATCTCGGGAATGCCGAAGTCCCATTCGGTGAACGGATGTTTGGGATTGCTCCCAAGGTCGGCATTAGCTATTTCCAGGGCCTCCCGTTTGGTCTGTAACAGGTCGCGTAAGCCTTCATTGAGCAAGGCCAGTTCGGCATCACTGAAGGACTCATAACGGGTGCCCCCCATCATGGCGTTTAGGCTTTGGACGTCGGTCCGAATGTTGCGCTGATTGGGAATGGTCATTGTTTCCTCGCTCGTGACTAGGGGTTCCGTGTAGGCGCGAGAAGCCAAGCTTGCAGGCATCTCGAATCGCGGCCCGATGCTGATCGCAGCAGCCGGACGAAGACAGTAACTCGCCTGCGCTGTGGAGCCGACATATAGGTCGCTTCCGGCGGGCTTGATCGGAATGCCATGGTGGAACGCTCAGCCCGAGTTCTTGCGTCGGAACAGTCAGTTATGTTTCCTGCGCCGCCCGCCGTTGCTGAACGACAGAGCTCTTATGCCGGATGCCGCCGCTGAGATGGAGCAGTCGATTCTCGACACGTTGGGTGGTGGCGAGTTCTTCTGTGGTGACGACCTCGATATAGACGCGATAAACAGGGCGAACCATCACGGGCCTCCGTGAGGTTTTCTGGTTCAACCGTGGTGGAGAGTGCGAAGAGGATCTCGTTGACGAGGGCTACGGCTGGGATACGTCGTCGCCATTTTGAGCGTGGGTCTCGTCTTTTGTGACAAGCACGATGTCCCAAGAGCAGGCGTCTTCCTGCTTCCGGAGAAAGCGAATCTCCCAGACGCGAAGCTCTTTCACGTACTGCCGCGCCTGCCACGAGACGGCCTCGCCGAGCAGATCGAGCAGCGCCGCGCGCGGTCCCCGAAAGTATTCATTGACCCGGCACTCGACATCTTCGCGGTACTCCGACAACTGGGTATCCCGGCTATCGCTGCCATAATCATCGCCATACTCAAAGCTGGCCCATAGAAGAAACTCGACGACATCGAAGGAGCCGTCCAGGCCGTCGTTGTCCCACGGGCTGTTGTCCACCGCGCAGAAGGTCAGTCCGTCGTCGCTTTCGACGTGAATGTCTACGGGAAGGCGCAGCAAGAAGCTACGCTGGGCGCATTTCGTCGTCGCTTGGATCATCATTGTCTGAGGACGGCCGGTTTGGGTCCGTTGCCATTCGTGGAAAGGAATGCCGTCGGCGAAAACGGTGGCATCTTCCAGGCGCGGGAGCGCGTCGTACCAGCTGTAACCGCAAAAGGCATGGTCCTCCATGTATAGCCGGTCGTACAGAACCTCGGCGCGTTGGAAGGCTGCTTCCAGAGTGTGCGGGTACGCAATCTCATCGCTGACCAGGAATGCGGTTTCCGTCGAGGACAGTACCTTCTTAGCGGAGCTCCGAAAGAAGTCTTCCGTGTATTCATCGGCAGGGGCAGCATGCCAGGTCCGAAGCAGCGGGCTGGCTTCTGGCAGGAGCACTCCAAGGTCTTTTGCTTCTTTCCAGGCTTGAAATGACAACACATGACGACCTAGGGTCTGGATGAAACGATAGGCGGCGGCCTTTGCCTTGCGCAGGAATGCGTTCAGCATCTCGCCTTCGATGAGGGCGCGGCGTTCCGGCAATTGAAGCCGAACCACCTGGGTCTTGAGAACATTGAAACGCAGATGGAGTTTCCATTTTTTCGGCGCGTCTGCGCCCTCGACGACAAGACCGTCGATGGAATCGTACGCGCGCCGCAGCGTGAGACCGTGGAAATTCCAGTTTGGGCCGTCCCAGAAATCGCGGTGCTCGAAGCGCAGAGCGAAGCCGACTTCGATCCCATCGATCTGCTCGCGATGGAGCGCACCGGCTAGAAAGTCATGACGCGAAATCTCGCTTCCGTTGACCAGGACTGCAAGCGGGAAGAATTCGGCCGCAGTCTCCAAAGCTACGATCAAGGTCCTGGAGCGGCTGGGTCGTGTGAACTCAACCCGTGTTCCATGGACAGGCGTCTCGCCGGAGAACAGAAGCATCGGCTCCTTGCCGAGAAACGCCTCCGGCGTCAAACGTGCCCTGTGGGTTCCGCTTTCTACGATGACTTCGGAATGGCACAGCGAATAGAGACCCATGCCAGCAGGATCCTCGTCATTCCGAGTTTCCTCGCTCCATCCGGACTCCCCCAGCATCAGAAATTTCGTAAAGTCACGGATGCCTGAGCCATTGTCATGCACGGAGATGCGCGAGGTCTGGGCGTCTCCAGGGAGTTCTTCAATCTCGACATCGACGAGCGTGGCTCCGGCGCGGCGCGCGTTCTGCAGCAATTCGGTGAACAGGCCGCTGTCGTCGTTGCGAAAGATGCGGTCTGCCTTGTGAATAAATTTCTGGCTGACCTGTGCATAGATCAGCTCCGGTTCCGTAGACATGGTTCCCCCTGTATGTAGCTGGTTTGGGCCGTGGATTCTCTATTCCGGCTCCAATTCACGAATGCTCCTTACGGGAATCACCGTAAGATCCTCCTCGTCGCGAACAAGATCGATGGCAAGAGAGCGCAGGATGTCGCTTTCTGAGGGTTCGGTGGGATGGCTGACGAGCCAGGCAAGGGTCTGGAAACGCTGTTTGTAGACGGCAATCCATAAGGCAGGGACGGCATATTCCGTTTGTCCCGGCACATCATGTATCCCGGTCACGGCATGGAGAAGCGCAAACGCCTCGGCTTCGGAGCTGCGATCGGCGATGTGCTCCACCCGGTCCTGCCGAACTCCGTAAATTGACCAGAGAAGCTGTTGCCCCTCTGCTCCATCGACTATGGGTCTCTCTTCGAAGGACCGCATCTCCGCTTCGGCTTCGGCAAGGGTCGCAAATGCCTGATAGCTCCTTTCGAATCCATCCGGCGCCGTGGTTTCAACGACGGGCTGCACACGATACTTTGAGAAACGCATCGGCAGCTCCGCTTTCGTAACGGGTTTTCCTTCCATAAAGAAGCTCCTTGAGTATTTGCAGACGGAGGAAAGTGCGGGTAAAGAGGGCGCATCGGCATATAATGTAGGTACGTGCCTACACGGAGGAGACAGCCATGGCCATCACCACTTTGTCGAGCCGAGAATTCAACCAGGACGCCAGTAAGGCGAAGAAGGCAGCCCGCAGGGGGCCGGTCTTTATTACGGACCGGGGACGTCCGGCACATGTGCTGCTCACCATCGAGGAATATCAGCGGATCACAAAGAAACGCGGCAGTATCCTCGATTTGCTGGCGATGCCAGAGGCCGCAGACGTCGAGTTCGAACCGCCGAAGCTTGCCGGGAAACTGTATCGGGAGGCAAACCTCTCCTGATGTACCTGCTCGATACCAATGTCATCTCCGAACTGAGGAAGGCGAAATCGGGCAGGATCGACCGCCATGTCCGCGAATGGGCGAAGCGGTTGGATGCCGGGGCGCTGTATTTGTCCGCGATTTCGATCCTGGAACTGGAAATCGGAATCCTATTGATCGAGAGGCGCGACCGGGCACAAGGCCTCGTATTGCGCTCCTGGATGGAGGAGCATGTTCTTCCCGCCTTCGCGGACCGGATTTTGGCAGTGGATACAGCAGTGGCCTTACGCTGTGCGGCTCTCCATGTTCCGAATCCGTGCTCCGAGCGCGACGCGCTGATTGCGGCGACAGCTTTTGTTCATGGAATGACTCTGGTCACTCGGAACGTCGAGGATTTTCGCTCCACAGGCATCGAACTGCTGAACCCGTGGTTGCCATGATGCATGGCAATACTCACTTTCTAAGTTGTAAATAGAGCCGTAACGATGAGCTTGCGCTTGGGCGTAAAGCCTGTAACCGCTGAAGCCCGAGCTACTCCGAGCCTATCGCAGAGAACGATCCGTGTTCTTCTCCAATCAACGCTATGAGAAATTAGCCAGACTAATACCGCCAGCAGGCGTATCGCTGAGAATCTTCACGGCGAGATCATAGGCAATTGCGCGAATTCAAAATAGGACTCAGTCGTTTACAGGATTCCTTACTGCGAATCGCCATATTCTTCATAGATCTTCGACGCGTCACCCTTCTGCGGACTCGACCACCCGCGAATTTCCATGCTCCCACTGAACAAGCGTGACTCTATGGTGGTAAGTAGCGGCGAAGGAAAGTTCGACCGCAAGGCCGTTCTCCAGGCTGATATCAAGGTAGAGACCTTGTTCATCCTGATATACCTTGATCGCTTGGAGAGTCTTCCCTCTGGCGGAGTCCGGGAGGATTTGCATGCTGCGGGAGCGGATGGACAAAGTAGTACTCCTTCTTAAGATGGATCGCAGATTGCGACTACCGATAAACTTCAAGAACCTTGGTTGAAACCGAGAGCATCGGCAAAGTGCTCCTCATAACGCCAAAATCACCCCGCTAAATGCGCTTCTCATTTCGCTTCCGATAGCACTGTGAAGGCGAAATATCCTTTATCCCAGGGCGTAGATCGTCGCGCCTAAGAAGAACGCCTTGAAGATTGATTCAGATCGAATAGCCAGACGCGTACTGCTACGGTACACACTAATCGAGGTGGGCCGGATGAGTGCGTTGCCCTGAAGTCAATATTTGAGAACTGTCCAGTTTGAAGTTGGTTCCAGTAAGTCAAAGAAAATGCAGGGTTCTGTCCGGTCGAGATGTATCCTGTTTCTACCTAATGCAGTATGCGATCGACCGGCGAACGAAGCGCGTCGTCCAAGCCGACCAGGTTCGGCGGACGGAGCTAAACCGTGCCTACGAATGCCCGGTCTGCAAAGGCGAAGTCCACTATCGGCGTGCGATGGGCCAAAGCCCCGCGCCAGGGTTCGCCCACAACGCACATGTAGCACGACAGGATTGCCACCTCTATCATCCCTCGTTCAGTACGGAGAGTGGTGGCTCGTGGGGAGAGGCTCCGGAGCCTGAACCAGTCAGCGAGATCGACTTGTGCTTGGATGACCCGCTCAACGATAAGGGGAGTTGGTCGCTGTTCCTGCGATTTCCCGAGATCTCGGATCTTGGCAACGCCCGCCTCCGGTCCTTGACGGCTGGGACGGTCAGTGTTGTGACGGGCAGTTCCTCTGCGAGTATTGCGCTAATGGATCTGCGGCCCGGAGTCGGAAGTGGCCGCCTGGTGGTGCCGCCGAGCATGAGCCCGTATGAGGCTTCGCCGGCAGGACAATGGCCTCCCGATCTTTCCTCCGGCAGATGGAGCGGCACCTGCGAAGGGCTGAATCCTCGCGGCACTCCGTTCGTCCTGCGAAAGGGCGAGTGGGAGCGGCTCAGAGACGGTGGCAAACTTGAACTCGGTAGCGAAATCAGGATCGTTGCCGACGTAAGAAACCCGCCCCCTCCGGCGTGCTCGGTAGAGGTATTGGCAGCGAAGGCTCACAGCAAGCTTGAGTGGCGAGTGTGGCGTGTGTTTCTGCCGGACGCGATCTCAGCTTCACTTGATCGATGGGCCGAAGCGATCAACGTGAATCTTGCGTCTCCAGCGGACAAGGTCGTGGTACTGGGCGCACCACAAGGTTCCGACTCCAACGGTCCTGTCTTCACGACAGGTCATTCCTTCATCGCGAGGATCGAGTGGGCTGCGGGCCAGTCTTCAGCAGTCTTGTCCTTGGGAACGCCGCTCGGAAGCGAATCAACCTCGACATGGCCGACGCAGTCGTCTCCGGCGTACATGGTATTCGGGACCCACGATTCGGGTACGACGACGCTCACGGCAAACTATGATCGCCGGACCACCGAGGCTATCGAGACGGCCGTTGCTCCCACGCTCAGCGAGATTCGCAGCAAGCTGAGAGCTACACCGCGCTTCGAGATCGTCATCGGCGACACGACGATATCGGCATGGCAGGAATCCGTCGCCTTACGCCCAGTTGCGAACGAAGCCGTTCCTCCACGGATCACGATCTTCCCCAACTATGAAGCGCTCCAGTTCGATGTGGAATGGACTGCTCAAGAGGGCGCTCAGTATGCTTATGGCCTCACCGCAGCGAAGGTTCAAGAACGCTTGTCCGCAGCATGGGGTCAGGACGCTTATTTCGAGATCTCGGCCGGAGCCTTCGGTCGCATCCGTCTAGGCTTCCTGCGGGCGAAGCGTCCTCAAGACGCGGTCTCCGTGAGCCGAGCTATGAGTTGGGCGGCTCTTGCCGGAGGCCGAACAGATGCCAGCACCAGTAATTGGCTGCGTCGCAACCTTGCGGCGAGGGGCGCTTCCCTCCAAGCAAGAGCGAGCAACGGCTCCAGGAGATGGCTTCCGTTGATGGTGAATGAGGTGAAGCGGCTGCAGAAGTGAATTTAATGGATCGGGATACTCGGCGTGCGAACACTGATTGGCGTTATTACGGGCACCAGACGGGACAAGTATGAGGACCAGATCGCGTGGATCCGCCCCTTAGCCCAGGCGACCAACGATACCTGGGAAGCCGTTCTGGCACCACAGGACGAATTTCCCAGCCGTGGCTCGATCTTCTGGCCACGTGCTGCGGGAGCCAGGGAGCACGCCCTTGTCCGTTTCCACGCAAAGAATGACGTCAAGAACGGCGGCCCTGACGAATACATGGCTGTTGACTCGCAGCTTGCCATTGAAACTCTCGATCTGCGCTGGGTAGGCGATTGTGAACAGGTACGTCTCGCGCTCACGCACGGAATTGAACTTCCGCATCTCGCCTCTCCGAAATACATGATTCGCTGCGCTGGCGACCTGGTCGTGGGCCCAGTCAGCTTGGTTTCGGAGGGCTCTGGGAGGGCCGTTCTCGAGAAGAACAATCGCGCCCGCATCGCCTGCTACCAACTCGGGAACGATGCTTTCCTCGACATCACGTTCGACAACGGAACTCGCACCATATTGGCGGGAAACCTCCCTCCAAGTCCCTTCAGTTACGTCGATTGGGACGACGACAAGTTAGTGATGCGTCGAGCCATCGAAGCGGCCGCACGCCTAAAAGGAAATGGCACGAACCTGCCGAGACAAGTAATCGACGATGCGACCACACAACTGACACAGTACGGAGCCGACGCCAACGCGAGATTGGAACTCTACCGTCTCACCCGGGCCAGACAACTTGCTGCCGATACGCAGCAGATTGTTTCCCTCGCCGTAGAGATATTCACTGGGCTCCGGGATCACCCGTCAGTCGTTCAGGAAATCCAGAAGTTCTACGAGGGGCAGCGGGACGAGATCCGCAGGAGAATTGAGAGCGAATACGAAGCCGAACAGGCCGCTGTGACACAACTCCGCAAGGAGCGCCAAGATATAGAGGACGCCGTCAAGTCCGCCCGCGGTCAACTCGAAGATGCCGAGGCAAGGCTCAAGGAGCAGGCATCCAGTCTTGAGGCCGCCCTCGCAGGCAGGATCGACCAGGTGCTCGGGAATGTGCCGGCACTGCTTGCAGACGTCGCTCTTCTGCGACCCTTCCTCGAAGGGAGGGCTTCGCAGCCTGGTCATCGAGCCGGCTGGACGCCCGATTGGCCCGTCGCAAAGTTCAAGATCGCAGACATTAAGGAACTGCGGTCACGAATGATTCCTGCTCTACGGGCGCTCGGAGTTGTGACGACAAGCTACCAGCCCATTCACGCCGCATTCGCCTCTGGCTTCGTGCCCGTCGTGAGCGGGGCGCGAGCCCTTGAGGCCCTCGAAGCCTATGCGCATGTGATCTGTGCTGGCCGCAAACTCATCGTCGAGGTGACATCGGCGACAGCTGATCCGCAAGACTTGTTCGGCAAATTGGAGCATGGTAGCTTTGTCCCTCACCCGGCAGGCCTGCTCGACGTCATCCGCGCAGCGCGCGAGCATGAAGGGCCATTTCTGGTCGTACTCGACGGGATCAACCGCGGAGCTACGGAATCCTATCTTCTGCCGCTGCTCAGGCTGCTCCGAAATCGCGCGGCCGCGATTCCGCTGTTTCATCCATACGCGATCGACCCATCCGACCCGTATCGATCCGAAACCCGAGTGCAGTGGCCGGCGAATCTACTCCTTGCAGCCACAGTGATCGAAGGCCCCACAACTCTTCCGGTTGCCCCCGCTGTCTGGAAGGACAGCATCCTGGCAGTGGCGGATGCGGATGGTGAATTCACAGAGCGTGCAGAACTCGGTGATGTATCAGAGGTGGACGGATCGAGCGGACTCCTGGACGTTTCTCCAACACGCGATCCGTTGGAATGGATCTCGGAAGAATTTCCCCGGCTCCACGGCAACGCAAGGCGATTCGCCGGTCCACTGGCAGCGGTGATTTCGGATCAAGCAGCACAACAAGCGGCAATCACGAAGTCAATCGTGGTTCCGTATCTTTCCTCGCTGGCGAACGACGATGAGCGTGCTGCGGAGACTGCGCGACTCGAGAAGACCCTCGACGGCGAACTCGGCGAATGGGTGAGTCTCGCAAGGCGGTCGATCGCATGACGCAACTGCAAGCCATCACCGAAGTGGAGGCGCACGCCATCCTTGCGCGCCAACTTACGGGAAGCGAAGCCTGCGATCAGATAGCCGAAGACTGCGCTTTGCTGCGGAGTTGCGCATGGGCACTCACGGATGGCGTTCATCCCGTACACGTTCTGCGGCTGCTGAATCTCGCGTCAACCCTGCATTTCGCCGGCGACGCATCCCGAGGGAAGTTGAAAGAGGCCGTTCAGGAGCTATCCGAATGCGGGGATATGGTGGAGATGTCCACCGGCCAGTGGCTGCCCGCGCCGACGCGGGAGGTGCGCCTGGGCACTGCCGATGATATGCGGCTGCTCGTAGGGGGATTCCCAACATCGTTGCTGCCTGTCGAGCATGCTGCCCAGATAGAGCACCTTGGCCCCTACAGAAGAATAAAGGGCGCCGTGCTCTCGAAAGAGTTCGAATTGCCACAGCAGAGTCTGGAGGCGTGGATGGGACTCGCTCCGAACGATCTGCGCGAATGGACGCAATCGGTCCTGGAGGGCAGCTACGAGCGCCACCGTCCTACCGGCCGGTCTATCGAAGTCTATGCTCCTGAACTGTTTTCGGTCTCGACGCCTCAGATGTTTCGCTGGGTAGACCGCACCGATAAGCTCTCGGGTATTTATCTGTGCCGCGAGGAACTCCCCTTCGGCGGTAAGAGGCACTACGCCGTAAAGATCGCGAAGGGCCAGATCATCGGGATTCGGACCATGCCGCCCTTCGACGTTCGGAGGCTGCTGTATGGACTCGATCTGCTGGCGGAGAAGGCGGTTACGGTCGAGGAGATTTCGCGTCTCGCCAATACGTCATTCGTTCTCAAGAGCGTCCTGCCGCAGGCGGAGCAAAGACTCTTCGCTGCGCTGGGACAGTTATCCGTGCCCGAAGACAAGTACTATCCGCAGACCTGGACATTTCATCAAGAGCACGCTGTAGAGATCAAGAAGCGGCTGGCTACGTTGGGCGTCAGCACGTTTGTAAGGACGCACAGATGACCGACATCGGAATCAAGCAGGTTGCAGAGAGGATTCATAACCGGCTTCAGCGCTACCTTGAGGCCCAGTACCACATCAAGGATCCGGCGCTCATTGGGGAACGTCATCGCCTGCTCCTCGAACCAGGCTCGATCGCCCAGCGCCCTTTCGTTGAAGTCACGCCTTCTTACGCCGTCGAACAGAGCTTCAATTCGTTGAAGATTCCGAGGACCGTCAGCGGTCTCCTCACAGAGTTGGGCGCGCTTCGGCCTGCGATCGGCGTCTACCCACCCTACAGACACCAGGCGGATGCGCTCGAAGCATTCTTCGGGAAAAGTGCCGACGACTTGATCGTTGCTACGGGAACCGGTTCGGGAAAAACAGAAACATTTCTATACTCCGCGATTGGCTCGCTCGCCATCGAAGCGACGGAACGTGCCGCATCGTTCGCCATGCCTGGAGTTCGCGTCCTCCTGCTCTATCCGATGAATGCGCTGGTCAGCGACCAAACGTCTCGACTACGGAGGCTCTTCGGAGATGAGCGCATGGCTGGGTTATTCGAAACACGCTGGGGACGACGCCCGCGCTTTGGCATGTATACAAGCCGCACACCGTATCCCGGAATACGAAGCAACGACAAGGACGGACGCAATATCGCGCCGTTGCTAGAATACTTTGTCGAACTTGAGGAATCCGGGGATGCAGAGAAACAAGACCTCGTTAAGGAACTGAAAAACCGAGGCCGCTGGCCGGCGAAAGACCTTATCGGATTTTTCGCTCCAGACGAAGAAGAGGTTAAGACCTATAAGTCAGGGAAGAACACCGGAAAGACCTATCGATCCAGACATTGGGATCACCGTCTGATTACGCAGCCCGGCGATCGTGAACTGCTCACTCGGCATGAGATCCAGAAGAATCCGCCCGACCTGCTCGTGACCAACTACTCGATGCTCGAGTATATGCTGCTGCGGCCGATTGAACGCTCCATCTTCCGCAAGACACACGACTGGCTCGCAAGCGACCCCCGCAACCAGTTTCTGTTGATTCTCGACGAGGCCCACATGTACCGCGGTGTCTCAGGCGCGGAAGTCGGCCTTCTGATTCGCCGCCTGCAATCGAGGCTTGGAATCTCACGCGACCAAATGCGTTGCATCCTGACCAGCGCGAGCCTTGGGGATGGCCCGGCCGCAGAGGCGGCAGGAAAACTGTTTGGAGAGGCATTGACCGGCAAGCGGAAGAGCGGCGGCTTTACGGTCATCCGCGGCACCAAAGAGGCGAGGCCAAAGTCATCTCCTGGAACGATGGCGGAGGCAGTTGCATTTGCAGCCGTCGATCCCGCGGTATTTGCCGGAATCGATAAAGCAGCCATCGAACAGGCTCTTGCCTCGATCGCAGCGTCCCTTGGCTGGGAAACGCCAAACGGGGACCGGCCACAGTACGTCAGCAAGCAACTCGCCGGTACCGGCCCGCTGGAATTGTTGATCGAGATATGCGCCGGCAACGGGACGGCATTTGAGTCACTTGCACGCCAGCTCTTCCCGACAGTTCCTCAGCAAGAGGCCGAGGCGGCAACAGATGGTCTTCTCGCATTGGGCTCTTTCGCCCGGCGCCATGAGAGTGGCCGACAAGAGCAGCCCCTACTCCCGACACGAGTCCACATGTTCTTCCGTGGCCTCCCATCGGTTCACGCCTGCCTGAATGAGGAATGTACGCAACGCAGGTACTCAGCGGATGGAAAGTCGGTGCTCGGCCGTTTCTATACGGAGCCGCGGACCAACTGCCCATGTGGTGCCCGCGTCTTCGAGATATTCACGCATCGGGATTGCGGCACATCCTTCATGCGCGCGTTCGGTGTCGGGCGCAGGGCAGATTTTCTATGGAACGAGCATGGCGGAACGCTGTCGCAGTTTGGCGCCCCTCTCCACGAAATCCACTTTCTCCTTGAGGAGCCCCACCCGGACCAGATTCGCAGCGTGGAGCCGGTATGGCTTGACATTGCCACTGGCCGACTGCAGGAACGGCAACCGTCCGAAACGGCCGGATTCAGGCTGGTATATCGGCCAACGGAAGCAGACGAGGAAGAAGGCCTATCCACATTCACAAATTGTCCGGTCTGCACGCGCCGAACCAACACTGGCGGATCACTCAAGATCATGGATCTGGCGACGAAGGGTGAGCAGCCATTCGCGAACCTCATCCGCGAGCAGTTCGTTAATCAGGTCGCGACCAAACCCCTCGACGAGCGCCACCCGAATGAGGGTCGTAAAGCTCTGCTCTTCAGCGACGGGCGGCAGAAGGCAGCTCGGCTAGCGCGTGACCTTCCGCGCGAAGTGGAGCGCGATTCTCTCCGTGAGGCGCTCATTGCTGCACTCAAGGAACTCGCCGACATCGGAAAGCCACCTGTCCCGGACGAAACCCTCTATGCCGCATTTGTCCTGGTCTGCGCGCGCCACCACCTGCACTTCTTTGATGGGCAGGACCAGAAGGCGCTACTCGAGGACTGCCATCGGCTGGAAAAGGACTACGACCTCGATCTTGACCTCGCCCTTCAGGATGGATGGAAAGCGGCGCCGCCAATACGCTTTCGGCAAGCTCTGTTACGTCAGATCAGCGACCCCTACTACTCGTTGATCGCCGCTTGCGCCGTTGTGGTGCAACCACGCCAGACGAAACTCAAATTACTCGAACGCCGCGTGACGGCCATCCCCGCGGAGACACTGACCGAGATTGCAGAGGCGTGGATTCACGAGATGCTGTATCACGACGCCTTCGATCCGAACCTCTCTTTGACGGCGCGCTATCAGGAGTTCCCATACTTCGAGCCGATTCGTGCAGACGGTCTCAAGACCTTCTTTGCAAAAGTTGCAAAACGAGCACAACTGGACGCGGACTCGGTCGATCAGTTGCGTACCGAGCTTTTCGACCTATTCACGCGTACGGCGGTCAGCACGGACGATTCAGGACGTTTGCTGATAAGCGACGCGCTCACGATCAAGACAGCGATTGACGAAGTTTGGTCTCAGTGCCTCTTCTGTGGCTATGTGCAACTCAAGCCGTTCCTCGGCTCATGCGCCGAGTGTGGGCAAAAGCAATTGGAGCCGCGCCCTCCAGACCACCCCTACATGCGGGCGAGGAAGGACTTCTTCCGCGAACCCCTGCGCGCGGTGCTGAAGGGACAGCGCCCTGTCCATATCACCGCGGAAGAACACACAGCGCAGCTATCCCAGCGAGACACTGGAGTCGTTTATGCGACAACCGAGGAGTTTGAACTGCGCTTCCAGGACGTGCCTTTGGGGAAAGACAAACCCGCCGTCGACGTCCTGAGTTGTACCACCACGATGGAAGTGGGCATCGACATCGGATCGTTGACCGCAGTTGGTCTCCGGACTGTTCCGCCGCTGAGGGAGAACTATCAGCAGCGAGCCGGTCGCGCAGGGCGCAGAGGAACATCGGTGTCGAGTGTACTCACCTTCGCTCAGGGAGGACCGCACGATGCCTTTCACTTCGAACATCCTGAGGTGATGATCAGTGGCCAGGCGCGCGAGCCGCGCATCAAGTCGGACAACCAGCGCCTCGCCAAGCGGCACATCTACTCATTCCTTCTCCAGACTTTCTTTCATGAACAGATGGACCAGTTACCGGAGGCTCAGCAGAGCACCCTCGCCGCATCCAAGCCCGACCTAATGAGTGCCTTCGGACTCGCCACGGCATTCTTCCACGGCGACGACCAGTTCACTTTCGCAGCTTTCGAGCAGTGGGCGAAGGGACCGGACTCAAAGCGAGTCCACGACCGTATCGTGTCATGGCTTCCCGATGAGTTGTTTCCTGATCCGAGCAATCGTGAAGCCAAGAAATCCGCCTTTGTTAAGGCGATCACTGCCGAACTGACCGAGGAACTCAAGGCGATTCAAGAGGAACTCGAAGCAAATGAAGCCCGCGGTGCCGAAGAACCAACTGCTCCTGAGGAAACAGCTGAACCGCTCACCTTACTCGATCTTCTGTTCGATAAAGGCTTGCTGCCTTCTTATGCGTTTCCAACCGATCTTTGCAGTTTTGTGATCCAGGAGTACGCGGACTTTGGCAAGGTCATCGAACGGGAGCGTCCGCAACTCGGAAAGACGCAGGCTCTCAGTGAATACGCGCCAGGAAGAATCCTCGTCGTCAATAAACAGACCTATCGCGTAGGAGGAATCTTCTTCGATGGTTTGGCAACCGCTAGTCCAGCGGAAGGACGGTTTGATGGACCTCGGGAACGCTACATCGGGTGTCCGCGATGCTCCTTCGTGCGACTGGAACAGACCGCCGACGTCGCGAGTCCGCCCTCCCAGCAGGAATGCCCCGTCTGCCACGGAGAACTGCAGGCGAACGAATTGCTGGATCCGCCCGCGTTTTCTCCGGAGGCAGGCAGGCGCCTGAGGGACGAGGACAGAGATCAGGACATTACCTACGCTTCCAGCGCCCAGCTTCCCGAATTGGTTGATCGGGATTTTCAATGGGATAGCCTCACCGGGTCGCAGATCTCCTTTGCCTATCGGGAAGGGGTTAAGCTGATCGTTACCAACAAAGGCAAGAACGGTACAGGCTTTGGCGTGTGCGAAACCTGCGGCGCTGCCTGGCTCTCTGACGACCCCGAGTCTGAGAAAGAGCACTCGCGGCCCTTTCTGCTGCCCGAGTATGTCCGTAAGAGGGAGCAGCCGCCCAAGCATTGCAGCGGTCACGTCCGGAAGGGCCTTTACCTCGGACACCAGTTCCGCACGGATATTCTTCTTCTGCGGTTCGAATTCGACGCCACGATGGACTTCAATCCTGAGCGACCGTGGGTCAACGACGCACTCGCAACCTGCTCGGAGGCTGTAGCGCTGGGGGCGAGTCTTGGACTCTCTATCGATCCTGGTGAACTCAGTTCCGGCTATCGCTTCGTCCCTGCGACACATGGAGGCATCGGAACCGCCGAGATATACCTATTTGATACCGCGTCGGGCGGCGCCGGTTACGCATACGAAGTGGGGAGGAACCTGCAGGCGATGTTGCCTCGCATTGAGGACCTGCTGACAGTCTGCCCCGCACACTGTGAGCGTTCCTGCACAAAGTGTCTGCGACATTACGGGAACCGCTTCCTCCACCCGCGGCTGGATCGTCGGCTGGGCCTGCAACTCCTTCGATACGCGAGACTGAGCGAACTGCCGGCAATCCCGTCCGCTGGGGAGCAGCGGGCCACTCTGGAACCGCTGGCGAGATTTCTCCAACTGGAGGGGTGGACGCTTGCGTGGGCCGATGCGGCCCTGCTCGCTACCCCTGTTGGCGGAACCAAATCTGTTGCGATCGGCACCTATTCCGCTCTTCTTTCCAAGGCAGAAGCAGAAAAACGTCACCCCCTGACGCACGGCCCGGGAGGAACTTGCATTCTGCTGCCCGACTACCTGGTGGAGCGGGACCTGCCATCCGCCTATCAGGAGGTAGTGAAGCATGTCAAAGTATAGGACTGGAGAATATCCCCTAGTCGCGATCCAAACCTTCATTGAAGCCACACGGGATTCCGGCTACAAGAGCACAGCCGCAGCTCTTTCCGAACTCGTCGATAACTCCTTCGAAGCCGAGGCGAGCACAGTGTCGGTCTGCTTGTCCGAAGATTCGGACGGCAAGTGCATTACTGTGACGGATGATGGAACCGGGATGTCTCCCCAGACCATGCAACTGGCGTTGCAGTTCGGCGGCAGCACGCGGTTCAACTCCCGGATGGGCACGGGGCGCTATGGTATGGGTCTGCCGAACGGTTCCTTGAGTCAGGCCCGCCGCGTGGATGTGTACAGTTGGACAGACCCGGGAAAAATCTGGGCCAGCTATCTCGATGTCGATGAAATCGCCTCTGGCGGGATCTCTGCCGTTCCGGCGCCAAGCCGGATTAGACCGGGAACTCCTGATGACGCTCCGTCATCGCCTACAGGGACCGTGGTCGCACTGACCAAGTGCGACCGGCTCGATTTTCGCACGCAGAAGACCCAGGCAAAGTACCTCCATCTGGAATTCGGCCGCACCTTTCGCCACCAGCTATACAGTGGCAAGAAGCTGTTGATCAATGGAGAGTGGGTCAAACCGATCGATCCCCTGTTTCACCGCAACGGCAACAACCTGACCGGAGCGGAGCCCTATGGGCCAACCCTCTACTACGACGTAGCCTCACCGGGTGGCAAAGCTTCGAGAATCTCGGTACGGTTTGCCGTGCTGCCGATCGAACAGTGGTGCTCTCTCTCCAACGAGGAGAAGAATGCGCACGGGATCTCGAAGGGCGCCGGTGTCTCCATTGTGCGTGGTGGCCGTGAGATTGACTGTGGCTGGTACTTCATGGGTTCCAAGAGGAAGGAGAACTATGACGACTGGTGGCGCTGCGAAATCTCCTTCTCCCCGGAACTCGACGAGTTGTTCGGTGTTACCCACACGAAGCAGAAGGTCTATCCAACCGAGATGCTCGAAAGCATCCTGACTCCGGACCTGGAACGCATTGCGAGAGAACTGAACAGCCTTGTTAGGCGCCGCTACCTTGCCGTCCGTGAAGAGTCAGTAGAATTGAAGAGTACGGTTGTCGCAGAGCATAGGGATTCCCTGATGGTTCCGGTCGTCTCCCGCGGCCGGAGCGCGCAGAACGCCCCGCGCACTCGGGGAAGGATTACTCAACTGGGCTACAGAATCGATGAACAGGTATTGGAAGAGGTCAGTTTTTATCGTCCGTCGCTGGCGCAGGAGCGACTCACGCTAACACTGAATCGGGATCACAACTTCTATCAAAAGATTTATCAGCCCTTGGCGGCAACTCGGCAGGTCGAATCTGCAAGAGTCTTGAACCAGCTACAACTCATGCTCCTTGCTGTGGGACGCGCCGAATGCGCGCTGAGATCGGTGGAGGAGAAGATTGCTGTCCGACGGTTGAGGGAGACGTGGAGTAATGCTCTTACGGCTTTCCTGGATTAGGACGCAATCACGATGGGCCAAACAGTCACCCTCAATCCGAATCTCACTGTGCTCATGCCGCTCTTTCGCGAGAGATGCGCGTGCATGCGCAGGATGGTTCGCAACTGCCGTGAAGCCGTCTCCGCAGAACTGATCCAACAACTTCGATCCAGCGTCCTTGCGCCCCTGACCAAGCCAACCAAGGCGCAGGCCGAGGAACAGCTAGAATTGCTTGCGTCGTTGAGCGTCGCCATCGACCTCATTGCCCAGGGATGGCGCATTATCACCACCTCCCCGGCCGTGGTGATCGAATTCACGAACGGATTCTCGCCGGAGGCGGAGAAGGAACGCATTCGGCACGTTCATTTGATCGACCGAGACGACCAACTGCGTCAGCCGGCCACGCGGGCCTTCATCAAAGGGATGGAAAAGAAGCGCCTGACCAAGAAGGGGTGGCACTCCATCTATTCGGTCATGCGGGATGGCGAAAGCCTTGCCCGAGACCTGTCCGCGGTTCGGAGCGCGCCTGACTTGCAATCGAAGCTCGACCAACTTCGCAGCGCAATCAAGCCGTACATTCAGTTCGTCGAGCGGGACGCCTATTGCGAGCATACCGGACTACGCCTGATGGACATCTGGCGTTACTTCCGGCATACCTGGGTGAACTCTTACAAGAGTGTTCCAGGCCGTTCCATGATGATCCTGATCCGCGATGCGGCGGTGGCGAACCATCCAGTGGTCGGAATTGCCTGCCTTGCCAGCTCTGTAGTCCAGCAGTCCTCGCGGGACAAGTGGATAGGTTGGGACTCGGAAAGCGCCATCGAGCACTTCCGGACTTCGACGAA
The DNA here is from genome assembly GCF_059115305.1 of Acidobacterium sp. FHG110202_01. NCBI lineage: Bacteria > Pseudomonadati > Acidobacteriota > Terriglobia > Terriglobales > Acidobacteriaceae > Acidobacterium > Acidobacterium sp. FHG110202_01. The sequence continues at coordinate 209,295 of NZ_JBZYWJ010000006.1, forward strand.
TCCGAAGCGGGACGCCGCATGGCTTCTCGGGGAGGTTGACCGCTTCATCAAGAGCATCTACCTCAAGGACCTGCTCGATAGCAGTCTCGTCGCTCGGCCCGACTTGCGGAAGCCGACGCCCCAGATCATCGAGAAACTCCTGAAGGATTCCGAGCGCGCCATCAAACATCACCGGCGCTATCCCAACGCCGCGCGGCACAAGCACGTCACCACGGGGTCTGTCGCGGAGTGGCGCGAGCGGGCGGAGACGAGTCTTTTCCGCAGCAAGCGGTCCAAACAACTTGCAGCTCTGCTCTCTGTGCGATCGGCATTCCAGGAGCAGAAGATCGGCAACGACGTAACGAAGGCGGCTTGGATTCAAGCGTTCGAAAACGCCCGGTTTCGGCAAGCAGTCGGCCAGATTGTTCGAATGCTGAAGGGCGAGCGGGTAGGCGTCAACATGATGGACATCACCGTCTGCGGCGCGGTCGCGCCTTACAACCTCTTGCTTGGCGGCAAACTCGTCTGCCTTCTCCTATGCAGTCCCGAGATCGTCAACGGATACCAGCACCGCTATGAAAATCAAACAAGTCTCATTGCCTCCAGCATGCGTGGCGCCCCGGTCCACAGGAAAGCACAACTCGTCTTGCTCTGCACAACGAGTTTGTACGGTTCTGCTCTGAGCCAGTACAGCCGGGTCAAAGTACCTACCGAAGCGGTTGGCGGCAAGCCGCACGAGAAACTTGAATATCGCCCCATCGGTCTCAGCGAGGGCTTCGGCTCGTTTCACATCAGCCAGGAGACACTCGGCCTGATGGGGACACTCATCGGCCGCTCGAAGGAAGCACGCAAGGTGAACTCCATCTTCGGCGAAGGAGTCAACCCGCTGATGAGGAAGATTCGCGAGGGCATGGAACTGCTGGGCCTTCCCTCCGACGTGTTAATGAACCACGGAAACAAACGCGTCGTGTACGGTGTTGCACTTGCCAGAAACTTTCATGATGTCCTGCTCGGCTTTACCGACTCTGCACAGTACAACATACCCCGAACGCGAGACAAACAGAGAACGGAATTGCTCGCCGACTTCTGGCGCCAACGCTGGCTCGTCAATCGCTTGGAGAAGCCTGGCATCCTCGATGAAGTCACGAAGCACACGACCGTCTATCCCATTAGGCACGGAGCCCAAGTGACATTGCCGGAAGTCGGGAACAGCTAATCCAGGAGATGATGAAGGGCTATCACGCTCCCAGGGTGCTTTACAGTGAAAGACGTCTGAGTTGCATAGGATTTCTCGATTGCTTTTCGATCAGGTTGATCATGCACGCTGAAACAATGAACGGATCGCCCCGCAGATTGTGCTTCGCATGCCGCTTCGTTCCAGCTTTCGTCGTCCGTCATTGGGCCCTCAACGGAGAACACCTTATTGTCGGAGTCCACAACGCACAGGTAGAACCGCTTTAGTTCTCTTTTTTCCATATCTTCGACCTTCCTTTCAGGCTCTTCGTTATCCATTCTCATATCGGCCGGATGTCAGCGCGGAGTTCCCTAACCGTACGCAACCATCCGGAGGAGATAACTCGCTACGAACAACAAATCCGATGCCTCGTTAAGTGGGTAAACAACCCGGCGGACATCGCGGTCGGGCAGCGGTCCGCATTACGCGATCACTCAACTTGCCGCAGCTAGCGACCGGCGGCGCTAACCACGCTACTCCCTATAAGCGCGATGTGCTCGATATCTTCACTGTAGATGAGCAAGCTTTATGCTCGTCTTCTCGATGCGTGATAAATCGCCAAATCGCTCAGCAAGACTAATTCCGCCTCTGCCCACGTGGAAATCCAGAGGCTCGCAGGCGATTCGACCGACGCTTCATTCTGGCGCGGCCAAAATATGCTTTATGCCCTGCCAAAATATGCTTTAGATCACATACATTTCTCCTCCTGTGCGAGAGGTTCATCCTGCGAAGTTGTTGCGCCTTCGGGAATGCAAAAGCTTTGAACGGAGCGGCGCTGCGCCGTTGTCAGGCCATTCATCCAACTCCGGATCGGCATCTCGCGAAGGAAATCCGCCGGCGTCAGGATGGCCTTCATGTCTTCGAGGATGTGGACTTCGGCAAGGGTGCGCGTCGCCACCTGCTTGCCGTCAGATGGGCGCCGATAGAGGTCGCCGAAGAACTGCTCGCACAGGGCGACACCAAACGTGGTGTGCAGCAGAGCGCGATGGCGCCAGTCAGCCAGGTAAAGCTTCGACTGGTCCAGAAACTTATGAAGAGAAACGTAATCCTCGGCCACTCCGCCAAAGCGGCGTGCCGAGGATTCGCTGTGAAACTGTACATTTCCCATGACGAAGACCCTCCTGAAGAATCGATGGATGGATGGGGAAGGGGAGGATGGAGCGCGAACCGGTATTTTGTGCAGGAGGCAGAAGGGCTGCAGGTGCGGCTGCTTGAGGCGCAGAGAATTCTGATCGAAAGAGGTTAGGTGGTCAGCAGCGGCAGGACAGCCTGCTTCAAAGGCGGCAGATTCGTTTGGATGGTCCGCCAAACGATTTCAAGGTCCACGCCGAAATATCCATGGGAGAGCGCGTTCCGCATGTCAGAGGCCGCGCGCACGGGCAGTTGCGGATGTGCGGCCACGAAGTCTGGGAACCGCCGTTCCAGGTTGCGGCTCGCTTCGCCAATCACCTCAAGGTTTCGGATGACAGCATCCTGCGCCAGCGTATTCTGAACGAACGCAGGGTAGGTCAATCCCTCCGTGTACCGTTGGATACGGTCGATGGCTTCGAGGATGTGTTTGAGATAATCGCGAAGGTCAGGTACCGGCGTGCGGCTTGTCATATAGGCTGTGCCTCGGACAGAACCGCGTCCCGCATCCTCTCATCCAGCGCCTTCGGAGTGAGTACATCCACGGGAATGCCCAGCAGATCTCTCAGCTGGTAGCGAATGGTCCCGATATCGAACAGGGTAGTTTCGGACGTGGGATCGATGAGAATATCGAGGTCGCTGCTTTCCGTATCCTTGCCGTGAAGGACCGAGCCGAAGACACGGGGATTGCGGCCGTGAGCGGATTCGATGATGCGGTGAATTTCGACCCGGTGTTGGCGTAGTGCCTCCGACGGCTTCATGGAATCCTCCCTTTCGTTATTATGCCCAACTATAGACCCAAACCCAAGACGGGTCGAACAGGATCTCCTGAGGGAACAGACAAGACACTGAGTCTGGAGTTTGTTGCGCAGGAGCGCCGCCCGTCAGGACCCATCCCCGAGGATTTCCAAGGCCCGGACTTCGAGGCCTGTGTTGTGTTCGCTGAGGGCGCGCAGCAACGCCTCCCTCGCTGAGGCCAGCTCATGAAAGCTCGGCCGCGGAATGGAGTAGTCGATCGAGTATGGTTCTTCGTAATAGCCCGACGCCCGGCCTGAAGCGCCGTCATTGTATTCGAGGGTCCATCCCACAGGATCGTTCCATTCGAAACCAAGACGGATCAGGGAAACGATCTTCTGCTGGTCCTGTTCATTGATGTCTCCGTCTTGCATCAACTCGCAGTATTCGGAGACTTCAGGTTCGTCGCTTTCGGTGCCAGCATGGATGATGACGTCGAGGTCCTCGCGTTCCTCATCCCAGATCGCCGGGAAGAGATACAGCACTCTGCGAATGTGCGCCTCGAGTTCTTCCTGGCTGCCGCTTTCAAAGGACAGCTCTGCGCCGAGAAAGTCCTCGGCTCGCAGCACGCGTTCGTCTCCAAGCTGATCGTTGATCTCATCCCAGAAGAGAGAGTGTGCATGCTCCTCGAGGACGCTTTCGCGCGCGTCGTCGTTCAGATCCTCAATGAGAGAAGGGTCCCAGGTGAATGCGATCGGATCCTCCGGATTGTCTTGGTCGATACAGGTTCCGGTCCCGTTCGTTGAGAAACAAAAGACAAAAGGATCGGAATTGTATTCGCCGGTATCAATAGTGATTCGGTACGATGCGATCCCCGTGGGCATTTTTCCGCGAAGAGAATTCATGCGCCTCCTTGCCATGGCAATAGAAGTTTCTGGCCGAAAGGAACGGGAAGATCCTGTGTGACTGCCCAGAGAAGAGGAAAGCCTGGGTTCTTTTCCGGGAAAGTACCTGCCAGATCCGTGAAGTAAACAGCAACATCGATCTCCATCCGCCGCAACAGATCGATCGCTGGCCGAAAGTCTGTGCCCCCGCCGCCGCGGGCCGTATAGTCACGGATGGGCTGGCGATGCAGACTGACTTGCTGGACCTCAGCGTCACAGTCAACCAGTACCGCTTCGCATCCCGTGCGCACCAGCAATCCATTGATCTCCGAAAGAAAGGTATGAAGCAACTGGCTACTGATCGATCCCGACGTGTCGATCACGACACCTGCTCTCCGCAGCCCGCGCTGACGGTCGATACCAGGTTCGATCCAGCAAGCCTTGCTCCCAAGCGCGAGGGTTCGCCGGCTCACACGGCTCCAGGAAGTCTCTGTTCGAGGCATGAGCCGCGCGGTGAGAAACTCCCGCAGCACCGCTTCCCAGCGCACGTGCTGCCGGGGAAGGTCGGCCGAGAGTCGCCGCAGGACCGATCCGGGCGCAGAGCCGGCCTGCGCCCGGATGAGACGTGCCCGCCAGATGCCTGAGTCGAGCTGTTCCATTCCTGTGCCTGAAAGCGGACGGACTGGAGAAGTCGCAGGATCGAGATCGCCCTCCAAAGCATCGGCGCGAAGTACAGGCGAGTTTGCTTCCTGGGCGACGCGCCTTCGCATTGCGCGATAGATTTCTTCCGCCGTCCATAGCTGCGCCGGACGTGCCGTGAGTTCTGATTCCGTGAGCAAGTCCTCCGGCATCCAGGTGTCCTGCGGAAGACGGCACCACTTGCAAGAGCGGATCGCCTGGTTGACCACCGCATCGCAAGCACGGTTCCACACCAACGCATCGAACCGAGGGCCCTCTTCGACAGCGAGGGCCTGCCCGCGCGGAACATGGCGCAGGGCGACATGCAGCGCCTCGTGAATGGTGATCGCTACCTGATGTTCCGGCTCGTAGGCGAAGTAGGGGTCGGCAAAATACATTTGGCTACCGTCCGTCCAGGCCACGCGATTGGGGGCGTGGACGACGACCGCGGGGACGTAGAGAAGAATGCTGGCCAGACCGATATCCTTGCTGACCGCGCGGCGCAGGTTGCGTGAGAGGATTTCATCCGCTGTCATCGTCGCCTTCCTCACTGCGCCAGCTCGCGGGCTTTTCCGCTGTAAAGACGGGAGTAGGCCTCCGATTTGATGACAGTTGCAAAGAGACCCGTCTGATGCGCTTTTGCGAGCAGCAGTTCCATGCCCAGCGTCTGAATCTCGCGGCGTGGCAACGCATCGCCAATACCAGCCACTGCATCGAGCAGCTCAATCGATTGTTCGAAGTGTTTGCTCTTCTCCGCATAGCGGACCAGCGAATAGGTCAGGCCATAGAGACTGGGGAGCGTCGCAGGGATCAGGCCAGCGGCATGTTTCGGAGTTTGCCTCAACAGTTGGTCGATCGGTGGTAAATGACTCAGCTCCTCGAGCGTATGGAAGAACTGCACCGCGACTGCTTCTCCCACATATCCGTTCACGCCCATCGTGCGCTGCCGAAGTTCCTTCGTGCAACGGAGGATGCTGGAAACCCTGGCCCAGGAGCGGGGCGAAGGCCGGACCAACTGGTCAGTACCTTCCTGTCCGCCACAGCTGTCCAGCATGTCCGGTCGTATGCGGAGAAAAGTGATGACTTCGGGCGCGATGTCATGGGTCAGAGCCCAGGCAATCCAGTCTTCGAGGCTGGCGACGGCATTGAGGTGAAGGAATCGGTCCGAGAGGGCCGAGCCCATCCCATAACTGATTGCGCCGTCCTCGGGCGCATTGCCCGCTCCCGCCACCCATGCCTTCGGCGGTAAACGGTGCTTGCCCACGCAACGATCCTGGATGAGTTGGTAGGCCGAGGCCTGCAGACGTGGCTCGGACGCGGTGAGCTCGTCAAGAAAGATGACCACCGGGGCATCGATCTCCGGCAGGAATTCAGGACGTACCCACTCCACCTGGCCCGTGCGGTGGTTGATGCGCGGAAGTCCGCGAAGATCGCACGATTCAAGAGTCGTGAGGCGAAGGTCGATCAAGTCCATTCCGGCGCCGCGGGCAAAATCACGAATGACTTCAGATTTGCCCACGCCGGGCTTGCCCCAGAGAAAGACAGGAAGGCGCAGTTTGTACGCCATAGGCAGAAAGCTGGCGATCTCCCGTGGACTGCTGGGAAGGATATTGAGCATTCGATTTTCCTTAGGGTCGGTTCTGGATGGGATTGGAGTAACTGGCGGTATACGCCGTACCTCGCTCAAGCAAGCGGTTATGGCGGATCCCCGAAGAGACCTGCTCCATCTCCGCAAGGAGACGTTGTCGCAGATGTGCTTGCCGAGAGGGCAGACTGAGAACAAAAAGCGTTTTAGACCGCGCGGTCGTTCGGCGAGGAGACGGTGCTGGAGCTGTGGGAATCCGTTTGAGCAGCGGCTGCAAGGAATGCCGCGTTTTAGCGAATGCGCGGTTCCGAAGGTCCGGGTCGTTTCGTTTCTGCGGTTTCCTCAGATGCAGTTGTGCGTCGAACACGCTTGCGATCTTTAGAAACTTCGATCTTCGCGTAGGTCTCTAATTCTGGGTCGTCGGCGTAGAAGAATTGAACGTCGACGGTACGGCCATTCCACCGAATCGGCCATGTTTGTAGCGCGTGCCAGCGTTCCGAAAACTGAAGCGAAGTGAATCGTCGTCGTTTGGGAATAACGACAGCGATGTCGAGATCAGAGCCCGCATGGGCATTGCCTCTCGCCTCAGAACCCACAATGAAGGCGTCCAGGATGGGACCTCGATATCGCGCACTGAGGTTGTTGCGGAGTTCACTCCTTATCCATGCCAGATCCGGATGATCACACGAGTACATTCGTTTTCCTCGCCCGCCGATTCTCACGCTACGCGCCGGAAGCGAAAACAGTCATCGTTCTTTCGGATCCTGCCGCGAAACGTCATGCCGTTGCGGTGAAATGTCAGAACATTTCCGCGGAGCACGGCACGCTCGGAGACGACGGTTCCAAGCCAGGTCCTGACTTCCGTCTTGCCGGCATTCCTGGAACAATAGAAGATGCCACCGAAACCGACAGGGCAGTTCTCTTCCAGGCCTCGGATGAGAGCCCGATCCAGAAGCTGATTATGGGTTTTCGCATGCTGGGAGGTAATGTCGATCCTCCCGAATTGGGCATCGTAGATGCCATGACCGGGGGCATCGAAGAGATAGCCAAGCAGGGTCTCCTGCCCGTCTTGCTCGACTGTAATCAGGGAACCTAGATGCTTGAATGCAGGAGTGTTCATAGTATCTCCTCCGGATGTCGCGGGGCAGTGAGCCCCGGTCTGATGGACTGAGACGGGAATCTTTCGAGGTGTGCGGCTTTCCGATGCGCAGCCGCGTCATTTTCAGACATCGAGTAACTTCTGGCAGAATCATCGGAGAGGAAGAAGCAGTTCGATCGAGGAGTCAGCTGATATACGCTTTGAAGAGCTCCATGGGTAGAACCACCATCGAAGCCGTGCAGCGCGCGGTTGCGCTTCAGTTCGGCGTGACGGTGGAACAGCTCAGAAGACACGGAAGATCGGATCCGGTGGTGCGCTCCCGGCAGGCTGCCATGTATCTCGCGCGTCAGCTCACCGGAGCATCCTTTCCGCAGCTGGGACGCTATTTTGGCGGAAGGCATCATACGACGGTCATGCATGCCGTCCGAAAGATTGAGGAGCAGCAGCGGTCGGACAAAATCCTGATGTCTGCTCTGGAGGGCGCGTTGCGGCTATTGGAAGGAGACAAGCGCACACGGATGAACATCCAGTCATGAGACCATGCACTCGAATGTTGTTCGCCCGGTGTTCTCGTGGCGCGGCATGGCCGCGAGCAGCGCGTCTGTGAGGCTATTGAGCGATAGTCGGGAATTTGCGGAAATATCCGTAGACACATCGACTTCCGGCGCGTGAGCAGTCATGGGTGTCGTGCAGGACGCCATCGATCACAACTGTGAGGTGGCGGGAGACCTTGACGATCAGACGGCCCGGAGGCAGCTCAGAGGCCCGCAGATGCACTTGGCAGCCCGATCCGACTTTCATGGTTGGAACCCATTGCCAGCCAAGCATGGCAAGGTATCGCTGGTATGTTCGGCGATAGACGCCGGATTCGCTGTTGGACTTGGTTCGTTTGCGTCTTCCCAGACGCTCCTTCACAGTGAGGCGGTTCAGGGCATCATGAACTTCCTGGTAGGGCTTCGCCGTCGCGATGGCGATCGCGCGGGTTACACAATCCCCGGCACGCCCGCGATATCCGGCGACAGCTCTCCCACCGTCGTCAAATATGAATTGCATGGCTTATCTCCTTGCCCGAAGCTTTCGGGAAGTTGGCCGCGAAGCGCGGAGTCCAAATTGGCATTGAAGAGAGACCGCTTATGAAGGAAGCCGGCGAGGTGGAAGGACCTGCGCCTCATTCCTGCCACGCGTCCGGACCTGGGCAAGGACGCACTTGTGTCCAGCACGTTCGTCCCTTCTTGCTCCAGTGGAGATAACCATTCTCGTTCTCGAACCAACCATTCTCGATCCCATGGATGTACCCCCAGGCGAGATGCGCACGGTTGGCATGGCAACGCGAGGCATTGATGGGCCATCGCTCCCTCGTCCTCTTCCCGCTTCCGTCGCTCTGACATGCCACAGGCTTATCAAAGAGCGCGAGGACGTTGGCCGCATCATCGTGTGGCTCGGGTGCATCGAGTGCCGACATGACCTCTCGCACTTCGCGAAGCAGGCTCGTCAATGGCCCCTTTTCGTGCGGATAGGAGCAGCGATAGCTGACAGCTGCGGCCAGATCGGCATCGGTCGTGAAGCGGCGCGTCTCAAGCAGTTGCCGTGGATGGGAGTGGATGAGATCGACGGCATGCCACCACGTTCCCGGATGGATGCGGGCGATCGAGACACCATGCTCATTGACACAGGCATCGGCGCTCGAAAGTTCATAGCCCCGCGCGAGCATACTCACGATGAGCGGATGGTCCAAAAGCAGCGGATGCAAGACTGCAATGCGGCGTATTCCATCGGGACCGCGCTCGGTATATGCCGGAAAGCGGAAGAGACGCGATGGAAGGTTCCATGGGGCCGGGTATGGCTGGTCGGTTCTCCATGCGGCGATCGCGCCGTCATGTTCCACCTGGTAAAGATTCGGGAAAATACCGTCAGTCACTAACCGTTCCGCAAGGTGATCCCGCGCTGCTTCTGCAGCAATCCTCCGTGCCTCCGCCTCTGCCTCCATTTCGGAGGCCACTTGTGCCGCAAATAGACCGGATAACAATGTCTCGTCGGATGCTTTTTGTTTCACCATCGCTTGCCCTCCAGCTTTTGCGTCAGGCGCGCCTCCAAGTGAAGTGTCCCGCAATAGAAAAGGCCCGGATTGCCGGGCCATCATCGAAGGGGGCTATTGGACGCGAAAAGTCGTCCGTTGATCAGGCGAAAAGCGGACCGCGCAGAACCCAGACGATCTCCGACACCGTGGTCAGACCGATGATCTCGGCGAGTTTGCGCTAAGTTGCCGGTCAATGAGCTGCGGGAAAGCGCTCAGGTGGACTGAGACTTTCGCTGCCGGCTTCGACGAAATGTCTCCTTGGGTTCGACCAGGGTAGGAGGAAAGACCCAGCTGACGCCGTTGTACGGGACGCGCACGCGCTTGCCGTACCGGGCCACGGCCATATACTGTTTACGACCTTCCTCGTCGATCACCTGTTCGTACCAGGCATTCGGGTCAGAAACGAAGATGCCGAAGTTTCGGGCGTAGGCCCCGTCGACGCCAGAACCGCCCCGGCGATAACGCCTGCCCATCCATTCGAAGGCGTAAGCTTCTTCCAGGTTCCACAGGGGGAGCAGACCGAGATAGTGCTTCGTGCTCAGCCTCGCCTGTGGTCCAGACTGATCGATCTCCGGAAAATGGTGCCAGGCATAGTGGCTGCAGCGTTCAAAGTGCTCGCCGCACTCCAGCACCATAAAGTTGGGAACAACATCGAAGCGAAGGTCCCCGACATGCTGCTCTAGGCTGCGCAGTTGGAGAACATGAACAGCCATTGCTGCTGGATCGATGACATAGACCCATTCGAGATCGGAGCCGACAACAGTACGGTGCGTATACTGCAACGCATCGAGTTCCTCGAGCAAGTTATGGCTGTGATACTTCGCTTTTGGATCGGGATATTTGCGGCGGCGGCGCCGGCCCATCATCATTGCACCGCTGATCGAGTGTGGTTGTCCGGTCATCCTGCCGCAGTACTCGCAGATGCCGCCCTTGAGATAGTTTCGCCAATCATCGAAGAGAAGGATGTCGCGTCCGATCTCTTCCAGCGTCTTGCCCAAAAGCATTGTCCGGCCCAGATACTCATATAACTCCCGACCCAAGCCCGTGGGGCAGGAATCGGAGTGGTTATAGACGCCGCGCCAGCGATCAAGTGTGCCGACGGCGACGGCTCCTCGGGTGCTCATGGCTGCGTCACCTTCGCATGGGCTTCGCGGAAGCCTCCGTGCATGCGAGTCATCTCTTCGCGGATGTTCCTGAGATCGTCTGCTCCGATCTTAGCTCCTGTGCTCTCCGCACTAGCGCGCCAGATATGGAGGGCGCGCTCCGTGAGTTCGTCCCAGAGGCCCTCCTCAATGAAGTGTGCACATTCGGAGCAGGCTGTCCACTGCGAATCGAAGACATGGATGATGGCTTTCGACAGCTCGACCCGGACGGGAGCGGCTTCGTAACTCTTGACGCCAGGCGCGGCGCTGCAGAAATCGCACACCGCGGCCTCGGAAACAATGAGAGGTGTTTCCATACAGAGTCCTTTCGTTCTTATGAGGGCAGTCCGGCGGCACTACCCGTCTGTTTGGAGAAAATCGGAACTGGCGCGCTGCGGCGCGCGGAAGAACAGGTAAGGCAGATGGAGACCGTCGCTGCGCGCAGGACCGTGGGTATCGTCATCGGGGACGGTAAAAACAAACGGCCTGGTTATATGCCTCCAGTGAACCGTGAAGGCCAGCGATAACGGTCGTCACGACATTCGCCGAAATAATTCGCTGGGTGATAGGCACCGCAGCATTTGCACTCCTGCCAGTTCTCTGGAGGATTTTCGTCTCCGACAAAGAACTGTGCTGGAGTTGCGACGTAGATATTCCCATATGCGTAATTCATAAAGGATTTCTTTCTAACCATGGCTGCATGCGACAGACGCGGGGCGATCTGCCTGTCCTCCCTTGCTGCGTGCGGAGATCAATCAACGTTGACAAGGACCTTGCGCTTCCCGTCGCGCGTGATCCAGTACCGTTCGCCGCCCCAGTCGTGGTAGGGCAAACCAATTTCGACGTACTCCCCGCGCTTCCGGATCTTGTAAAGGAGCCAGCGCCGGGATTGGGACTCGAATTCAAGCGCGCGCGAAGGATTGGCCATGCACCAGCGATAGGCCATTTGCTGCCAGTCCGTCATGGATGACGTGTGCTCCCGCACGAACTTCGCCATCGAGACCTGGTCGCCGACGAGGTAAGAGCGTCCTGTCTCGAGCGCCTTCGACCACAGACCGTAATCGGCGTCTTCGCCATTCGTATAAGGATTCGTCTCCTCGCGGACTTGGTAAGAAAATGGCTGCAACAGGAGACGCCGGTTGAGATCGGGATAGCGGCCGTCCACGGAACGGCGTCCGTTGATGCAGCGGCTGCGGAATTCGAGAAAGCTCAGGCGCGCCGGGTCGGCATGCCACTCGGCGTCCCCGAGGTCCGAGTGAGTTTTCATGGAAGGGACAGCGCTCGATTTCATGGTCATGCGATTTCCTTTCCTCCGATGGGTGGGGCTGGCTGGATCTGCATCAGAGAGTCTTCGGAAGGAGGAAAGGGCAGTCGATAACCTTTTGTACGCTCCTCTAATCGCTGAAGAAACGAGTCGATCGCATTCGGGCCCAATCGGTCCCCGTGTCGGACCGTACGCCAGAATTCCTCCGGCGTGAGATCAAGCCGCTGCGTGAGCGTCCGCAGATCCTTTTTGTCCAAGGAACGTAGAAACCGGCTTTTGGTTGAGCGCATCGCTTCGGTGACCAGGCGGCGCTCCGGTCCGAGGATCTGCTTAAAATTGTCGCGAAACTCCCATCTCTGTCGCAGCTTGCTCGTCGCTTTCAGCTGATAGGTAATGTTTCGCGGATAGAGGTCGTCCTCCGGCTGTAACGGCCGGAGGGCGATCAGCTCGCCCCAGGATTTGCTTTTGGCAATGTCCCCAGCCTCGCTGATCGTACCGAACACAATCGCATGCTCGAATTCAACGCGCAGCTGGGGATTCGCGCGGATCGACTCCTCCGTCCACAAAGAGCTGAAGCGGGGATCGCCTTGGAATCCCTGAATAGATTGATTCGCGAGAGCAGCAGCCACGAAACCAGGAACGTCGACTTGTTCGAGCAATGCGTCGATCCGTCTGACCGTGAGTCCGAGCATGGCTCCCACCGCTCCGAGTTTGGCTTTCATGAGCAGCGCAGCGCTGTCCGGGCGCCGAAGCGCGGATTGCACCATCCGCTCGCGGGCTGCTTGCCAGAAAAAAGCATCATTCTGATCGCCGGAGGCAAAGGTCTGGCGCAATTTTTCAATCTTCTCGAATCCCGCTGTCGACATTACCGCGCGTACCGCTTCACGATCGGTTAAGAGGGGCCGTACTGGCAGGCTGCGGCGCTTTCTGGAAGGCGGTTTCATCCCCGTGGACGCGGATTCTTTGAAAGCTCTTGACATGGCATCTCCGAATGAGTGAGCGCTCCAGGGATGGATGGAAATCACACGCTGAAGACCGCGCGCACTTCCGCTCCGAGATGCTGAACGATCTCGTTCGCAGTGTCCTTCGTGAAGCGCCAGTAGTGCCTCTGGTGGATGACGTTGATACCCTTTTTCTGCAGTTCACCGGTAAGTATGTTGAGACATTGCCCGTGGTAGAGAAACCGCACGGGCGTGCCGTTGGGAACCATCTTTCCCTTGAAATACTCAATATCTTCCGGGCAAAGCTTCGGTCCGCACATGGCTGAGCCTCCGCGGTCGAAAAAGTGTTGGAGATAACCTTCTTTTTGTGGCGTGCCAGACGATGTTTCGCATTCCGGAACGAGGTGTGTCAGAAGTCCAGGCCCGATTGGTCTGGTCTCAGCTGGGTTCAAGAAATTGCCCTGAGGGGTCGAGAGCGGCGCAGGCGAGATGCAGGCTGGCTTTATGGCCAAGATCGCCGGCAGGATGCAGAGAAGGAGATTCCAGCTTTTGAGTGGGCGGAATCATATCTCGGCCTGCGGCGATCGTCGTCAATGCGTCGGAGCGGTCGACGACGTGGATCTGAACAATTGCGGTGCGGGCCACCAACCCCTCGCACAACTCGAACATGAGATTGTCGATGCTCTGGCGGGTCGCGAGGTCCTCGCGGGTGACAACCTCGATGTAGACACGACGGTAGACAGGAGAATCCATGTCAAGCAACCTCCGTAAAACTGTGGTGCCGGTGGGCAAGGGATGCCTGCTTCGTTGCGGCAGTCAAGAAATAGTGCGAACACGGATATCTATTCGTCTTGCCAGCTGCCACACCGATGTGCGGTACTCTCGTCCGTCAGCTGTCACTGGCCAGAAGAATGCGGTAGGAATCAGGAAGTCATAGGCCTCGCTGACCGCAATCCGTCGGAGGGACGTCCTGGTGACGGGCAACCGCTACTCTGCGGTAAGTTGCTCCGGATCCAGGGGGAGTGTCCAGCCACACCACTCGGCAAGCAGAGCGGGGTCGGTGACCTCGACGGTCTGTTCGCGAGGGTGCCAGATGCCGACGGGTATCATGTGGCGGATGCCGATCCGGCCGCAAGCAACGGTCGGATACTTCTGCGCCATCCGGCCATGCGCGTGAAGGCAGCGACGGGCAAAGCGCGAAAAATAAGCGTCGCCGTAGAGGTTTCCCTCATAGTAGAAGATCATCGTAAGCGGTACGTCGTCCGGTCTCGGACAACCGACGATAGCGCTCCCCGGAAGGATGCGGAAGGGATGATCAATCCAAGGCTTGGTGGGAATATAGATCGGGACGGGATCAAAGTAATCAGGGGCGAGCCGAGGATTGTCGTAGCTGGATACACCCGACGGCGGTCTGGACGGCATAGTATCTCCTTTATTGAGGACGAAGTGTTCTGCAAGTGTTTGTCGGATCGCTGGGCGGCGGAGGAGATTCGCCTGACTGGGGAGGACGACTGGGTATAGACTCTGAGCGAGAACCATCGCTCGTTCTTTACTCCGGCGTCTCGCGGTCGGCGAAAAAATGCTCCGGGAATGGCCTGACCAGCCAAGGTGCGTAGAGAATTCCATTGACCTTGGCCGCGCGGATCACCTCGGCGTCTATGTCCATTCCGAACAGTCGCAGCGAATATCCTGCACTCGACAGAAGCATTCTTCCGGTGCCCATGCATGGATCGCAGACCGTCAATGATCGTGCCTCTCTCCAGCCAATGCCCGCGAAATTTATCTGTACCATCAGTTCCACGGCATGCTCGGGCGTAGGAAAGAATGCATGAATATTCCATTTGCCTTTCTGGTTTGCGATCCATTCTCCCCAGTAATCATGAGGCTCTAAGAGCAGCGGCGCCAGATTGACAGACCGGTAGAGATGTTCGTGCAGTTCCGGGGAGAGAGAAGGTTGCTCCGGGTTGAGGCCAAATCCCCAGAGAAGCCAATCGAGAAGCACTGTCATTGGCGAGGACCAACCACCACCGAAGCGATCGATCAGACGAATCCAGCTCTCGATCTGCTTGTATCCTTCCGAGCGTTCTCCTCCGCAGGTGAAGTCCAATTTTGGTATTGGTTCGTCCAGAAGTTGTCCTGCGATCATCGTGCGAAACCAGTAATCCCAGCGCGCAGGAATTTCGAGGTTTTCCTCGAGCAGGATGCGATAGTACATGAGCCATCCTGGATAATCCCAAGGCTTCTTTTCGTCTGACACTTGCGGAACGCGGCCGTGCTTCTTGAGGAACGCTACCCATTCGCAATCATCTGCCATTTTGCATTTCATCCAGTTCCCCGGAGGAGGCAGGGGCGAAATGCGCAGGGGCGGCGCAACAGCACTATGCATGGCGGGCTGCGCGGAAGACGGCTCAACACCGTCTTCATCCCCTCCGAAGAGGGATAGCTGAGACTTGGAACTCATGAGCGACCTCAAAACAGAGAACCGCCCGTTCCGGGCGGCATCGTGAGATGTAGATATGTGCTGCTTGAAAACTTCGGAGTTAGGGCGGTGACTGCCGCTGTCGGCCTGAACAGCAATTGGGGCTGGCTGCTTTAGGAACTATCAGCTGGGTTCAATCGGTCGCGGGATACTCTCACGCCGTCTCTGGTGAGTCAGCACTAAACCTTCGCCGGAGTGTCCGGCTTCTCGCTCGTTCCGGCCTACGCATGTCTTCACGCGGTGTATGCTGGCCGTCTCAGGAATTGCTCGGAAGATCCTCAGGAGTTGCCGCCTGACTATTCCTCTCTGCCGGATGCAAGTCGAGCACGGCAATGACACTCTCGATGTATCCGATGGCATTGCTGAGCACATGCTTCGCTTCTGCAATTTGGTCCTCGCAGCTTGCCTCCTCATCAAATGTCTCCCGCAGTTCCGTCACAATGAATTCGGCAAGCGTGTCGCCGCGACCGCGTCTTGGCGCCCCGGTCTTGCCGTTGTAATACGCCCTGAGAAAGCCTTCCGGATATCCTTCATTAGCCATCTGCAGAAGCTCGACTAAAGTAAGCGGCTCTGATCGCGTCCGCCGCATTACGGAGGTGACGGATGCAGTTTCTCCAGTCTGGCTTTCTGAACCGGGCTTGATGAAGAACATCTCCCGGCAGTGCGGGATGAGGTCAGGCGACGCCATCGGAACACTCTCACCGAGGGCATCCACTGGAATGGGGTTCGCCGGATCCGGAACGAAACGGACGACAGCCCCAAGCGAGATTGCTTCAAGCTCACCAGGCCAGTATCCCGTCCAACGCGCAAACGCGGGATCGTGGCGATGGCTGTTTGAGCAGGAGCAGATGAGACGCTGATAGCCACAAGCGCTGCAGCGTTCCACGTCGCAGCCTGTCTTGTGAATCTGTCCGGGCTCGACCCCGCAATCCGGGCAGGCTTGCGCCGAACGCAGCAATCCCTTCTCCCTTAGAAAACTCTCAACTTCCGTCACTCGTATCCAGGGCATGATTCAGGTTCCTTTCTGCGCGCAGGTCTGATTCGACCGCGCAATGCTCGCATGAGACTGCCGAGCAGAAAACAGGCGGGCGCAGCTTTCACGATGAGCACAGGCCACGAAAGGGCGAATTCCAGAGAAGGCCGACGTCCGGCCGCACCTGAAGTGAGCTAGTATTCGCTGGGCAGATAGAGGACACCGTGCTCGAAGAAGAGCGTGACCGTAGGAAGAGGAAAGGTCGTAAAGTTCAGTTCCTGGACATAGACGACGCGGCCGTTGCCATCATCGCAGGTCAGACGGCCTCGGTGGTTCGGTTCTACTGTCAGCGTCCACGTCTGGAACTCTTCGCGTTGCACCTGCGGTTCTCCGAGTTGTGCTGCCGCAATCGCATCAAGGAGCCAATACGCAGCTCCCTCTTCCGCCAGGTAACGAACGCCGTCGCTATAGAGGAACTTTTGAAAGAAGCCATGGCGGTAGTAGTGATCGGTGCCGGTGAACTGGCGCAGATCTGACTCTGTGAGAGGCATAACAAACTCCTGTGAGGGGCAGTTCGTTGGACACAAGAATCCATCTCCACTCGCGGCTGAGGCCGAGAACGCGTGGGAGCGGTGCGAGAGAACGAAGGATGCGGACGTTTGTCAGGAATTCCTAATCGACGCGGCGGTCCAGAAAAGCCTGAGTCAGCATGTGGACAAGCGCGACAAGAGGATTGCGCCCGCACTCAGAGTGGATGTCACCGCGGTCAGGCGAGCATGACGGTACGTTGGATGGGGGCGAGCAGACAATCTTATGAGGATGCGCATACAGGGAGCGAAACGCATATAGGTGGGGTAGTGGGCTGAGTCTCACTTAGATCGTTCGTGCCGGTTATAGGCTGCGAGTTGCCGATTCTTTTATTAGCGCCGGAATGAAGCGTCCGGCATGCGTGCGATTCCGGCAATTGCCTTGAGAGTCTGCTTCCGTCGGGAGACTGTGGCAGGAACGCGCAGGATACGGTCAATTTCCATCTGGGTTTCAGCGATCAGGTCAAACTTATACGCTGTTGCCAAAGCAAAGAGCGTGACCACGATGCCCGCCGCCTCTTGGCGGAGCTCGCCCGGAGGACGTCGGTAGACATACGTCGCAATCCGCGAGATGTCCCTCCGATGCAACCCTGCCGCCTGCGCAAGCTCGCAGGCCTCTTCGAGAACGCGGACCGCACGCTCCCGTTGATCGAAGAGCGAGTTTCGGCCAAATCGATTCGATACCCAGTTCCTGATTTTGCGAGGCCAGCAGTCGATGGGATGTGGGCTCGCCGCAATCGCTTCCGATTTCTGCATGACAGGTCATCTCCAGTCTGAGGAGGGGTCGAAGAGCAATTCAGGGAGGAACGCAGAGGATGCCACAGCATGCAGGTTATCGACGCGATCATTTGTCCTTACGAGCGAACAACGAACACGATCGGTTTCTACCCGCTTGCTTCCATACCTTCTCGGAAGAAAGAACGGCCTTCAAACGCTTGGCTGCTCCTTCTGCGGACGAGGTGGCGAAGAGGAAACGTTGGGAGCGATGAGCGCTCCACCAGCTTTCATGATGGCAGCGCAAGATCAGGAGTTCGTGATCTTCACTTTCCCAGAATTCATGCGCGTCGTTGTTTCCCCAGTAAAGCACTTTCGAAGCCATCAGACCTCCGTGTCACGAGTTAAGTGCGAGGCGGAAGGGCTTTCTCTTCGTCGAAACCTACGACGCGCCGTTTGAGATCATCTCGGCCATCAAGAATGTGTGCAGAGAAGACACTCCAGTCCCCGTAATACATTCCGTCGTAATACACGAGACCCTCTGGGTCGATCGACAGGACCTGTCCTGGGTCAGCAAACTTGATCTCGATACCATAAGTGGTGTGGAAGTAAGGGTAAGGGCCGAAGATAGGTCCCTCTTCTCCCCAATCTTCCATATTCTCGGTGGGAGATCTCCGCCCATGAAAGAGTTCCAGATATACCATTCGGAGAGCGTTCCTTCCTGTCTCCACGCTACGGCCGACGCTCGCAAACTCATGGGTGCGGCGGGAAACTTTAACGATGGTGATAGAGCCTGTCTCCTGATGAAGAATCCGTTCAGGCAATCAGGTCGACGATGAACGTGTGGTTGCGGCGGCGCTTCTTCATGCGGCCTTCGAGGAAGGCGCGATAGAGGGTATGTCGTTCGACATCTCTTGCTGTACGGTACGCAGTGGCAATCTGGTAGCAGAGATTCCAGATCATCTCGGAGGTGAAGGTTGTCGTTATGCGCTCCCAGGTCTCGCCAGCGACGAGATTGTCAAAGGCATAACCGAACATTCCTCCACCGTGCCTTTCGAGCACGACGATTCCGTTCTTGTACAGGCCGGAACGGTTACGGTAGATCGCATAACGATGGCTGTCTCCGGTCCAGCGGATCGGGGCGTTCGGACGGCCCGGTCTGGCTTCTCCAAAGAAGCCGGGAGCCAGCAACGTAAGCGCCTCCACAGGTACGTCGCGCGTTTCGCCCCGGTTGAGATGGTCCTGCATGTTATAGCAACGGATACTCGTCGGCCGGTCGGGACCGTGCTCATTGAAATCAAGATCGGCAGCATCGTTCGTATTCCAGTACCATCCGGGATTGCGTTGGATCGGATTCACGAGCCATAAACCTCCTCTGAGAATTCGGGGGAAGGATGAGCTGAGAGCAGACGGGATGGATGTCTGCTGGTTGGGCGGGAGAAAATAAAATTGCGGGAAAAGCCTTTTGCGTCTGGTGATGCTCAGTCGCTTGAATAAGCTCGCGATCAAAGGCTCGCTATGCCACTACCTGACCTGGGCGTAGGTGATGTAGCGAACCTTTCCCTGATATGGAATGTTTTTGAGCGGGCCAGGAAATTCATACATCATGCGTCCGAGCCGATGGGTGGTCGGATCTAACCCGATCCCAACATAGTCTCCGAAGGAAGTCTGGTAGAAGAGCACCACGTCTAGCTCTGGGTCGAGCTTAACGTGAACGATCGCGAGTCTGCTCGCCGGCCCATGTACGAAAGCCATCATCCTGCCAGCCAGGTAGGCCAGAGCCAGGCTCAAGACGAGCGCGATAGCCAGACGCGCGAAAGAGTGCGAGTGTGATCTCAACGTTGTATCGAACAACAAGAGAAGACCAACACCGACGGCGATCATTCCAAATCCTGCCAGAAACACGACCGGCCACTGCAGACCCGGCAAGGGAATGTCGGTTGTGCGCATCAACTGATGAAAGTACCCGAGAGTGGCGAGCGTTGCCCCGCTGCAGCCTGCGATCGCCAGTGCCAGGACAAAGTAAATTGCAGTCAGCAAGCTCCATCGCATGGAGGAACCATCTCCTGTCGTTACCCAACCCTCAGTGGGCCCGGTTGAACCATAAACGGTGAATCTGGCGCTGAGTGAATGACTCGACACAACCATCTTAGAACGCGACGGGCCGCAGTTCATCCCCTAAGTATGACCTTTCGAGTGGACCTCCCTATAGCAACCCGGACAGGCATCAGTCCTTCGTTTCTGCGCCATCTTCCAACTCTTGAACGGACAACCCGCGGAATTCTCGCGGAATCGTCGCGCCATCGACAAGAGACTCATCAAGCACGACTACCTTGGACTGGGCACTGTCCCAAACTGTGAGGCGATGCCAGATGAAATCGCGTCGCCGCTCTTCGATAAGACGCCGCGCGTCTTCGATGTCCCGCCCGGTCTTGAACTGACGGATAGTCGTGACGCCCTTGGTTTGTTCACTGGTGAAGCAGAAGGCTCCGTATCCGGGATGCGTTTCCAGCACGCGCGATCCTGGCTCAGGGAAGCCGTGCTCGTCATAGCTGGGACCGCGATATTCCGAATACCCGCAGTGAGCGCAGTAAATCTCACGGGAATGACCGTGACTATCAAAGGTCGCCGTGGTCGCGCCTGCGCATTGGGGACAAGAGATGTATTCGTCGTAGTAGCTCATCTGTCTATCGCTTCCTCTTGTCTCCGCCGTCGCGAATCGAAAAGAGGAGCGATCCATCCTCGGCAATGCATTCACGCCATTGCTGTGCGAGTAACCGCATATTCTGGCAGAGGGAGAAGACCTTCTGAAATTCGCGATTATGGCTATCCTTCGGACCTCGGGCCGGGAAGTCGCCCGAAGCAATGAGATCAAGGAACTGGCCTCCGGAATCGATCCACAGGATGGTCATCGATCCGTAGTGCAAGTCCAGACATGCACGACAACCGGCCAGCATCGCCATGCCGCGAAACAGGCCGACGAGGTTGCTGACTCGGGATTCCGTGGATGATCCTGGTGTCTGTAAAACTGCACGGAGTTGCTGCTTCATTTGCTTTCCTTCCGGGGTTTGCATTGGGAACCACGCTTCTCGCAAACCCCACCAGCAGGCGGTGCAGTGTTGGAACACGGGACGGTACGAGGCATCTGAAAAGCACGTTGCTGCTTCGCCCCAGGGCTGCGCGGCGATGGGAAATTTATTCGCCAGTCGCACGAAGCTTGCGTAGAGCCGTGACGAGAGGAGCGACAAAGCGTAGCCTCTGCCTCCCGGTAGCGCCTTTCTCCAGCGCAGTTGCGACCGCGACGGCAGCAGGCGACGTCAGCACCAGATGAATAGTTCCGTCAGCCGACGATTCGAGATGCCATGGCTTCTGTGTGCCAACAGACGGCGAGGGATGCGTGCGCAGATAGCTACGGATAAGGCGGACGGGTTCGGCAGCAACGACCGTGCGGTCATCTGGGCGTCCGGTCGCATCTTCGCTCGCGAGCAACTCCCAGAGAACCTCCATCAAGTGCTTGTCCATGCTTGCTCCTGGTCATTGGAAAAGTGGGGACTGTTCTGCGAGCCGCTCACAACGAGCGCTGAACTGAAGCGCTTTAGGCTTGCCGGACAAGCGCTACGCGTTCGTCAAAATAGGCAGCGGCAGCTTGGTGTGTAAGGAAAGACCTGCCATATGTCGTGTTCGATCGCGCATCGTATCTGGTCACTCGCCAACGCTCAGGCGTGTAACGGGCAACACTGCCCGCAGGTTCGTAGCCTTCGCTATGGTTGCTGAGCGACCAGCCTTCACAACTTGCCAGGAGTATCCCCTGTGACATCTCATGGCGATCGAGGTCGCCGTACTCCCGTAAGGTTGGCTTCATCTTTTTCTCCTTCACCGGTATGGAGCGCCGCTTGACGCCACGCTCCTGTTTAGCGATCGCCGACAAAGTTGAAATAGAAGCGCGGTAAGTGCTGGAACTCGAGGCTTCCTTTTTGTCCATCCGTTCTACGACGCACGACTACGAAGGGCGCCGCGAAACCAAGGACCTGCCAGTTCCTGCGTGTTCCACACTTTGCCATACCGTGATTCGAGATCCTCTCGTTCTTTGGGATCCGTGTTGATCCGATGGAGCAGCGCCCGGCGCTTCTCATCGACGGCCGCTTGGGGAGCGGCGTCAAGCCGTCCCTCCTGCAGTGTTCGTTCAGCGCCCGTCTGCTCTCCATAGAATGGGGCAACGGAGTTCTCCGGAACCCGCTTGCGTGGCATCGCGTCTCCTTTCCCGGTTCGATTCCTCATCCCCCGTCGCGCCCTATGTTTCCTCAAAACGGGAGCCACTGGTCGCGGCACTCGTCCGAACAGAACTTCGCTGAATTGCAGCTCCAGAACTCCCCGTTCCGTTTCGATTCGCTGAACATTCGAGGAAGAGAGAGCAGACGACGGCATTCGGCACAGCGGGCATTATCTGTGCGAAACCATCCGCGGATCCTGGCGATGCGATCGGTCAACGGTTCGAGATGCCCCATCTGAATGAAGTCGGCATCGTAGATCCCAGCCATGCAACGACCGCAAGCCGGCTGGTCATATATACGGCAGCCTAAGAGAATGCAACGAATACGCATCGGAACCTCCCTTGGATCGTTCAGATTTCGGTACGTTTACTCGACAGGAAAGCGGAACTTCCTCTTTGGGCGTTCGACGATCATGCTGTCGAGGCGTTCTCCAATTTCCTCCATGCCACTTCGAATGCGATCACG
The DNA here is from genome assembly GCF_059115305.1 of Acidobacterium sp. FHG110202_01. Lineage (NCBI taxonomy): Bacteria > Pseudomonadati > Acidobacteriota > Terriglobia > Terriglobales > Acidobacteriaceae > Acidobacterium > Acidobacterium sp. FHG110202_01. The sequence goes on from NZ_JBZYWJ010000006.1 coordinate 231,530, forward strand.
CAGGGTATCTGTGTCGCGGATCGTATCGGCGCTGACGCCATCGAGCAACTGACGGGCCTTGCTGACCTCCCGCGCCAGTTCACGATCGTCCGTGACGTTACGGATATCGAAAGTCGCAAGAAATTCCTTGAGCTTCTCTACTGCGGAATCGCGCAGTTGCTTTGGTCGCCCACTCTCATCCTCGCTGAGGCGCTCACGCAGCCGATCCACCATTTGTGCCAGGGTCGTGCGAAGGATCTGTTGGATTTCAAGAGTTGCTTCCGCGATGCGCTGGGCTGCTTTTTCCCGCTCACTCGCGAAGATACGAGGGGAAATCTCGCTCAATTCAGCCGGAACACCGAACTTCCAGTAGGTCCAGTCAAGAGTGAATTTGGAGCGCACATAGTCCATCGGTGGATAGTCGGCGGGGTTATAGAGCGTCCGCAGCCGCATGGAGATCTGCCGGCAAAGACTCGGGTAGACGGCTAGGAACGCTTCCACCAACGCCAGGCGCTCACCCTTCGCCTTCATAAGTTTCGCATCGACTTCTTCGACCATCTCATATGGAACAAGCTGGATTCCGATGTCATAGGGCAGACACAGCTGGTATAGACTCTGGCGCAACGCGTTATCAAAGCTTGAAATCGCCTGTAATTCACGAGCGTCGAGGAGACGCTTGGTGACACGGATGAGGTTCTTGTCCGCATCGACATCGACGCGTGCGGAACTGACTTTCCGCGAGTTGCCCAAAGAGCCCATCTGCACCCTGAGGCAAAGAGTCATCTGACTCAGATCCCGATCGGGCACACGAATTCTTTCAGAGACAAGAGTAGCCATAACCTTTCCTTTCTGAATGGAATCGAAGCTGATAGCGTGCATCTGCGAAGGCGTAGCAGGAGTGCCGCTGCCACTATTTCTCGTGGCGCAAATGTTCTTTTGCATGGGAGTGGACATGGACATGCCCATGTTTGACATCTTTGCGCGCTTCGCGCGTCGTTTCTCCTCCCGCAAGCCGGGCAATTCCTTTGAGGAACTGTTCCGCGTTCTCATGATTCGCGGGGGACACCACATCAGAGGTAGTTTTGATCGTGCCGTCTTCCAGAATTTCAATGGTGAGCGTGTCGAAATCCATAAGGCTGAGACTCCTTTCTGCTGGGAAAGCGTTTCAGTCTACCCGCGTCGTTGGACGGAAGCCTGACGCCGGCCTTGCGCGTTGGTGGCCCATGCGATCTTCCATCCATGCTTTGCGGCCTGAGACTGCACCACTTGCTCGGAATAGGCGCGCTTGATGACATTCACATCGCACGATGCGGGAAGGGCAAGCCTTCCCGTGGTCTTGTCAAAGCTGCCAGTGCCGCGCGCTGTCCGAAACGTGACCTGTTGGTTCTCGAAGGTGACACTGTTGTAGCCCAGCGAGCGCAGAGCCTCCATCAGTAGCCGAACCTCCGTGCTGATAGCGAGAAATTCGACCTTGGAGCGTTGGATCGTATTACACGGCACTGCTGGCCTCCTCACGAATCTTGCGGCGTGACAGCGTCGCGAGATTTGTATTGATGGATTCTTCGAATTGGTAGACACCGGGAACAGACGCGGAAATATACTTTCCGCTTGCCTGGAGACGAAGATTTCGGATTTGTTCTGCAGCCGAGCGAGCCACCGGGACAATATAAGAAGCAGCCTGTCCGAGGGTCATTTTCAGGCGGTATGCTTTTTGGCAGCACTCCTTGATTTCTGCGCCTGTCCAGCCTTCGTCCTCCGGCAAATCGCCAGTGACTCCATATTTACTGCGATAGATGTTCCAGATGAGCCGGCGCTCCGCAGCGGTCGGAAGATCGAAGAAGAAGGTTCCAAGCTTGAATCGGCGCCGGAGTTCAGCGGGGAGACTGCTCAGTGAATTGCAGGTTGCAATGAAGAGTGCCCGGCCCTGAGAAATGGCATCCACAATGTTCAGCGCACTCCGCAGACGCTCTCCGGAGGCTCCGATAAGGGAGTTCTGCATCGCGCTGAGATCGAATGCAATCGTCAGAATACCGGCAAGATTTCCGGCAGCTTTGCCGACCGCCGATTTGGCGCAGCCCGGTGGACCCAGAAAAAGACAGCCATCGACCTCGCGATCCTGCATCCAGGTCAGCATGGTCCCCGTCATTTCGGTCTTGGTGCCGCTGAGATCTGTGCCTGTGCCTGCGAAAGCTTTCTCTATCTCATCGAGGAAGACAATCACGCGCGGTGGATCGATGCCTCGGAGCACTGAGCTCAAAAACTCTTTGACATTGTCCGCGCCGCCAATCTGGTCGAACGACTCGTTCCCGCGCCAGATGCTCAATCCTGGTGTCTGCTCAATCAACTTCCGCTTGCGTTCCCACAGACCATCGGTATCGAGACCTTTTCTTGTGAGGGACATTGCAAGCGCCTGCTCCGCAGGAAAATTGGAGAGCCCGATCAGCGCATCCGTGGCACGCATCACCACCTCCCGCGCCGGCGCCTTCAGATCTGCTGCAGAACAGGTCTCGATCACGATGCGCTCAAGATCCCCGAGGGTGGGCAGAGGCTCGTCGAGGACGAAGATATCGGAGGCCAGTTCCGGAGGGAGTGTCGCGCCAACAGTTGTCAACAAAACGAGCATTTTGCCTTCAGCTTTGAAACGATCACGCAGGTTCCAGATCCCCTGCATCACATCCGGGGCATCGTAGAAACGATGCGCATTGACGAAAAAGAGCACAGTATCTTCAGCGAGGCCCTCGGCAAATTCGAGGGCATCCGCAGGCTTTTGCGAAAGCGCGGTTGAATCCCCGATCGTCAGGACCTTCGTCACCGTGATCTTGCCGGCCTTGTTCAGGCCGACCAGCCCGCGCATTACATCCCAGCTGACCAGGGGCGTGCTACCTTCGCCAACTTCCGAGCCTGAATCGACTGCATCGCTGATAGCCCGGATAGTTCCGGCCGGGTCGGGTGTGCGTATGGACACCAGAGGCGTCGAAACCATCCGCGCACTAAGAAAAGTGCGGATGAAGGATTGCATCACATCGGACACAGGATCTCCTTTCACTTGCTTTGTTTCGGGTTGTCTAGGGATTAAGCGTGGAGAGAAACAAAGCTGCGACGCGCGCTAACGAATGAGAGATTGAAAGACATGTTTTCCTGCAGATGGGATCGCAGAGCAGTTAGTTCAACACGGGCGTTCTCTTGGGGACAACGGTTCAGGGAAGCCGTGCTTGTTACCCTTCTGATACAGCAAAATGCGTTTTGACAGTGTCTTTTTAGAGATCATCTTCGAGAGACCGCAGCCGGGAGCGTCTTTTCAAGGGCGGGAGAAAGTACGTCGTTCTGTTTGTCTGTTGCCGGTCACCTCTCAACACTTCAGACGCATTCGTCCTCGTCTTCTGCACTGGGGATGCCGCCTACTTCCAGATAGGCATTGCTGCCAAGGTGCACCAGGGCGAGCCCGCCGTCGTCTATCGCAACTTCGGTCCCTTTAGGGAGCGATGCTATCCAATCGCCGATTTCTTCGACCGCAATCACCATGTCACTCCTTTCCGGTTGCATTGATTTCTGCACGATTGCAGTGTTTGGGCAGCGTATCAGCTTTCTGCGTGGTCAAGGCCCTCAACTTCGCCGCCATCGGCGTCAAAACGGACGTAAGCGATCTTCTGCTTGTGCAGTTCCGTGACGATCTCGACGAAGCGCTCGCTCATGCCAAGTGCCCGTGCCTTGGACACGAAGTCGTCAAGCAGGTCAGCTTCACTCGGGACCCAGAGAATTGTTCCCACGCCGTCGTCGAGTTCCGCCAGATGGTTCGGGGCTGATTCCAACAGCGGAAGGTCGCCTTCTTCAAGATAGGCTGTTGAAATATCCGCATATCCGATCACTTCAAATTGCATAGGGCTCCTTTGCTGGTGGCGCAGAGTGGACTCCCTTGCGCCCGCCTGCGTCAGTGCTGCCGTCGAAAACGAAGGGTCAACAGAGGTTTCGAGATGGCGCATGCCATCACCAGGCAGAATGAAAAACGCCGGAGCGGTTGATCGCAATCGGTTGATCCTTCAGTTCAGACCAGTAATTCCAGAAGGCGCGCCAGATGCGGACGGGATGGTGAATGATCATATGTCCTCGATCACAATCCAGGGAGCATGGAACCCAAACTCCTGTCCTAAAGCAGGCTCGATATCGTCCATCGCATACAGCCAACCGAGCGCCGCTTTCAGATACTCCGATACGGGGGTGGCATCGGTAGGTGTGATCTCACAGGAGAATTCTCCTAGAGCGCTCTCGTGGAATGTTTGGGCGGTAACAGTGACCTGCCAGAAATAAGTGTTCGCTTCGAAACCACACAAGGTGGCGCTTTCGAATGCCAGGGAGCGAATCTCTGTACGCACACCATAGGCCTTGGTCAGGAACTGATTCAAGGGCCTGATCTGTTCTGCGAATCGAGAGGCAAGGGGAATGTCCAGCGCACTTTTTACTGTAATCTTCATCGAACGACCTCCGGGCAGTCTATGGAACTGATCCAACCCCGATCGCTGGGACCGATTTCGCTCTGCCAGATTTCTACCCGCTCGAAACCGACAGGCGCGACAGCGAAGCAGACACCCTGAACCTCGACCACATTGCCCACGCTCATCGAGGGACCGCGATAGCAGGCCGGGCGCGATCATCGTCATTGAAGACCGCGAACAGGACATCGGCGACTCGCACGAGATCTCCCTGTTCACGTGGCCTTTCAGATTCATCCACGGAAACGAACCCCTGGTAAGCAATCTCCAACCGGTGGCCCGGCTGATAGCCCTCCAGAAAACCGATCAGGTGGCCAGCCTGATCCCGGTGGGCATTCCAGTAGAACGTAAACGAATAGCGCATAGGATTATCTCCTGCGAGGATCTTTAGGCATGAGGATGAGGTGAGATGACGCGACGTGTTCGAATTGGCCGAAATCGGGGTCAGTCGATCTCGTCTTGATATTGCCGGGCGGTCTCATCCCAGACCCAGCCCCGCTCCTGCTCGAGCCTTGCCACGGCGCTGGCAACTTCTTCCCCGGTGAGGATCCATCTTTCGCGCTGTGGCAGCCGCCCGATGACCGCGAACTTGAAGTGTTGATAGAGACGCTCTGCCCGGCGATCATTTCCCAGAAAATCGGCGAGGATTGCCAGGCTCAGTTGTGCCGGGCCACTGCCCCCATAGCCCCACGCAAAACCGTCCGGACTGTGACGACGAAGATCGAGGCGCGGGTTGAGAACCGTGCCTTGAGGCGGGTCCTGTTCCTCGCGAACGCGACGCACACTGTCTTTGCCAAACTCCGGGGCGATACCGATATACATCACCTTCTTCATATAGAAGACTCCTTTGGCGGGTCACGCGTGTGGGCGATTGTTGCTAGGAATCAGTTGGTTTTCTTGTTTCGGAAGCGATGGCCATGCGTGGCCGCAAGGACTCCAAACTGATAGCCGCACCGGAGACCGCAGAAGAACCCATCGCCATAATCTCCAGGCTTGTCGTACAGATTCGGGCGCTGTTCGTACGGAATGAGTTCGCCGCGGGGACCGTCCGTGAATGCTTTCTTGATCCAGTTGAGTCGGCGTCCGCAGTAAAGACAGGTCCCAAGCTGATTTGAGGGATTGAATTCTCGGAACTGAGCCATACGGTTCTCCTCTCCCCACGGTTCGAGCAGCGGCTATGGTTTTCGCTCTCCAGCAAGCGTTGCGCGATAGAGCCGCAGCCAGAGGCCTTGTGCCGGAGCGGCGTCAATAAAGGAGCGGGCTTCCCCTTCCGAGGTAAATTCGTAAGCGAAGTTCGTCACTCTTTCTGCGCGACGCACAAGAACGATCCATGCTTCTGCTCTAGCCTCTGTTGCGATGGAAAGGGCGCTCTCTGCAGGTTCATGACGATTGGTGAGTGCGGCCTGCAGGGCGTCGAAGTCTGCGACAGGTTCTCCGCACTCCGGGCACATGCCCTCTTCAGCGTTGTCTACGATTGCGCCACATCTGAGGCAGAGTTCCTCCGATGTATACGGCTCGATCTCGGCACGACACACCGGACACCGGTCGTTACACATGCACGACCATCTGTCCGACCACTCCGTGCCATCATGCGGGCAGCGATAATAATTCCGGAATTTTTGCGGTTCATCCGCCATGGGTGTCTCCATAGAGAAGGGATCGGGAGCGGCGTTTCAGCTATCGATAGCGAGGAGCAAAGTAGGGGAAGTCCTCGCGGCCCAGGCGATAGGCTTCGAGCAGACGAACGAAGCGGCGATTCATGGCCAGAATTTCGCCCAGGGACATGACATAGGCGAACTCTGCGCTCGCGCCTCGATCGTGTCCACGAATGTGCTCCATGATCTGCCAGAAGTATTCCTCAACGCAGGCGTCGAAGTACTGGCCGGACAGTAGAAACCCGTGGTGATGGGGCCACCAGCTGCGCAGCCATTCGAGCCAGGTGCATTCGATTTCTGGCGAGTTTGCGACACACCCTTGAAATCGGAACCATCCGTCCGGATCGCGCGGGAGATTTGGCTTTTCGAACCAGAGATACGCGCCATGTGTGTTCCAGACGGACGGGTGGTTGAGGCGGCCATAGGTTTCACTCCCGACCGTCCAGAGAACCACGTCGGCGGCGGGGCCGAGTTTTTCTGGCAGATCCGGCCACACTTTCAACAAGTCCAGGTCGAAATCGTCGGACCAGAACTTTGGATATCTCTGCTGTTCATGACCCCCGGCAACTGTGGCAGGAGATAGGTCGCTCATCTTCTCGCTCCTTTGCAAAGTCGTTTAGGAATGGGCCCTTCATTACGCTAGGCCGTTCTTCCCATGGCTTCACGCATCACCTGGTGAGCCTCGATGATGCTTCGCCTGAGCCGGTCCTGCTGTTCGAAATCTAAAATTGTTCCCTTGGCCTTGAGCCCATTCAGCCGGGCTTGGAAAACATGCTGATTCAGTTCGTCCCAACGTGCCCGATCGATCAGATCTGCACAGGCGCCGCATGCGTCCCATTCGATGTCGGCAACCAGGATGGTCAGCTTGCCGAGGGATACGGGCTGTGGCGCGGCGAGGTACGTCTTGGTGACTGGAGTCGCTGCGCAGAACCGGCATGACGTGACGGATATCTGCATCGGAGCACTCCTGGTTGGTGTGGGACGCGATTACTCGTCGCGATGGATGGAGGTGAGGATGATGCCGGCCAATTGGGAGCAGAGCCGCGCGCTCAACGCATCACCGCGCCTGCCAAGCTCCACGATGGCCTGAAGCCCGTGCATCATGGTGGGCGACGCGACAAACAGGGGCCGCGCCATCTCCCACTCCTGGTTGCGGAGCTCGTATTCAGAATCAGGGGAGCCTTTGTCAATGGCGTCGTTCGCCCAGTCCTCGAGAAACTGATCCGCGAGTCCAAGCAGACGATCAGCATCCTCGCTGGTCATGGTGTCGAGAGAAAGCGGTTCGCGCTCTCGTCCTTCTTCGAGGCGTGAGCCTACCCAGTCCCAATATCCGAGTCGCGTGTTGTCGTCCGCAATTTCATGCCGCCAGTCGGAAAGCGGATGCTCGGGGTGTTCACCCCAGTGTCCGAACTGGTCATGGAGAGTCTGAGCGTCGTATGCCATCGTCTTTTGTCCTCTCGTCTGGATTGCGGTTAGGAGACATCAATTCCGGCGGCGGCGCGACGCGCGTGTCTGCCGCTTGGTGCCCGTTTTCGCGGCCTCCACCGTGATCTGAAATTCCGTGTACGGTGTGACCTCGGCCACCGCGCTGAGAGAGGCAGCGAGATCGGGTCTCTTTTCCCGGGCTTTGGCAAGCTCGTTGAGCTCGGACGCCCCGATGATGAGGCGCGGTCGCAACGGATCTTCAGGGTGATTCCGATCCCAACTATCGACAACGGGAAGTGCCGAATCGAGTGCATAGCGCGTGCGTTTGCGAGGCACAAAGGACGCGGTATAGGTCGCGCCGTTTGCATCACGCGTCGAGATCGGCTGGCGCTGGGCCCACTCTTTCAAGAGCGGCTGATTCACCTTTTGCGCCGCGTCGAGATAGACCTGCAAGCGGAGACGATCCTCGCCGCTCAGCCGCGCATAAGGATTCCCTTTGTCGATGGGACAGCCGTTCAGCAAGAGTGGGCAGTAGATACATCCCTTGTGCGGAGTCGGCCTCGGTTCCTTCTCCATTGCGATAATCCTGCGTTGCCGGTTGCGCGCGACGGTGGCCATGCGCTTGAGGCGAGGCACGTCCTTTCGCGTGAACGTGATTGACCGGGTAGCGCCCCATCGCAGGTATTCAAGGCGGAAATGAATCGTCTCAAGGCTGGGCAATGCGCAAAACAGAAGCAAAGAGTAGAGCTTCGCCTGAAATGTATCCGGCGCGGCGACATAGAAGTGGTTCTTCCAGTCTGGGATCTCCGCTTCAGCGGGCGTATCGAGGAGAACGAGATCGAGGGTGCCTTCATACTCGATGCGCGGATCGCCTCCGGTGCGGTGGCCGTGTGCAACGTGCTCCATGACTACCAGCGAGAAGTCCTTGTCGAGACCAATATACTGCTCGGTTCCAAGGACCTTGTCCGGATCGACGACGAGGGTGTCGCGAACGCGTTCGAGTTCCTCAAGGATCTCTGGCCGCACGGCTTCGATGAGCGCGTCGAAGTATTCGTAGTCGGTGGCCTGGCGCGTCTCGACCAGATGCTCGATGTACTCGGACAGTACGCGATGGGCTTCGAGCGAGAGATCGGCCCAGAGGGTGCCTGCGCGGTCCACATGATGGACGTGGACTGCGCGGTAACCATACTCGCAGGCCATCTGCTCGAAGCTCGACTGTGAGAGAGGCTGGATCTGCACGAGAGGAGAGGGTGTCATCCTGCCCTCCTCGCCGGTGAACAAGCCGACGTTGGCCGTGCCTGGTTAGAGTTCCCGTTCGACCTTGCCGTCTGCTCTGGTAGGGAAACCTGGGAATTTCCGTTGTGATTCTTCCGCGCGATTTTCCCTTCGAGATGCTTCAGCAGGCCGGCGAGATCATGGCGGTACTGATCCAGCAACGCGCCCCGCTGCGCCGTGGTCGCGTTGAGATCATCGAATGCAGCCTCGACCTTCTTCCGAAGTGGCGACAGGACTGTCTCCGATGGTTTCGAGCCGTTGCGGCTTTCTTCTCCAGAAGCGCGCCGAATGTTTGAAGCCGGATAGAACTCCGACTTGAGCGCGGCCGCCTGCTCGCTCTCTGGATCCTCGATGGCCAGGGGCCTGCCTCCAAGCTGGAGGTCGATCGGACGGAAGGATTCCGCGGCCGAGAGCGACCGCGTGGTGAGTTGCTGCACATGATTTGCAGTTAGCTCCAATCCGAGTACGTGCTTCATCCCATTTCTGAGATTGCCCTGATCGTCGCGGTAAACATTTCGTTCCGCACGGACGAAGAGCTTCAGCCGCAGTCCGCGCATTTGTCCATTCGCATAGCCGCGGATATCCTCGAGTGCCGCGTAGATTTCACGGATGGACTGATAACTCGAAGTGTGGAGCTTGGCGATCGTACCTAGTGTGGGATAGTCGGCCAGCAGGAAGTACAGATCGCCGGAAGGACGGCACCGGTCATCAAACAGGTCAGGGCAGTTGTCATTGGCGCAGGGCTCCCACGGCTCCCCGTGCGGATTTTCTCGCGTGCGACGAGTTGCGGTATCACCATCTCCCCAGCATTCCTTCTGGGACTCTGACCACCATGCGTATTCGGTGCGAAAGATGCGTTCGAGGTCTTGATCAAGCAAAATGATGTCGACGGCGCGGCAGTTACGGCCATAGTGCCTGGTCTTCTCTTCATCGATTTCCCAGACAACTTCCAGCCGCTTGCCCGTGCCGCGTTGCACTTTCTTCTGAAAGACAAAATGGTCGAGCATTTTGGGTTGGCCGTCCTTGTCGTTGGGCGGCAATCCGATGGCGAGCTTCGTGGTGACGGAACGGCGCAGGATGGCAGATCCGTCCTGATTGTGGGTCACGCCATAAATGGGCATGGCTACCTCCTGTCGTGGGTGGCAAGGAAATGCATTTTGATGCAACGTGGGGCTGGCGGTACAGGCAAGGGTTGGCGATGAAGAGAGGAAAGTGCGGCGAGCTCCTGAGTCGATGCGCGTCCGTGAATGGCCTGGCCGTCCATTCACTTCAATCCGAGGCGCGCGAACTCCTTTTGCACTCCTGAGCGGAAGCGCTCTTCCAACCATTCCTTCCGTGAGTGCAGCGGCTCGGCAGGCGCCAGAGGGGGTGAAGGTGGCAACGGAGGCAGCTCATATTTGCGGGGATTGAATGCGCGGTCATGGATGATCTCGCAGGCTCGTTCGAGCCTTTGACGGCGGGCGGCAGAGATGGCCATTTGGAACTTCCTCCTTAGTGTGGAAGGTTGATCGAGGCATCAGGAACCGAACAGCGAGAACTGCTGGTTGGCACGAGTCGTCGGGGGCGCAGTGCGCGGCGGTTTGCGTTGGCTACGACCGGTATAGAGCATCAGTATCTGGGCGACATCGGCTTCAGTGATGCGCGTGAAAACCAAAGAGGACCCTTCCACCCCAGGCCCCCGCACGTGGATGAACCATCCGCTTGACCCTTCGCAGGTGCGATGGCGAAAGCACAGAACATGCTGCTCAAACGCAAACCCGAAGCGGAGCTCGTCAGCCTCATACACATGCCCCCATTGGTCCCGGCCTCCAAGCTCTACAGGAACCATGGCCTGTGCGCAGAGCGCGCGAATATCCATCGAATACCTCCCGAGATCGATTGCGCACACGGCGGGCGGACGCCTTTGGGTATAAGGCGGTGTGCCGCATTCTCCGCGCTACGGCGGGGGTTACGTCATGACAACTGGTTGCGGCGCTTCGAGCAGGCAGGGTTGGCGGCATCCGAGCGTCGTCACACCTTCGACCATCTTGAAGACGGATAAGCGAAACTGCTCTGGCAGTAGCAACTCGCTTCCATTTCTGCCCATAAATCGTGGAGCAACGGCACCACGATATTTCTTGTCCTTGCCCCACAGTTCCCAATCGATCACGCCATACCGCGCGAAAAACAAAGTCTCATTCCAGAGCCTGGGGCGGGTTTGCCCCGGTTCTTGATGAAGCCGGTGCCGTGTGATCAGAAGGTCGTACGAGGTCTGATAGCGGTATATATCCAAACGCACCAGGGGCTCTTCAGCAAGAACGATGGCATGCACGCCGTTGGGCATGAAATTCTGCACACGCTGCATCCAGGACAGGGAACTGCCGTCTTCGCGGCAAAACCCGACATAGCGGCCGATTTCTGCGACCGCGCCGCCGGACTCCGTGCCACGAATGCGCCACGCGGCAGGTATCAACCATCTCTGCTCTTCGACCGACAGATTCGCATCGCTCCAGATGCCAACCTGCCGGAGATAGTTCCGGGTCCGCTCAGGAAACGTCAGACCGCGGCGCGCGATCAGGTCCTCCTTCTTCGGATGTGGCATATTGCCTCCACTTGCGGGATTGCGACCGGCTCGCCTGCTTGATGAGCCGTTGTGTCGAACACTGGGACTCAGGCCAAGGGCCCAATGAGGGAACATGGTCTGCCGGCAGATGCTTCAGTGCTGCTGCCGGATGGATGATTTGGTGTATCTGCGACTCACGATCTGCGAAGCGCATAGTGGCCTCCTTGCGTTTTGTCAGGAATGGGGCAGCCCACTGCCCCCCGAATCATCTCTTTCGTGCATCCATACCAGCACCGGTATTTCCAGGGCTCGGCGATCGAAACCGCAAGGTGGTGGCCTCTGGGATCATTCGCCGGCCCGCAGGACGGACACGGTGCACGGTAGTCGGAGCCTTCTTTCTCCGTGATCGTCACGTAGTCGAGGATGCGAAACTCATTCCCGTTTGACCGATAGTTGATTTCCGCCGCAGTGACCTTAGGCCGCGTGAACTCTTCGGGCAGCTGCATACCAGCTGTAAACCGGTGCAATTCTTCCGCGGTCAGCTTTTTCGCAGATTTAAGAAAGGCTAGCTGGTCGTCGAGCGTCTGGTCGGCGCCATAGAACCAGTACCGCTTGAGCGTGGCGCGATGTACTCCCAACGGGCCGCGAATCTGGTGGCCGAACTTTCCGGGAGCCAGTTCTTCCTGGCGAGGAAACACTTCGATGCCGTCCTCGTCCGCAGAACGTTTGATGGGAACGCCCAAACGCAGGGCGAGATTGTAGATATAAATCTTGCACTCGCGTGCCGGCAGCGGTTCACGGCCGAAAATCCAGAGATGACCGCCGCGCCGCGAGGCTTCTTCGAGTGCTTCGACGCCGTCTTCGCGCAGTTCCTCTTTAAGGTTCTTGAGATCGTAATGGGCGCGCCCATAATCGGCATCGATAGCAACCCACTTCGACTTCTGTGTTTCAGGCTGGACGGCGTACAGACCGATCGTCTGCCATCCGGCCAGGTGCCGGCGGACCGCAGGCCGGTCCAGCGGCAGACGAGGCGCATCTTTGGCGCGGCTAGCTTTCGGCGGATAGTAGAAGAACTTACCGCTCTTCGTGGATGGTCGATTCGACTGGCGGGTGTAGGCCCGACGATTTACAAAGAGATTCCAGAAGTCAGCGATGTTCTCTTCACTGACCTCCAGTACCGGTACTCGGTGCTTGGGAGGCTGCCACAGATCGTCGTGTTCCACAATTTGGCACATGGGCATCTCTCCCTCGAGTGGCGTTGTTGTAACCCGGAATGAAAACTCGGTCAAATTTCCGGGCCGTTTGTTGTAACAGATTGAACAGAAAGCTTTTCCCGATTGCGCCGAGTAGCGGTCAGATGGAAAAGATCCCAGGCGGCGTAACGCCACATATCAGCGAGGCTGCGGAACCATATATATAGGAGAGCGACTTCCGCCAGTCCTGCCGGTTCACCCATCGCGCATAAGCGGGCGATCGACGGTAACGCGTAGTGAGCGAGCAGCGCACCGAAGACTAAGGTGCTGAAGAGGCACAGGGTGAGACGGCGAAGCAGGCGGAATGCGAGTGGAGATAACACATCCTGCATGCGTCGGATCGAGTTCGGGTGGAACGATGCAAAGAATGTCATGGACTCCTCCTGGAGGATGGGGTTGAGCACGTGGCCGAGGCCGCGAGCGTTGCTCACGCGCCTGTGAAGTGATCGATCTATAACCCGAAAGCAAAATCCGGTCGAATTTTCGGCCAGAGTGAAAAGACACGGGTGGAAGCAGCGGGACAAAGCAAGGAAACTTAGCTGGTGGCTCTCGGCGCGTAGGACCAGTCTTCCATCACTGGATTGGAGGTTTCCTTCCATTGCGGGAAGAAGCGGCGAACGCCAGCACCGGGGCTGTCACGGTGGGCTCTGCCGGATAAGGAGGAGCTGCGGGCGGCATGCCTGGACCCTGCAAGGAAATGAAGCAAAGCAAAAGGACAAGGTAGGCGAACTCACGCCGAATCGCGAAGGCGGCGCTCACCGCGTTCGGATCGGGCCTGCCTAGCTGGTAAACGGTCCCGGAGCGCGTGACGACATGGCGAGCGCGGAGTTCCCGGATGGGAGAGGTTGAGGTAATGACATCGCCATCGAGAAAGCGTGGATGGCCCGTGACTATGCCACGCAAACATGGTTCGGAGTCTGGATAGTATGGGTGCGTGGTGATGCCCCAATCTTCGATCAAGACAATAGATGATTCAGACACGGCAGAGTTCTCCTTAGAGTGAAGGACTGAGAATCGGCATGGACATTTGGACAGAGGACGGCCGAGAGATGCACGACCGCGAGTGGGCATGGACGCAGGGCGCTGGGCGGAATCAGTCGTGGTGAATATTCAACGCAATTCAGGCGTGTCGTATAGAGCTTCGGCGGGGGGACAACTTGGAATGCCTTGACAGCGAACGGCAAAGCAAATAGTGCCTGATGCGGGCGATTGTGTGGAGCGCAGCTGTTATCTCGGCGCTTCCGAACGATCTCGCAGCGGTATCCTCACCGCTCTCTTCCGCAAACTGCAAGATGTTCCCTTCAGCGACACAGTAGAGGTTCCATCCGGGTTGGAATCCAATCGGTATTTCAGCGCACCGCGCACAATCCGTGATCACCGGCACCCAATCAATTTCGTCGCCATAGATAGGAACCGGAACATGATCGACGGCAACGATCTCGCCCGCTAAAAGCTCACGGCCACACCGATCACAATCCGTGGGATCGTCTAGCCTTTCGACAACAGTCATGGAGAACCTCCGTGATGACGAATGCGACCAGCTGGTGAATTCGAAATTGGTGGCCAGCCGGGGCGGTTCGCAATTTCGAACGATACGGGTGAGCAGGCAGATCGCAACTCGAGATCGGAGAGGGGGCGGTCAGGCGAGTGGTTTCTCTTCTTTGGGTTTGCGTCGCGACCCTCGTGACCGTCGATTGGACGTACGCTCGCGTTCGGCAATCAAAAAATCGAGAATAGAAAGCGGACTGCGAAAATCGTCGCTGATCCTCCGGAACATATTCAGCGCCTTGGTGCCGCCGGCAATAGCCTGCCCGGGACGCAGGATGTCCTCCACCGCCGATAACTCTTCGACCAGTTTCTCTATGCTGCGGGAGAGCGCCGCATGCTCGGCACTGAGCTCCGAATTCACACCGAAGGAATGCATGATGGCTGTGAGCTCGGATATGAGAAGCGCTGCACTGGAGGCGAGTTTGGGTCCGAAGAGGCGGGAGCGGGAGCCGCCGCGCATTTCATCCAGTTCAGCCAGAGCGTTTGCGTACGAACTGCGAATCCGCTCTACCTGGGCTCTTAGCGAAAGCAGTGTCTGAACAGGAATATCCGGTGTGCTGAAATAGAACGCTGGCTCGGAAAGCATAGGTGCTCCTTAGCGTGAGACAGGATTGAGTAGTTCTGAGAGAGACAGGTGTGTGAGAAACCTTCAGTGCTGGCTTCGTAGCTTCGGTGCGGTACCCGCATTGATCAGGGCATCAGTCCGAGGATCCGACGGACCTCATCTATGTTCTTGCCCTGCACCAGGATTTTGCCGGTGCCGTAGATGTTCACGATCGCTCCGTTTGCAAGGCGCAACTGAACGCAGTGAGGCAGAGTTTTCTGCGCAGTGCAGAGCATTCCTGCGTCGAGAAGTCTCTTCTGTACATGATCGATGACAATCATTTTGACCTCCCTGTTTTTCGGCAATGGTGGGTGCATCCTGTCGGTGCAGCTAAAATCAAGAGCACAGTGCTGTGAAGCACAGCATCAACAAAGCGCTAGGTTGCACAGGCGTGCAAGCAGCCGGTGTAGAGGCGATGCAAAAGAGGAGCGCAACTTCTGGAGTAGGGTGAGCCTGGCTAGATGGGAGCTGTAATTGTGCAGACAACAGGCAGCCCGGTACAGGCGAACTCGTGCGTAATAGGTTCTGCCCGGCTACGGGCTCAGGCCCCACTGCACCAGTTGTCGGCAACCGTCAGCTCGGCGTCGGCGGAATGGCGCGTCCTGGCCCAGCAGATACGAGCGCCGGCCGAGTTCCGGAGGGAGAGACAGAAATTCGGAAACCTCATCCAAAAAACATCAAATGAAGGGATAGTCAGCGCCCAAGCTGCTGAAACTGCAATCGTTATTGAGCTGAAAATCAGCGCAATAACGACTCAAAGGGCGGATGCGAACGCAAAGGGGAAGGCAATCGAAGACAAAGGCGATGGCAATAGAACGCTATAGAAGACAAAGAAACAGGCAATGCAGGTCAAAGTCTGAGGCCGTTTCGCCGCTGTTCAAGCATTTCCTTAAGAGTCGCTCCGGGCTCAACGACGCTTTGAAGAAAGATTGCATCAAGGCCGCGTTCAAAAAAACTTTCAGCGTCACAGAACAAGATTCCGGCGTGTGCATTTGCGAGTTCGGCTGCAACTGTAAACAGGCGTCTAGTATCTCGAGGCGTGTCGCGAATGAAATAGAGTATGCCGTGCAGGCGATTCTCAACCAGCATCCGGTCACGCAACTCGCGGTAGCGGTGATGAGCTTTCGTGGTGCGTTCATATTCGATTCCGTAATTCAGCACACTGTTCTGTACGCGCAGGCTGGCAACGGCGTCATAATCTTTGGCGTATCCATTTCCTGTCTCGATGTTCTCCGAGCTGATTTCTGCTTCGCTGAACCACGTATTGAGCAGCCCGCTCCGTTGCAGCGTGAGGCGGATCGTGACAAGATCGAGCGCATGCATCACGGCGACGGGATCGAAAAGTTTCTCCATTGATGAGTGAATGGAAATCAGTCCTTGCCCGCGCATTTCGAGATACCGGAGACCTTTCCGCGTAATGTTGTAAATCCTGTCTCCCTGGATGCGCTCTTCAAGAACGTCGAGATAACCCGCAGTCACAAGCCTATCCATTCGCCACGCGAGTCGTCTTTGCGCGAGGTGCGACACCTCCATGCCAAGTAATTCGCGCATTTGTTCCCGGCCGATGCAGCGCGCGTTGCGGACATGCAACAGTAGCGGAAAGTCGAATGCATCACTCAGGGCGACAGAGCCTCTCTTATATCGCATGTGTTTGAGATTCCTCTTCGGCGAGTAACATAAGCTTTGGTGTAGCGACGGCATTTTGCACAACGGCCCAGATTCCGTTTGTGGTCGAAATGCGAGCATCCCGTGCCAACAGGAGAAGACCTTCCTGTTTGCCGCGGTAGCGGCTCAGTGCAATCAGTTGCACGTCCCCCTGATTGAGCAAGTTGCGATATCGAATCATGCCGTGCAGAACGTTGTTCAGACACACGAGAAAGTGTGTGGCGGATGTCTCGCGGGCGGCCGCCCCAAGAAACAACAGCCGGTTCGTATCACGATACCGCTCCATGGGATTGGAACGAAAGATTCGGCCTACGTTGGCCAAGGTGTGATGGGGATCGAGACCGCTTGTCGCATTGAACCGCACCAGCCCTTGTACCGGCCCCGCGGTGTGGATTTTGCTGCCGACGACAATGCCGGTTGAGTTAAAGTACGCGGCATGGCTTGTATAACGGTCGGAATCCATTTCATCGCGTCCCGGGCGCACCCACCATGCCGACCCGAAGCTGAGAATTTGCACGGTCAATTCCATCTTCATCCTCTCCGCGCTGAGCCATGTTGCTGCGTGGCTTGCTCAAGCTGTGCAAGCGCTTCATTCAAGGAGTTGCGCAGGTTCTTATTCTTTTCCTGCAAGGCGTTGATCTGGTTCGCAAACCGCTGACGCACCTGCGTCTCGGTTTCCAGTGGAGACGGAGTCCTGAGACGCGTATCCGCCGCCGCATCGTCCGCAGTCCGCGAACTCTCATCAAGTGCGGGTTGGGCAGTCTCCGGGTCGGCGCTCTCATTTGTAGTTTTGGTTCGTTTCGCGTTTTCAGTTTTCTGTTTCTCGAGCGTAGCCATTTTCTCGGCCAATACGTTGTAGTCGTCCGCCAGCTTGTTATGGCGCTCGATGGCGTCAAGTGCATGGTCGCGCGCATCAATATAAGCGTTTGATATCTGAGCGAGAATCTCTACGCTGATATGCAGGCGCCGCCCGCGATCATGGACAAGCCAATAGTTGAAGAAGAGAGACAAGAGAAGTGATGCCGACATGAGTATTGCTACCCAGAAGACAAAATTCTCGATGGTAGCCATTGCGGCGATACGCCTCCACTCGCTGACACACTCGCCATAGTCCCTGTTCTCCGGATTGATGCTGTTGAGTGCGTTATCCCACAGACTGCCGCGCAGATGCTGCCGGCCGGCAAGCGGATCGTAATGACGTTGCGCACCTGTTTTGTCGGACTCCTGTGGAGCTTGTTGTGCGGTCTGTGTATTCGTCTGCTTTTCCTGTGCGCATGTGTTGTGCGCAAGGATCGAACTGAACGCGAGCACGAGAGCGATGAATCGAAGGAGTTTCACATGTGCCTCCGCGAGGTGCGCATGCCGCGCTGACGTTTGGCCTCAAGTTCCACATCTGAAAATCGCAGGTTGGCGCCGATCTCCGTGTTGTAGCGAGCTGTGTAACGCGGAAACACAATCGACTTCACGCTGGCCAGGTGATCGTAGAACGGTGAGCGGACATGCAGATGGCCGTGAACAGTGCCGAAAGTGCGATCACTCGTCAGAAACTCCATCTGTCCGACCGGCATGTTCTTGATGTGCTCTTCCTGCGAGCGCGTGTCCTTGATCTCAGTTTCCGTTCCGACACCCTCGTCGCGGTACTTCGGATTGAGGACGCCCACCTTGCGCACACTACGGCTGCGCCGGAGTTGCTTCACACGCGACGAAGCTTCGATAAAGTTATCGCAAGTGTCCTTATCGCGGGTCAGCATCATGAACGTGGTGTTCGGCGCGCTCACAATGTTTCGCTGGAAGCCTCGTCCAACCTCGAGCATCTGCGGAGAGCTTTGCATCGAGAAGTTGAATGCTGTGTTCGACCCGCGCGCCGTGTGGATGATCGTAGCGAAGTTGTAGTAAGCGATGGGCGCAAACTCATCCATGGTCACGGATACAAACGGCATGTATATATCGCGGCTACTCTGCTCGTAACGTTCTCCAATGACCATCTGAAGGTTCTGGAGAATCATGCGGCCGAGAGCGGTGGTGGTTTCATCGTTTGCGCTGGTGTTGAGTGAAATGGCAAGGATCCGTTTGCATTCGATGCTTTCCTCGATCGAAACAAGATCCTCATAGGGACCGGTGATGATCGAGAGCCGGTCTTCGAGGAATGTCATCATATTGTTGATCAAACCGCGGACCATCTGCACGCGCTTGGGATCATTGAACGACTCCACGAGACTGCGCACACTCATCTCGAAATTCAGCTTTTGTTGCCTGCTCACTCCTGACAGAGTGGCCATGCGGCGCTGCGCAATCTGTGCCTGCTCCTTGAGAACCGACTGATCGTAAATCATCACCAGGATGTCGTAGATGTTGTACCGCTTGCCGGTGTAATACAGGATGCGGACAACATCGCTCAGATAGGTTTTCTGGTGGGTATAAAAGAAATCGGTCTTCAGGTCGAACGATTCGAAGATGAAGTTCACGTGGTCCTGATAGTTCTGGGCCATGGCGACGAACGGGTTGAAGCGCGCGCTGATCTCCGGTCGCGAGGGCGCGATGATGTCGAGGTCCTGAAGACGGCCAGCAGCGGCAACTGCAGGGATGAGAAAGTCATCGAGGAAGGATTTCTCTCCCTTTCCGTCGATGATGATCAGAGGGACCTTGTGCCTGCTCCCCGCAGGACCGGTGAGGCGCACCAGATCCTGTTCGATAATGCTCGACAACAAGGTCGATTTGCCAGCCCCGGTCATGCCGAAGCTGTTGGCCTGCATGACGCGCGATTCGTCGGACCATAGCCATGGCTTACCGTCGAGATCATAGCCGAGGAGAACGCAGTTGCGCGCGTGCGCCTTCTCCATCTCGCGCACGTCATGGCACCGTTCGATATACATCGCCGGATGCGGCCAGGTTTCTTCCTTGGTCCGCGCAAAGGTCGCGACGTAGCGGATGACATCCCAGGCGCAGAGGCAGCCGGATGTCAGGTAAACCGTAAGCTCGATCAACTGATTGCGATAAAGATGGAGCCGCGCATAAAGTAGGTAGTAGACGCTGAGCAGCGTAAGAAGACAGAGAATGCCGATCAGGAACAGGGCTTCCTGATTCGGATCGCGCATGGAAGAGCGGGAAGACGTGGGAGGCATGGTTTCACCTCGACAGGAGCAGCGAAATTCCCAGACAAAGACTGAGCAGGAGCAACGCCGTGATGAGGATCGGATGAAAGCGGCGGCGTTTCTTCTCCGTCAGCGGCTTGATGGGGTCGCTCGTGCCTCGCAACAGAAGCTGCAGGAAGCCATCTTCCTTGCGCCGCTTGTACGCAGCCACCAATTCCGCGCGTATCTGCTCCCGGGAAACCATCAGAGTACCGCGGATGCGACGACTGCATGCGCGCCGTCATTGCCAAATATCAGCCGATATACCTGGGGGCTGGCGCCGGATAACCGGACGGCGATGACGCCGGAGCCGACAGTGCCTGGAGCAATATCCCTGTCCGCAATTTCCGAGCGGGCCACTGGCACACCAGTCGTCTGTCCTGGGCCGAGGCGCAGCAGAGATTTCTCACTCAGCTGCGTATAGAGGAATGAGCGGAGGGAGACCGCAGGCTGTGCCGGCCGGATAGTTTCCACGCTGGGCTCGGACAGCCGGTACGGCGTTTTACTGTCGTTGATAAGCTGATATCGCACATACAGTGAGTCTTTGCCATAGACAACGTCCTCGATCTGAACGCTCACTCCGTTTTTAGCAGGTTGGAAGTCGCGCTGCGAGATATGCTGCGTCTGCATGAGCGTTTTACTCATCACCATGTCGGCGATCTTCTGCACTTCCGAATCGTGGACTGCCGCTGCGGCTGCGGGCGACAACTCGACATGCGGTTTCGAAACGATGAGAACATCCATATCTTTGACCTCCCCGGGAGCCTCAAGCTCGTACATGGTTTCGCTGTGGGCAGTTTCGAGTAATAGATTTGTGGATACGCCTGCACGATAGGGCTCAATAAAAGCCTGGTTGCCATGCCTCGTAATTTCAAAAGAATCGCTCCCGGCTGCGGCCCTGGTGATGGTTTCGGGAAGTTCGATCACCGTGACATGATTGAGCGCTGTATGGACTTCCGTGACAGGTTGTTTTTGGGCAAAGGCGCCGGCACTGAACAGAAAGGTCGCCATCGCGAAGCTTCGGCATCTCATAACGACTGCACCTCCTGCCGGCTGCGGAAGACGGGGAGTCTTCCGCGGCCAGCGATTGCGAAGAAGGGTCATGCCTTTCGCCTAGTACATGCCCATCTTCAGGTGAATGACCTCCGGGCGGCTGGGGGCCGTCCGGTTGGCCCGCCGCATGATTTCAGGAAGCGCGTTGGCCAGCTCTTCCGCCAAAGCCACTGCGCCCGCCGAAGCCAGCGACATACGATCGACCCTCCACTGCTGCTCGTACCCGGATGGGGTGCGGCGCACCACAAGGTCGAAAATTACAGGCTCGGCCATTTGCATCGACCGGACCTGAAACATCGGTTGCTTTCTCGTCCACGGCATCTTCATCTTTCCTCCTCCTCGAGAGCGCCATGAACGAAATTCCTGCGCTTCCCCGAAAGGGAGAGCAGGTCCTGCGTTTCGTGCGCTCTCCCGTTCCGGTTGTTTGGGTTAATTACCGCCAGTGCACCGTCTGTGTAGCCCGCTCGTAGCGCAGCACAAACTTGCGGCGGCCTTTTTCTGTGACCTCATACAGACGGTCGTTTTCGATTACGACGACACCGGCATTCGCAGGCTGAAATACTTCCGTGCGAATGCCTCCGGTGCGTTCTGCGATCATGTCTACTGCTTCCTGCGGGAACGCCAAAAAGAGAACCGACCCCTTACCTGTGCCACGGCAGGCGGATTGATGTGCTGCCACAGCCCAGGCGCGGCGGTTTTCTGCCTTCCCATTTCCCCAGTCGCGAATGACTTTTGCGATCTGCGACGCTTTCGAGCGATATTTTTCGATCGCGTCCTGTTGTTTCAGCCTTGCCTCTCGCAAGCGGTCATAGGCCTTTTCGCGCTTGTCCCAGAGCTGTGACCACCTCTCCGCGACCTGCGCGCTGACCTTGCCTTTGGAGGGTTTACCGCTGATTCCAAGCTGAGCCAGCTCGGCATCGGTCGCGGCCTTCACCTCGTCGTAGCGCTTTTGTACTTCGGCGAGACGAAGCTTTGCTTTTTCGACCTTGTCTATCTGTTCCCTGTGCGTAGCACCGTAGATCGAGCCGATAAAGCGCACTTCCCGGATCATGTTGCGGGTGAGCGGGATGCCCTTGATCAGTCCCTTGAAGTACTTGATGGGCAGGGGGTCGGCGAGCATCGCCTTCATATCGGGGCGAAGCTCGTTGTACATGTTGCCGATGACATCGGTGGGCAACACCTCAAGATGATCGGGAAAATCGCTGATTTTCTCCGCCCATTTGAGGTCGAGCCACGGCGCCGCCGGAACTTCTTTTTCGATCTCGCGCACGCGCTTCATGTTGGCGCGTGTGCCCCACTTGAGCGAGTCGATCTCGTTCTGCAACTCCTTCGTGAGTTCGTACTCCAGGTCATCACGTCCTGCAGCGGTGCAGGAAATTTTCAGATTGGTAATGCGTCCAATCTGATTGCCTCCCGCCTCGATGGCCGTGTCCTCGAAGTTGAACCACGGCGAATGCGTCTTCTCGCTCTTGTCTTTTTCGATTGCAGGGCGCTCCGTGATGTTGAAGCGCCAGGCGACGAAACGTTCGTACTTGTCTCCATCGACGACGCAGACAAGATCGAAATCGAAATCACCGCCATTGCGTTTTGCGGTTTCCGAGTTGAGGACATAAACACCCTGGAGGCAGATCTGATCGCGAGCGATCCGATGCGCCTCGATGGGATCGATGCCCTCGCGCCTGACCAGTTCTTCGGCCACCTGATCGGCGTGCATGTGGATCATGGGAAGCAGATCCTCGCGCATGCGAATCGGGTAGCGGACACAGAGCCCGTAAGGAGCGGAGACCGCAGTAATGGCTGTATCGAGCGGCAGCCAGTCAGACCCACAACGTAGCTGTCCGTTGTCAAGAAAGAGGTAGCCGTCGTCTGCCAGAGCAAACGCAGGCAACTCCAGTCCTCCCGCGGTCAGCGTCTTGTAGGCCCAGTGAGCCAGCCGTTTATTGAGCTGCTGGTGGATATAAGGGTGGCGAGTGATCTCGCCGCTTCCATCCGCCAGCAAAATAGCTTCGAGCATCCTTTCCTGCGCGTTCTCCGTTGCCTCCTCCTCATTGTCGGAATCGTCAGGGACACTGCGTCCCAGCAATTCCACAAGTGCGGGGTGATTCCGTGTTGCGAACGCGTCAGTCACCTTGCGAATCTTCGTGCGAGCTTCGGGAATAATCTCAAGCTGCACGGACTCGCGTGGAGCGTGGATGATGAGTGTGTTGCTGGATTCAAAATTCAGAAGCCGTGAGGTTTCACGGATTCCGGAGGTGACATCGGTCTGCACCTGAAAGCCTTCTTCAGAAATTTCCGCTTCCGAGGCGGGCTTGATGCAGCTCATGGGCAGGATGATGTCGGCACCGAGAAAGTCAGCGACATTGTCATCCATGATCTTGGCGCTTCCTTTGGCCTGCATGAGGTCCAGAAAGGCCATACGGAATTGGTAGAACCGGCGCGGCAACATGCCGAACTGGCTCCCATATCGACTGCTGAACCAGGCACGATCTGCATTCGTCCCGAAGGTCTTGTCCTGGACAACCAATACCCCAACGCTGTTCTGCACGATCTTCTTGCAGGGGCTGACCAGGATGCCCAGGTAGGTGATGAGCGCTTCCGGCCACCGCTGGTAGCGTTCGGCAATCACATCTCTGTGATCCTCGTCGACGAAATAGTACTTGCGGTTCTTCACCGAGCCCGATCCACCTGCGAGCTGATAGCGGATCCCATTGTGTTCGATCAGATCGAACTGCCCTGAGAAGCCCGATTCTTCGTGGATGTCGAGAAACCCTTGTGGCAGGCTGACCATGGCCACGTGGATATTCGGATAAAGTGCATGGAGCAACGTGCCGTCAAGAACGCCTTCGGAGTTGTTCTCCGGAAGCCGCTCGGTGATTTTGCCGTCACGTGTCATCTCAAGCATCGTCATTCTTTTCATGGTGTGTCTCCTCATTCGCTGTTCACGGTGGAATCAAACTGGCCGTGGACGAGGAACAGGGGAGAGGTGCTGTTCTCCGGTGTCCTGATCTGGCCAGCAGGGACTGGCCAGGTGCGGAAGCACCGGTCAGCGACAAATTCCCGCGCTCGGAAAGCGCGGGTCGCTTGTAAAAGAGGACAGAGTTGAAACTCGCCTCTTCTCTACAAGAAACCTTTGTCAGCTTTGTTTACGGAGGACCATGTTCCTGCCTTTCTTTTCCATTCGCGCGCGCCATGTCTCCACGCGGTAGAACGGAATATCTTTCTTGAATGCCGCAACCATGACTTCGTCTTCGGTTGCAATCTCTTCACCCAGTACGAGGGGCGAGCCGTCACGCCCGGAACCCTCGGCAGCGAGAAAAAAGCGCGCCGACCGCTGCGATGGAGCAGGAAAAGCAGTTCTGCGGGACTTGCGCGTCTTTTTTTCGTCACTAGTTGGCTCCTCCCCCTTTGAAGTGGCCGTATCCTCGTTGCTGCCTCGAAGCTGTTCCATCGTCCACCTCCATTACGGTTGCGCCGCTGCGCTCACGCGGGAAGTTTCGCGAGAATCGATCAGTCCGCTGTCGACAGCGAAGGTTGGCTGCTTCGTTTCGCCGTCCAACTGGGTTTCGCTGTACTTTGCAATCAGAAGGCCGCGAGGCACCTGAGGCGTGCGGTCCAGAAGCGCGAGACGGATCTCGTAGCGGTTCACCATCTGTTCGGCAATCTCCCGCGTGCCATCCATCCGGTACACATTGCGGACGCCGAAGACGGTGTAAGTCATGGGATCCTGCTTTGACTGTTCCACTTCGCGGACCATGAAGGTCGATCGCATCTGGGCGGCGCGCGCCTGCTCGATTCGGTGTTCCTTCTTGATAATGTCGACTGCGGGACCGCTCAGATCAGGCGTCGTGAGGTTCAGGGCTGCGGCCCACCTGTCGCCGATATTGCGATAGTCATAGTTCAGATAGTCGTCGAGAAAATCACGAACGATGCGCTCCTTCTCGTAGTCCATGGGTTCCGGTGAGCTTTGCGCGTTCGCAAGCACGGCTGGCTTCGCTTTGTGAAAGAATGCCCGACCGCTGATCACAGTGGATTCACCGTCCGGCGTGGTGCGGATAAGAGTGGGCGGCTGCATGCGCACGTAGATCGCAAATCCAAGTGAGATCAGGGCCATGCCGGCACAGAGAAAAGCCAGGAGCCCGAAACGGTTCGCATAGGCGCGCATGATCCCATCGCGGACGTAGCTCCGCCTGAGATCGAAGATCTCATCTCGCGCAACGTTGCTTTGCGTTCGTTCCTGCATAGCGTCATGCCTCCTTCAAGCTGTGGTGGGTGGTGGTAGCAGCAGCGGGCCACCCCCACGCGGGAAGTATCGTGTTCCCCCATCGGGAGGGGGTGTCTCTGACGGCGGGAGTGAAAAGCGCCCTGGTCCTCCCGACCCCGGCAGCATCGGACCTTCTGTCGTGAAGACTCCCCCGGAGCCGCCCCCGAACCCGCCCGGCATCAGCCCGCCGCCGTATCCGCCGGTCATCATCCCGCCCATGCCGACAGTTCCGCTGGCCCCTGCCGACGCTGCCGCTGCGGCGCCGCCGCTGAAAAGCGCGGCAACCGCGCGCGACGCACGCTGCGCCATGTAAGCCGCGGCCATGCCAACTGCTCCGAATTCGCCGTGCAAGATGTGCCGGGCAACAAACGGAATCAGGAGGGTGCAGATTGAAAGCAACAGAGTGGAGATAGATACGAGCAGGGTTGCATTGACGCCCTGCAAGTAACCAAGCAGCCCATCGGTATTCAGGATCGTACTGATGGACGTGAGGTTCATGGCCCACAACATCGCCCACAGGATGGCGATCAGGACTACCCACATGTTCCAGATGATCAGGTTCTGAATGTATGCCTTCGTGATCCGGCTAAAGCCCATGCTCGGCATGAGTCCCAGCACCAGCGGGCCAATGCAATAGAGGACACATCCCCAGAGCGAATACACCAGTGCAAAGACCTCCACACAAAGGGGCCAGATCGCAACTGCGACCAGAGTGAGAAACAGATTGATGAGGGCAGTTCCCAGGCCGTTGTCGATCGTTGAGAGTGCGGAAAGGCCGTTGCTCATGCTCCCATTCGGATTCTGCGCGGTGTAGTATGCCTGCAACTGCTGGGTCCAACGGGTGGTGAGATCCTGATTGACGGAATTCAGGATGATGGTTGTCGCGATGCTGTTGAACCCATTCACTGCGTCCTGAAAGACTTGACTCCAGTGTTGAATGACCAGCGTCATGGTCCCATACTTCAGGAGGCTGACTGCGAAGCCGCGCACATCTCCTCCACGAAAGAAAGACTCGTATACGGACCAGAGGAAGCTCAGCAGGAGGAGCGCATAGCCAACGCTCGACACGACTTCCATAAGGTTGCTCGAATTGATGCCGTTGAGTGCCGACTGCAGCGGCTGTACCCAGAAATATTGATTCGTCGGATTCATCGCTTCCTACCGCACATTCAGCATCTGCTGCAGGTTCTGGTTCGTGTTTACGTTGTTGGTGGTGATGCTTTTGAGCGTACTGCTTTGATTGGCCGCACCCGCGCTGCGGACACGCATCAGCTCCGCCATCGCCGATTGCGTGTAGGCATTCGCCCGCACAACCCAGGACGCAGCTTCGGCTTCGAGGATTGGAGCCGACCCTGGTGCCGCCTGTTGAATCTGTTGTTGGAGTTGTTCCGCGACCTGCTGCTCCTGCTGCGCCAGAGCATCGAGCTCAATGGCTTTTTTGAAGCCGTCCTGCGCTTCGGCGTCAGTGATATCGATGGAGTTCAGTACATTCTGCGGTGCCTGCGTGTTCGCAGGCAGGTTGCCGTAGACCTGGTGGTAGGCTGTTCCGAGAGTGGAAACCTGGTTGGGATCGCGTGACAGCAATTGCTGTTCGAGTTGCTGAGGGCCTGGGAGCTGCGCGCTTGAATAGGTCATCGAGAAGACGCTGTTCATCTGCTGCATGGGACTCGCGAGGCTTGTCACTATGCTCTTGGCCTGATTGATTGCCGTTTGCGAATAGATGATGGTCTGTTCGAACTGCGTCCAATCCTTTTCGACCTTCCCGATGTCCTGAAGCGGCGTGCCGACAGAGTTCACAAGAGCTTTTTGCACGGCTTGCAGGCCCGCTTCAATGGCCGCGATATCGATACCGAATTGCGCGTGCGCCGGGCGCGGCCAGGCTGCAAAGATAAGAGCAATGAGAAGCCACACTCCACCGCAAGCGAGGAAGGACCGGTTCGCACACGTGGTCCTGACGAGAGAGGTTGGGAATTTAATTGTCTGATTCATATGCACTCCTCGCTCAGTGGGCAAACTGGGTGTGGCCGAAAAGCTTCGGTGAATCGCTCAGTCACACGCTCATAAACATGGACAATAGCCGTCACTCCGGCTGCAACGAGCTTGGGCCTTGAAAAGCCGCACAGCAGGAGTGCTGTAAGAGTGACTGCGATCGATAGATATGTGCGCCGTGTCATGTCTTCTACCGTGTGTTCAGCATCTGCTGCAGGTTCAGGTTCAATTGATTCCGTTCTGTCACCAATTGCTTGAGTCGCGCGTTCTGATGTGCGAGCTGCGCCGACTCCTCACGCAATAGCGAGGCCATGAGCTTGAGTTGAAAAGCCTGGGTCTGAAGCGTTGCTGTCAAGGCGCTTGCCGTGAGATACGGAGCGGTGCCCGGAGCAGCTGTCGAGGTTCCGCTCTCCATCTGGTCCGCAAGCGCCAGCATCTGGTGGTTCGCCTGGTCGGAGGCCATGGATTGTGCGAGTGCGTCCTTCGCGAGTGCGTCATTTATGTCCATGATCTGGAGGCGTGTTGCTGGCGCTTGTTGGGCAGTCGGGAGACTCCCATAGGTGGCCGTGTAGCCGGTGCTCATCTGCGAAAAGCCGGCTGCGCTTCCGCTCAGGAATCGGGATTCGAATTGCTGCTGATTGCTCAACTGCGCGCTGGCGATCTGAAGGCTATAGACACTATTCATCCAGCCGCGATAGCTCTGGATCGTATGCGAGACGAAGGATTGAGCCTGTTGAATCGCCGTGACCGGCCAGAGCACTTCCTTGTACATCGTCTGGACTTGAGACTGAATTGTCCGGATGTCCTGGAGCGCACCGCCGATGACTTTGTTGATCGTCGATTCGATCGAGCTGAAGATGTCGAAGATCCCGGCATGAGCCGGCACAGGAACCAAAAGCACAAGGCATAACAGCACTTCCGTTACGCGGGCAATCAGCTTTATGGCAGGTTGAGGATGCATATTCATGCTGCCACCCCCTCGAACACCTCGCCCGAGCGCTCTTCGGGGAGCTGATCGAGTTGCGCCAGGCCGTGCGGGTATTTCTTTGCCAGCAACTCGTAGCAAGCATGAAGCGAAAGATGTTCATGCTTGCGCAGCCACCAGGCGCGGTACCACTTTTCGCGAGGGAACGTGGTCAACAGCCAGTATTCGATCGGCGCCAGCACGACGCGGAAGCTGTGTGTGGTTTCCGCCTTGTCTCCGATCGCGACCACGAAATCGCTCCGTTTGCCCTTTTCGGCCATTCCCAGCTTCCGCACTTCATTGATGGTGGTGTCATTGAAATGGAGGAAGTGGCGCAGAGCATCGAGGCCGCCCACCTGCCGGCCGATGATGCGCGTTGTCGTGCTCTTGAGGATGGCTGCCCCAAAAGGATTGGGAGCGGTCACCTCGCCGGTGATGTCCTCGACAGCCTGTGAAATGCCGCAGACGCTGCCATTCCGTTTCCGGGCTGTGCGCCAGAGCTGTTCCGCCACTGGGCCGAGATGGGGGGACTTCAACAGGTCCCAGAGCTCTTCGAGTGCGGTAACGCTGCGCTGGCTGGTCTTGCCCTCGGCGCGCTTCGTCGTGACGTGCGCAATCAGCAAGCTCATTGCCTGGTCGAGCCGCGCATCATCTTTGAGCTGTTCGATATTGAAGTAGACCCATGGTTGGGTCAGCTTCAGGGTCGTATGCCGGTCGAAAAGATTGGCATAGACGCCGTCGTCGACCCAACTGCGCAGCTTGGTCGCAGCCAGCTTGGCCTCGGCGACGACTCGCTCACTCTCATCCTGGTAGTACTCAAGCTCGTCCCGCAGATCGGAGAGGACGGGGATGGGATTCGACGGCCGCATGGAGGTTCGGGCGTAGGTCCGGCGAATGGCGTCGAGCAGCACGATATCGAGCAGTTCTGAGTCGACGCTGGGCGAATCACCAAGCATGAACCGGGTAAGGTTCTTCAGAAAAGCGATCTGCTCTTTGCTCGGTTCGGTTTGACCTTCTTCGAGGTCCCAAGGATTCAATGTGGTATTCGAATCAAGCGCCACCGTGATCATCTGCCCGTCCATGTACTCGACCATGGGGCGGTAGGAGTTTCCCCGTTCGAGGATCGAAACGAGATTGTCCTGGCGCGCAGCCTGCAGGAGCAGGTGACCCATGAGCACGCTCTTGCCGTGGCCCGGGGCGGCGGCAATCATCATGTTGGCGTCGGAGAGATTGGCGTCGAAGGGAGAAAATGGGAGGAGTTGCCGGTAGGGCGTCTCGATAAGCATCAGCGGCGACCGCGGCGTGCCGTCCCAGGGCATCTCGATCGGAATCAGGTCCGCTGCGTGAGTCGTGAGCAGATCATGCTCGCGCTTGTCCTGGTCCATCATGCCCGGCAACGTGGTGAGATAGAGGCGAAGCTTGGCTTTGTTCTCGGCAAATCCACGAGCGCCATTCATCCGGCTGATGATGTGCATGACCTGCTGGCTGCGGCGCTGAATCTCTCGCTCGGCCAGTTCGTATTCCGACTGCGTGCAGGCTGGGCTTGAAGTGCGGAGGGCAATGGTCAGGCTGAGCTTTGCGGTTTTGGTGGAGCTGGCGATAATCTCCTGCTGGATCCGGAGGAGCTCGGCTTCCGCCACCTGGGCCGTAACATCGATGCGCTGGTTGCCTTTGGAATCGAGCTGAGAGGCGCGCATCTTCTTGTGCTTCTTCTTGTACTGGTCGAGGACTTTGACCTGGTTGGGAATGGTGACCTGCACCGAGATCACCATCGGAATCCCAGAGGTAAGGAGGTCGCGAAGAATACCTGGATACGTGGCCTCAGGCATGTTGCGCAAAGTGACAGTGCTCCACAGCAGGCCATCCACGTTGATATAGGTTTCCGTCTGGTTGAGGATATTGCCCATCGCAGCCTGCTCGCGCGGGCTCACATAACGGGTCGACATCGGGTAGAGGTTCAAGGGCGCGATGTCAGGCCAGAGGGGCGCCTGCGCCCGCTTCGTCTCAAGAAATAAATCTTGGTCGGTGAGCCGCGTAGGCTCGAAACCGCCACTCCTCAGCGCCGACTCAATTCCGTTCAGAATGCTTTCGTATTCGTTGGTGAGATCGAGATGCTCCTTGAGTGTTCTCTGGATCTGGGTGCGTGTCGAAAGACTGCGGCTGCCGCTGCTGTGCCTGCCTGGGTTGCTGCCGCCCGCCGCCAGCACCTGATGGTGCTTCACGGGATCCCAGAGAAAATACACATGGGCCATGCGGCGAAGGTAGGTTCCCGCTTCTTCTTTTTCGCGCCACTGCGCAATGCGTTCCCGTTCAAGCGCAAGCACCGGCTCCCGCGAGCTTCGGGTCTCGTCCTGGTACCGCGCCAGCAGGTCGCCGAGATCCTCGGCAACTTCATAGCGGAACTGCACGCGCATGCTCTCTTCCGGGATCGTGCGCAGAAGGGCCTCAAGATGGCGTTTGCGGTCATTACGGCCCTCGTCGTCAGCGAAGTAGCTCATCGCTCCCTGCAAGCGGAAGCCGGCCACAAAGGCGCCGTTGTCGCGAACTATCAGATTGTCGAGATAGTCCCGGACGGGCAGCAACTCACAGACTGCGGGCTCGTCTGGCTCACGATCTTTGGGTTTCGCGAACATGGCTTAGTCGTCCTCCCTCAGATACGGCTCGGTGAAATGCTTGTCATGGGAGCCGCAGGAATAAGCGCGTGGCCTGGCATACCAAAGGACGAGGTCTTGCAAGTATGATCGCGGCTTGCCGTACTTGAAGAGCATCAGTCCAGGCACGCCGAAGACCAGGATCATCAGTGGCAGGAAATAATTCATCGGGATGTGAAAGACTTCGCGGTCGGGAAAAAGGAAATTGCCGACGATCATCGATCCCGAGGTCGAGAGCAGCACGGTCAGAAGATCCTCGAGTTCGAGGTAGAAAAAGGTAATTTTCGCGTGCAGATTGCGGGAAATCGGACTCATCAGAAGCGGCATGGCAAAGCTCCTCTCATCAGGCAGTGACAAAGTGTTCGAATTCGCGGAGAATGCCCGAAACCATGAGCGACATCATGGCGGCGAAGAGATGCCGCAGCCAGTCGTCGCCGATGTTGAGGCGTTCGAAAACG
This sequence comes from Acidobacterium sp. FHG110202_01, assembly GCF_059115305.1. Taxonomy (NCBI): domain Bacteria; kingdom Pseudomonadati; phylum Acidobacteriota; class Terriglobia; order Terriglobales; family Acidobacteriaceae; genus Acidobacterium; species Acidobacterium sp. FHG110202_01. Next base: position 262,470 of record NZ_JBZYWJ010000006.1, read on the forward strand.
CCGCCGAAGCCGAGAATCAGCTTCACAATTTCGAGCGCGGCATAGGTGGGCAGAATGACGTTGCCGACGTAATTGGTCAGCGTGAGAATGGCGGTCCAGTACTGGTTCGCTCCGGATGCTTGCTGGCTCATCGTCTCGGCAAGACGAAGAAATCCAGAAACCAGAAGAGACGCAAGTCCGCCATAGAAGTAGCGGTCCGCATCGCGTCCTTTGGAATACTGGTAGATTCCCGCAGCCAGGATCAATCCAGCCAGGATCACGAAAACCTGGTTGCCGACCCAGTTGGTCAAGTTCAGGATGGCGCTATCAAAGGAGCCTTGCTGCATGACGCGCCTCCTTTGCGGCAAGGCGACTCTGACGCGCCTGCGCGAAGCGTTCCGACAGTTCCCCGGTGAATGCCCAGAGCAGAATCGTGGCGGCTTCTGTCCAGCGGTAGAGAGTCCAAAGAATCCTGGCAGAAAGAACAGCGATGGCGAAAACCAGGCCGGCGACAGTCCCCAGTAGCAGCCGCAATAGAACGATCGTCGCGAAAAGAAGCAGTGCAAAGAGCAAAACGTGGAGCCAGCGCGTTCTCATACATTGACCCCCGTCATGCTCTTCACGAGCGCGTAGAGACCAGTCACGCTCAGCAACGCGAGGGCACTGCCCACGTAATGAACCCATCGCTGATTATGCACGTAGGCAAATATCGCGCCTGCAATCGAAAGGCCTGCAGCAATGGGGCAGATGCTGGTTGCAACCCAGGTCCAGACATTCATCAGGAAGTTGGTCGTGGCATAAGGGGAGACGTCATTCCACTGCTGAGTGGCATGGCTGTAGATGCCATAGATGCCGAGAAGAAACAGACAGGCAATGATGGATCCCGTCGGAATGTGTCCTTCTGTTGCGTCAAAAATGCCTTTCAGAACGAGCACTGCCGCAAGCACCGGAACCAGATGCGTGAGAACGATGTCAGTGACAAATGTCTCAATCACCGTTTCGATTTGTTGCATGTAACCAGACGGTGCGCCCGTGGTCTCCTGTTGCACGCTCACGCCATTTGCATTGAGCCAGGAGAAAACTCCCGGAAGAGTGAGGAAGATTCCCGCCCAGAGAATGTACCGGAGAAAGCTGCCGCCCACTTCAAAGTTCACTCCGATCCCCTCCTGCCGCAGGCTCCAGCCCGCAAGAATCAGCGAGCCGAGGCCTGCGATGGAGGCGAGCCCCAGCAGGAGGTTGATCGCGGAACCGAGGATGGTGGGAAGTTGCATGGCGCGTCCTATCCCACCGCTTGCGAGTTCTCGATCAGATATTCGATGAATCGCAGGCCGCCTGAGACCATGAGCAGTCCGGCTGCAGTTGCGAGCCATCCGGCATAGTTGCGGCCCTGGCGCCAGTTGATGATCGAGCCGACCAGTGCGAGAGCGGCGGCGATCGGGCAAATAACGTTTCCGACCCAGTTTGTGAAATTTAAGAAGGTCCCTTCGGGCGCAGTGGCACTCTGGCCTTGTACTGCTTGTCCGGTGGCCGGCTGCTGTCCGAGATTCTGGGCGACGGCAGCTGCGGGGACCATCGCTAGTGTGAGAAGAAAAACGCCGATGAGAGCCTGGAGGGCAACTCTCTCATGCCAGCGCTTGAGAGTGGACTTCATGAATTCCTCCTCGACGGTGTGCCGTCGCGGAAGGAAACTTAAGTCGGCTCCATAACTCGATCAATTTTTCGCAGGCAACGAATATGTCGCTATTGCGGGGACATAAGGAATGTCAGATCGCATCTATGTGTGCGTGTTGAGAGTGATTGCTCGCTGACTCACGTGCGCGGCCATTGCTGCATGTAAGAAGACAGCGTCTACGCAACCTTCATATCGCACAGATCCGCGGAGATCGTGCATCGCAAATTCAAAGACTTAACACAGGGTTGGAAGAGTTTATTCTCCAATTGCGCAGTTAGGTCTTGTAGAGAGGTTGTCCCTGAATGCGCAGTGAGGAAGGCCCACTTCTGAACCCAAACGCGCACTCCGGTCAACTCTATAGGTTTGACCAAACTGCGCGAATCGGAAAAGTAAGCTTGAGACTGATTGCGCATTCGGGCGCTGTAATGATTTATTCCCCGATTGCGCACTGGCGAAAGCTGGTCTTGGACCGAAATGCGCACTTCGGCCACGTCTAGAGGTTTGAACCAACTGCGCAAACCGGAAACGGTGAACTGAGACGAATTGCGCATTCAGGAGTTGTAGAGACTTTCTCCCTGATTGCGTAATGAGGAAAAGCTCACCTCCGGGCCCAAATGCGCACTCCGGTCAAGTCCATAGGTTTGATCCAACTGCGCAATCTGGAAATGCAACGGTGTAGCGAGTGCATCTTCTTCATGGAACGAAAGCAATGACGCACCTTTTACTCATTTGCCCGAGGAAATACAAAGACGGGGCGGGGTTTCTGAAGTAACGCAAAGTCAATCGCGCTCGATCAAACAAAGACAGGAGTTGTCTTTGCGCGCTGAGGAGTCTCAGCCTAAGGACAAAGCAGTGCACTTGGAAAAGCGGATTGGCTGTGCGACATTACATCGTCATCCAATGATGACTGTAATGCCATGGCGCGAGCAGATGCTGAACACCGCGAAAACTATTGCTGCGCGTTTGGGGCGACAGGCTGGCTCTGATTCAGCTCTCGCTGAAGCTCTAGCAATTGACGCAACTGAGTGAGAGACGTTTGTGGGAGACCGCTTGAGAGTGTGCCCCTGTTGGCGTTCGTTGCTTTGGCGTCCGTCTTTTCGAACACCACGAAAATATCCGTGTGCGCAGGGAGAGTGACGATAGGGTGCTCGGTGAGCATCAACTGCATGATCTCCTGATCTCCGGCATTGCCAACGTTCTGTGCTAGTTGAGCGCGGAGGAGATCATTTTCGCTGATGGCACCGCTCGTATTGTTCTGCCCCGCAAACATCGCAAGGCCGGACCCGACATCGGTGAACGAGCGCACTAGAAAGTTGCGGCCGGTATGAGTTCCGGTTACCTTTCCTTTAAGTGGCCCAAGATTCCTGTTCGTGGCGACCGCGTCGATGGGAACTTCCCCCCGATGGGGAATCTCTATCCGGTCGAATTTGATCAGCATATAGCCGGAGCGGTCTGCCTGTTGAATATGGCCTACGGCTGTGGAGCCGGCAGGCACGATGATTTCGCCGTCGCGCTGATAGCTATACTCAATGTCTGCATTCACCGGCAGATCGACAGCAGTTGTCGTGATAGCGTTCAGTCTCGCAACCAGGCGAGTCCCGGGTCCCAGATTGAGAGTTGGCTGAAGCGGGTTCGCCGCCTCGCGGGAAGAAGTTTCCGCCTTTGGTGTGGCTACAAAGACCAACGAAGGTTTTGCAAGGCCGGCCCGTTCTGCTTTTAGTTGAGTGGCGCTTGCTGGCTCTGTCTGGCCTGCGTAGGGCTTTGGCGACCAGTTATCATTGCCGGTTTGACCTGCATTGAATGGAGCGACCTGCCCCAGAGTTGCAGGAGGAGAACTCGGAATAGCTTTTGTTTGCGGAACTGCGGACGAGGATGCGGTGTCTGCGTTTTCAAGGTCCCGCGCCGTGAGCTTTCCCGCATGCTCTCGTTGCGCCGGAGCAGGTTGCATGGCAATATGGGGCACAATATTGCTGTTGTTCGGTTGTGTGGGCGATGGCTGGGATGAGGATGGAGGTTGGCCGATCGGGGGAGCGTTCGCGGGCGCTTTCTTCGTGACATGTTTATGGGATAGCCCCATAACCATCAGAACGATCACAACCACGGCTCCAGTGCCGGCAAAGAGGAATTTGATGGTCCTGTCTTCGCTATTGCCGTCAGCGACGTTGCGGCCGCGGAAAGGCTTCCTTGCTTCGGCGCCATCCGCTTGCTCCGGCTCTGGATCCTGTTTCTTTTTCTGTGGTTCGAGTACGCTGGAAACAAAATCTCGCAGATGCTCGATAGGATTTTTCTGACGGGTAGTCGGTTCAGGGACGGGCATCGGTGTCCTCCTGCGATGAATGTGAATTTGCGGGCGCGGTAAAGATGAGATTGAGCAAAACCGGTTCGTTGACCGCGTCGGCAGTGGCCAGTTCGAGCTGCAGGTGTTCCTGGGCCTGTTTGAAATCCGGACGTTCGAAACGCACGGCTCCATCGGCGCGCTGGCCAGGCGCGAGTTTTTGTTGGGTATAGCGATAGTCGGTGATCGGAATCTGGTCGGCGAGAATTTCAGGGTGTTTCTTTTTCGGTTTCTTACCCGCCTGCGCAGCTGGATTATTCAACTCGACTTGTGGCGGCAAGATCTCGACCCATTGACCGCTCTGGTTCAAAGCAGAAAATGCGACAACAAGGCTGTTCCCGTCAGCACTTACAGAGCCAATCGAAGCCGTGATTTTAGAAGGATGTTTGGCATCGACTTCGACTTTCCAGTTGGGGCTGGCGATCCGTTGTTGCGCCTCAAATGCTGCCTCGAGGACCGAGCGCGGCTGGGACTGAGGCTGAGGTCCGACTCCAACTGCATCCGCTGGATCATCCGATGGAATCAGAAAGTCATGCCGAACGTTGTAGACGAGAACATAGTCCACCGGTTGTTCTGGGGATGTGGATCCATCACTGATGAGCCTCAGACTCACGTGTTGCCCTGAACTCGTTGAGATGAGCAGATTGCTGGTGGCCGATTGATCCGTGATTGGCTTCACAACGACCAATTGAGGCGCGTGTTCGGAGTGTTCCGCACTGAAAAGTTCGGGGGCTCCCAGCACCACGTCCGCGACGGTTTCAGGCATGAGGATGCTGGTGGCGATATTCGGTCTGAGGTGAATTTCAGAGACAACGTCAGGCGAGATCAGAATTTGTGATACCTGAGGTTTTACAGGCAAATTCGTCGCAACGCCTGGAGATGACAACTGGGCTGTTGCAGAATATGCGCAGCAGAGAAAGAGACGAATCAGGATCTGCCGGTTCATGGATGACCCTCCGCGGTAGGTGAGGAGTGAAGCTTCAATTCGCGCAAGTAATGCTGACGCACCTGCGCCACATAGCTGACAACATCGGGATCTCGGAGAGCTAGACCGCGATGCGCAATCCGCTTCTCGCCTGTGTAATAGGCCGCCACAGCGAGGCGCATATCCCCGTGAAACTGTGTGAGCAGATCATGGAGGTAGCGGACGCATCCGCCGATGTTGTCGGACTTCACGAAGGGTCTTTGCACGCCGTAACGGCGGGCGGTAGCGGGCATGAGCTGTCCCAGCCCCATAGCTCCTTTATTCGAAAGTGCTCTGGGATTCCACCCGGATTCCTGATCGATGATCGCGTACACCAGGGGACGCGGTACACCATAGTGGTCGGCGTATGCATTGGCGTAATAGATTGCTTCGTGATCGAGGGTATTCGCATGAGCGGCACTGCTCCCGAAGAGCAGAAACATCACCGTTACCAAGATGTGCCTGTTCATACAGGCTGCTCCTCGGCCGTCTGCTTGAGCACTTCGGAAACATCACGGCTTGCCATGTCCCGCGCATAGAGTTTGGCAGCATAGAGAATGGTGGCGAAGGCATCTCTGAGATCGGCGAGCTTTTTTCGGTCGCGTGATGTCTTGGCGAAGAGCGGTAAGAGTACATCGCGGTGCTCGACTGTAACCTCGTCGATCCGGAGCAACTCGATCGCCAGGGCAATATCGATCATTTCGGAGACCGAAGGTGGCTTCTCCAGGCGATAGGCGCGGAGAGCTTTAGCGATCCCCGCAATTAGCAGGTGCGTATAAGCCGCCGCTTCCGGTGTACGACGCGCAACGATTTCTCCCTCGCGCTCGGGCGTAGGATATTCGATACGCAGATAGAGACTGCGACGGCGCAGAGGATCGCCAAGCCGCCGTTCTTCATTCGAGGTGAGTACGGTGAAAGGGATCGACTCCGCGGGGATGGTGCCGAGCCGGGGATCGGAGATCTGCCACATGGAAAGGATCTCGAGCAGCATGGCCTCGATGGCATGATCCACTTTATCCAGTTCGTCAATGAGCAGAACGCAGCGCTTTCTTGCAAGGATGGCTTTGAGAAGCGGGCCAGGGATGAAGAAATCAAGCGTCGTGATTTCTTTGGCCAGCGCCTTCCAGTCCGGCCTCTCTACGCGTGTGGCCGTTTCAAGATAGAGCCGCTGCAGCGATTCATCAAACTCTCCGATGGCATGCCTGGCGGCAAGACCCTCGAAGCATTGCAGCCGCTCGATCGATGTCTGGGCCGCGCGGGTTACCGCATAGGAAAGTTCCGTCTTCCCGCTGCCTGCCGGCCCTTCCAGAAGCAGAGGTTTATGCAGCTTTCCCGCCAGGTAGACCGTGGTTGCGGTCACCTCGTCCGTGATGTAGCCGACGTCTGTCAGCGCCTGATGCGCTTGTGACGGACTTTCGAACACCTTCGCCTCCGCGCGGAAGTTTCTGCGCGGGGTGAGTGTGGGTCGGCTTCACTTTTCGGTCAAATTTTCGAGCAGTTCGCTGATAAGCACTCTTTCAACTTGCAGCGGCGAAAGTTACTGGCCCTTTGCAATCAGCTTTTCCGCCGACGTTACTGAATCCGAATTCCGCATCGCCGGACAGCTTCCCGGTAGAGGCCGTCCCATCAAAGCTAAAATGTGACTTCGTGAGGGCAGAGTCAGACTCGCCGTCGAGGGTAATCTTGCCATCGGCAGCCACTACTCCGGCTTTGATAGGGATGTGATAGACGGAACCTTTAGGCACCGCCACAGTCGCCTCTCCCTGCACTGTGCCGGCGTTTTGGGTGAGAACAAGAGTGATATCGATTTCCGCTTGTTCACTGCGGGGCTTAGGGTTAAGCGTGGTCGTAAGGGTTGCGTTCATAGGGCTAGTGCCATGCCACTTACCTGCAATCTCTGGAGGCGCGGACTTGCAACCGGAGAGAGCAAGCAGCGCGAAGATAGCTGACAAAACCAAAATATGTAGCTTCATGATTAGAACCTCCTGGGATCACATCGTGTAATCACCTGTGTTATCGCGCAATGCCTTTTTCATCTCATCGATGATGAGCTTCGCTTGCTTACTCGCCGCCTCAAAGCCTTGCACGCCGTAAGTCTTGAGGCATTGGGCGACGAAGGCTTGCCCGATTGCAATCGGGTAAGCGGCGGGGTCACAGTCTGGATGATCTTCCGCAAAATTTTCGACAATCTCCAGAATCTTGTCCTGCAATACTTCAACCATTTGTCTCGTGAATTCGTCGCGTTGCTTGTTGGGATCGTCGGGTGAGTGTGTTGGCGTCATGGTGCGCAGCCAATATTCTGGCGTTCTCTCCTTCTCGTGAATTTGCAGGCGGACTAAGCCTCTCGCGATAACTACGATCCGATGCTAGCGAGCGAAACTTGAGTCGTCCCACGGCCCTGGCGCGGTTCGTTGAGTTCACCGCCAGCTCGCGTGCCACGCGGTGGCTCTGATTGCTCGGGAACTCTGTCTGCCCCTGCTCTATCTATTGTTCCCCGGAAATTTGAGGAAAAGACGGTAGGGTTTGCACCGAAATGCGCAATTGGGGAAAACCTCCTCCGGAGCAATTCGGCATAGCTTTTAAGAAAGTTGAACGAGCGGAGGCATTGAACTGATGATGCAGTCGCTTGCGCTTAAAGTCTCGAATTGATAACCGGGGTATGTGTCAAGGAATGAGACCAATCAAAGGAATCGAGCCGATGGGTCACATTTGCTTCGATTCGCAAGAGAGGCTTTGCTTCGATGGGGTGAGACATTGGATTCTCGGCGACCTTCCATTGTTTCCACATTCTTGAGAAAATCAACCGGGCACAAACCCTTCCTGTTCTTCTACAGAGTCTCTAAAAAATCGATGGACATAGCGAGAACAAGAACTTCCTCAGACAATGGTCAGTGAAAGCATTCAGGCAACCGGCGATCTGCTCAGAGGCTCTGTCATTTCCGCCTCCAGAATGATCTTTGACCAAATTTAATCGATTTTATCGGTTCTTCTTCGAATGCTGATGCGGTCTTGGGCGGGGCTTCCGCAAAGTGGGCCTTTGCTCGGGTTCGATTGCAGGAGCACTCGATCGACTCCTGAGCCAAGCGGCAAAATCGTGTGGGTCGAATCGGACGGAATTTGCAATGCGGAGTGATGGGATCTCTCCACTTGCAGCCATCTTGTAGATCTGCTTTGCGGAAAGATCTAATAAGCGTGCTATCTCACTTGCTCTAAGAGCACCTTTCTTCTGCTCAAGCATCTGATCGATAAGCATGATGTCCTCCTTTTGCTTATCTCGGAGTAAAAGCAATGGCCACGTAACGATGAGGTCAAGTGGGGTTTGCGTCAAATCTGTGAATACGTTCTATAGAGTGAAAAGAAAAACGCCGGAGATTGCTCCCCGGCGTAAGGAAAATTGAACTGAATCAACCTCTTTATCCACCTAAACTAGCGTGGTCTAGGCTGCTTCTGTAATTGTTGTGCCTGAATCCACGAACTTCTTGCGATTGGCAAACGTGGGTCCGGTAAAGCTCGAGTTGACCTTGTGGATGACTTCGTCCTTGCGGGCCGGCTTCAAGTAGCGGGTGATGCTCTCGAGCGTGGTCTGCCCCATCCAGAGCATCACCGTCCTCAGATCGACTCCGGCCCGAAGATGCGTGGTTGCGAACGTCGCTCTGAACTTGTGAAGCCAGAAGTCTTCCGGGTTCAAGTTGGCTTTGTTGGCGTTTCGCTTGAGCGCCCGGATCATGTGCTTATCCGGTTTTCCGCTTCTTGTGCTGAAGACGAGCGCGGCCGGGGCAGCGCGTTTCGGAGGCAAGGTACTCCGATAGACTTCGAGCGCCCGGAGCAGCTCATCGGGTACGGGAACCTCCCTCTCCTTGTACCCCTTCGGCATCCAGTTGTACTGGGGCTTGCGTTTCATCTCTACGATATTCGCCCTGAACCGTATGTTCTCCCAGGTGACGTACATCGCCTCCTGTTCCCGGAAACCCGTCATCAGCAGGAAGTCGTAGAGCGTCTGGTGGTAGAGAGAACAGACAGGGTAGAGGTCGAGCAATTGATCGTCCTCGTAGATCTCCACTTCGGCTCGCACGAAGCGCGGCCGATCGTTCTTCGCCAGAAGCTTCGGTAATCCCTGCGCATCGAGGAAGGTCATCACACAGGTGAACTTGTTGAAGACGGTCCGCGGGGAGAGCTTCTTCTTGTCCCGGAGATAGGCGACGAAGCGGAGCAGATCGATCCGTTGCAGGTCTTCGGCGCATGTCTTGTCGCAGGACTTCTGGAAGTACGCGAAGGCCACTTTGTACCCTCGCCATGTCTTGTCTTTCCGGGAGAGCTTAATCTCCGTGAGAAAGTCAGCCATTGCGGAGCGGAGCTGGGCGCGGTCCGGCTCGTCCTTGGGGGCTTCGACGATCAGCCCCTGTGCCCGGGCCTCCAGCTCCTTTTGCTTTCGTATTTTGCTGTTGAAGGCGACGGTGGCGTCGTTGCCCACCGAGAGGCGCTTCTTTCGCCCGTCCTCGCGCCATTCCAGATAGTAGGACCCCTCCGGGTGTTTCTCCGGATTGCCGTCGACGACGACCCAGTCCGGTTTGATACGCCCACTGCTGTTGAGGACTACGGTGCAGTACCGGTCCCAGTTTTCGGTTATGACGCGCTTGATCACATTCACTTCCATGGTCATCTCCTGGCCAAAGCGGCAGCAGTGTAGTTACTACTGCCGGGAAGTTCAGTCCAATTTGCTGGGCCTGGATCTCGGTCCAGAAGAGGGCGAGGAGGTTGGGTTACGATATGCCTGGTGAGGCAGACTTCCATGGCCATCTTCTGGCCAAAACGGCACCACCCTAGGCACCACCGATCGGAAGCTCAGTCCAGAGGATTGATTCTGGAACCCTTTCGGGAAAAGGGCGAGAAGGTTCGAATCCCTCCGCCCCGACCATCTAACCCATTTCCCATCAATGCTTTTGACCGAGTATGGGAGGGGTGATACGAAAAGTGATACGAACTTTGCCGTGGGAAGGTCCCATGCAGGTGAATATCACCAAACGTATCGACACCCCGGAAGGCAAGCGCTACTGCCCGGTCGTCGTCGGTCCCAACGGACGCATCAAGCCCGATTCGGTGATGGTTGATGGACGCCAGGAAAGGCATCCCGAAGGCGCTTACTACCTCGACTGGACGGATGACGGAAAGCGCACACGTGTTTCTGTTGGCACGGATGCCACTGCTGCATACAACTGCCGAGTTCGCAAGCAAAGAGAGCTGGATGCGCTCGCATCCGGACTCATCGTTTCCAATCCCATCGAAGACGACTCCCGACTACGAATCAATTCTGCGGTAGACGACTTTCTCGAAGAGATTCAGCTCAGCCGACAAAGAAAGACCTGGATGGGATACATCGTCTCCCTGCGATATTTCCAGGAATCCTGCAGCAAGAGATTTCTGGATGAAGTCGAACGGAAAGATCTCCTGCGTCTGGCGGCTTTCCTTCGCGATACAAAGAAGCTCTCTCCACGCACCGTGCATAACAAGTTCGCAGACGTGCTCACCTTCCTTCAGGCCCAAGGCGTGCCGAAGCTGATTGGCAAGAACGATCATCCGCGCTTCATCGAGCAGGAAGTCTCGATCTACGAGGAAGAGGAGCTATCGAAGCTCCATGCAGCCTGCTCGCCCTATCACAGCACGCTCTATGACTTCCTTCTAATGAGCGGCTTTCGGGAACAAGAGGCCATGCACGTCACCTGGAACAATGTCCGCTTCAACGCCAACATCATCGAGATGCGCTGGAAGCCGCAATTCAACTGGACACCGAAGGCCTACAAAGAACGTGAAGTGCCTGTACCGAACGAACTGCTAGCGATACTCGAAGCTCATCGCAAATCCTTGCCAGCATCACGCGCATCGGCCCATTCGTTGGTCTTCAGCACAGAAAACAACACGCGAGACAAACATATGCTGCGCGCCCTCAAGCGCAACGCCAAGAAAGCCGAATTGAATCCCGATGAGTTCTGGCTCCACAAGTTCCGCGCGACCTTCGCCACCACTCACCTTCAGGCTGGCATCGACCTCAGAACGGTGATGACCTGGATGGGACAGACCAACCTGGAGAGCATTATCCGGTATTTGAAGCCTGCCAGGAATCAGGCTGTCATCGAAAGGGTCAATTTGAGTTTCGCAAACCGCAGCCACAACCAGCACAAACCATGCTTGGTGGCTAGCGCTGTATGAGTTCTGGGAATATTACGAGATGTTGTGTCGCGAGTTCTGGATGTAGCAAAGGGTATCCGCCTAAAGACTTGGAATCCGTCATAGCGCTCCCTGCTCCCCATATGTGCTGGCAATCCTTGCAACCTCATTGATCTTTCCCTGTTGCAGGGCTTCGATCGGACTTTCTCCTTCTAAACGTTCATCGGGAGTGGTGAAGAAATTGAGCTGCATCCAGGAATCGAGCGAGTTGAGGCTTTTGAGTACGTGCTCGAAACCGTCTAGCATATTGCCTTCATGGAACTGAAAGCGCGGATAACTATAGTCTCGCTTTCCTTGAGGAAGGGCGAGCAGTTGGTTCGATGCGCGGCGCTTGTCCACTGCCAGGCGGGACAGATTCAGAACCTTGGCTACCTGCTCGGAAGTCATCGTTCCACCCGCAGCCTTAACCATCTCCTCCCGACGCTTCATCCCCCTCAGCTTCGCAGTCGCAAGCGGATTTTCCTCTTGAACGGTGTAGAAATGGCTCATTCATCCCTCGCTTCGTTTATACCAGCCTCTGTACCAACAGGCACCTTGGATGCCTTCTCAAGAGCACGACGTTCCTGCGTGTTCCCTGCATCCAGCAATTTCCATCTGAGAACATCATGAACAGTCAGTGAGAGAGCTCCCTCCCCCTCCCTTTAAAAAATGGCTACGAGCGTCGAAGCGTGCCTCTTAACATCCCTTTCTTCCCATCTGACGTTCCCTATTCCTGAATTTGACCGAAATTCCATTCGGTGAGACTTTCACCAGACCCCATTTCGCTTGGGACTACGGAGGAACCGATGCTCTTAGCCGAAATCGTAGAAGGTAAGAAAGAAGCTCTCCGCGTAGCGGAGGTCGCCCAAATCCTGGACGTATCGATCAAGAAGATCTACAGGATGGCCGCTAAAGGCCAAATCCCGTCACTCAAGATTTCCAGTTCGATCCGGTTCGACCCTCACGATATCGCAGCGTACCTATAGTGAGATTCGCGGCGTCATACTCGAAGAGAATCTGTCTATCCTTGAATGCGAGGCGCCCGACCCTACGGTGTTGATCTTGCGCATCCAGATAGACGGTCGGCAACCCTGTTGGATCATCCGCCATGGGTACGTCCTTTCTGTCTGTAGCTCTCCGCCGTAACATCGGTGTGGCCAGCATGTCGTCGAGCGATTGGGCCGTCGGGATCGGCTGACTTTTCACCGCCAGCTTGTCGAAATCCTCAAGGCAATCCAGCGCCAAGGCTAGATTCAAAAGCGAATCCAGCGCGATCAATCTCTGGCGTTCAAATCGCTTCAGGGAGCTCAGGGTCACGCCCGAGCGCACCGTCAGTTCTCTTTGCGTCAGGTCCGGGCTAGACGCCGGGCTTTGAATCGCTCCGCAATCCCTTTCTGAACCTCTTGCGTCGTCCTGAGATAAAAAGACAATATGTTGCCTCTATAAACATACGTTACACGTAATAGTCAAGATATTGACCTTACTTTGGGACGGTGGGTCATTTACGAGGCTGTCAATCGACGAAGTACCCTCCTTTAAGAAATGGCTAAGAATATTTCAAGCAAACCCGCAGGAGGTCGCGCGAACAAGGAATTCCGAAATTCTGCCGGGCAAGAGAAGGTGGCCACACTACCGAAATCGAAATTAGATACTTCAACAGTCGAATAGCTTGAGGGATGTGTTCTGTGCTGAATTTGGCTTTAGGGCAGCACTTGGTAGACCCCAACGTAGGCCTAGTCTCTTGATCGTTAGGTCTCGGGTCTCTTTGTCTGGAATTCTGCAACTGCTGTGCGGAGGCAATTCGTCATGAGTACGCCCATCAATCTCTCTGCCTGTGCGCTTTTTTTGCACTCCTCCCCACTGCTTAAAGAAGAAGAGAACGTGTTGATCTTGGCATTGATCCCGAACGCTGCGAACCCAATCTGGATTCATAGGACGCGCCCCGAATCCGCTCTCGCCACCTACGATGACCCAATCAATGCCTGACAAATCAAGATCACCAAGATCCTCTAAGAGTGGTTCTACCGACAAAAACTTGAACCTTGCCTGTGAATGACGCAAATGCTCGATTCTCTCCAAGCCATACTTGCGGTCTTCAACGCTCACGCCCCACCAGACGTTGGGCAAACAGGCTCCTTTCGAGTTCACTGAGTACGTCTGAAGACGCTCAGCCCGCTTGGTCAAGATTTGAAAGGTATGCCACTTCGCCTCGCCCATCACATCCTCAACCCTTGCGATGTAGTCATCAGGAACATCGTTGTGGAAAAGGTCGCTCATCGAGTTTACGAAGACCCGTTTGCTGGACGACCACTTCAGCGGTTCCGTTAGTTTCTCCGGGACCAAACGCAGATCGAATCCTTGTTCATACGGGTGATTGGGAACTCCTCTGAATCTCTCCGCAAATGTTGATGCGTAGCAATGCTTACAGCCCGGACTCACCTTCGTGCACCCTCGGACAGGGTTCCAAGTTGCGTCCGTCCACTCGATTTTGGAAAGTTCGGCCACTTTCAGCCCTCGAAATCCAGTATAGCCTAATTTATTTATTGCATGTATTTACTCTGAACCTTACCATTCTATTGTGCAATCGCTTTTCAAATCTGGGGATAAGGTGCGAATCAAAAAAGGCGAATTCGCTGGGCGGAGAGGTGTACTAGTGTCGAGCGGTGCCATTGGTTGGACCGTCGCCTTGGATGGCGATGCCCATACGATGCAGATTCGAATGGACGAGATCACAAACTATTCCGCAGCAGCACGGCTCGCTTGGAATCGGATGCCTAACCGAAAGGTTGGACGGCCCGCAGGCACAAAAATGTCGGATCGCGTATCGGTAATTTTTCGGGTTGAACGCTCCCTTTGGGCCGAGTTTCAAGTGGCCGAGCGAGAAGGGCTCGTGCCTGATAGGACTACCGCAATAAATTCGTGCCTGAGAAAGTTGCTTAGGTCGTTGTCGTCCGGGAGGGTAGCGGCCCAGTGAAGACTCGGATCACACTAGAACAGAAGCAGAGGCTATTCCAAATGCTGGACGCGGGCATGAGCCGTGAAGCTATCTCAAACGAAACAGGATTGGCACCTGGACAGATATCGGCGTTACTCGCACATCGGACGATGCGGAGCAACCGAGAAACGAGCGCTCTATCCAGAATCGAAGCTGGATCGGGAGACACTAGTTCCGCTACGACAGAATTTCTGAATGACTCTGCGGGAACGATCGAGCTGCCTCTTGGCGTTGATCCCTCCGGGGCGATAGTTACATGGTCTCCGTCGCGAGCAAGTAACCCGCATGTCCTAATTGTTGGGGAAAGCGGGTCCGGCAAAACGTATACCGTTTCGCGGCTAGCGATAGAACTTGCCAATCATAGAGTACCTTCGATTATTTTCGACTATGGCCAAGGCTTCACGTTGACACCCGAAGCTGCCAATCTTGCCAAAGAGATCTCAGTCAAGACACTCGACCTAGGCGCAAAAGGTATCAGCATCAATCCACTTCAAATCTTTCCGACCGATCTGCTTGGACCCTTGACGGTGTCACAACGAGTCGCTGATACATTTCTTCGCGTGTATCCAAGACTAGGTGTTCAGCAGCATACCTTGCTTAGGCAAGCTGCTACCGAGGCCTTCAGAGATGCTGGTATCACGGTTGAGAGCAAGGAAAGCTGGAAACACCCGGTTCCTGCATTCCGAGAGATCGAAGCGAAAATCAGAGAATACGAGCGAGCCGGTACTGCTGTCGAACGTCGAGCTGCTTCGTCCCTCGCATCGCACATCTCAACAATATTTTTCTTCGATACGTTCCGCAGAAGCGGCCTGACTCTTAGCTGGCCAGACCTGCTTGAATCCGGAGATCAAATCTGGATTCTCAAACTTAATGGGTTGGAAGAGTCAGTTGAAAAGGCGGTAACCGAGTTCCTGCTATGGAATCTAGTCAGGTTTGCAGAATCTATCGGCCCAGGTTCTCTACGATGCTATATCGTGCTCGACGAGGCGCATCGATTAGCAATGAATGACGGGTCTCCGGTGCAGAGACTTTTGCGAGAAGGACGGAAGTTCGGTTTGGGAGTGATTCTCGCCTCGCAACAACCAGAAGACTTTACGTCCGTCGCATATACCAACACCGCCACAAAGCTAGCTTTCCAGCTTTTCGACACCAATGGCCGCGTCGTGAAGCAACTTCGTAAACGTGCTCTCGAAGGACTCTCAGAAGAGACCTTGTCGAGGACCGTAAGCTCGCTTCCACGAGGCTCGGCATATTTGGTCTCGTCGTCTGGGGGCTCGATAGTTCGACTGTTCAGTTTCGAAGAAACCCGTGCTCTTCGCACGGTCAATAACCAAAGGAACACCCAATGACCAAAGCAAGTTGGAAAACATTAGGGCATGAAGAAAAACTCCAGGTTCTGAGAGACGTGCCACAGGATCAAATCGTCAACGACTACACGTTTGACGGCGGCGACGACGGGGTCTTTCGTCAGCATCTTGCTAGAGAGAAGGCTCTGTGGCAGCCTCAGACCTTTTCTGGAACGGCCAAAGAAGCTGGAAGCCCTCCTAACAAAGAGGTCGTTCTTGGCGCCTGGCGTGACCTCGACAGATCCGAGGCTCTTCTTGAATTAATCGACAACAGCATCGATGCTTGGAACCGTAGGCGCGAGCGCTATCCACAAAAGACTGCATCTGAACTTAATATTTACATCGATATTGACTCCGAGCTAGGACAGCTGACATATGAAGACAACGCAGGAGGTGTACCTTCGGATAAGCTCATCAACTTGGTGGTTCCAGGACACAGTGAGACCGAAGCATTAGCGAAGAGCATTGGAAGCTATAAGACGGGAGGGAAGAAAGCAATCTTCCGCCTAGCCAACGCTATCAACATTACGACTCGATTTTGGAATCCTGCTGAGACAGGTGATTCGGGTGTAGCGATCCACTTGGATAGTGACTGGCTGTCCGACGTAGACGAGTACAAATTTCCCTATTTTGATCTTGCTGGGCCATCTGATCTCCAGCGTGGGCAAACTCGGTACGTGATGCAACTGCGCCCCGAGCCTGTCGGTGCGATGTGGTACTGCACACCCGCAGAAATGGATAAGATCACTCGGGAGATTACAAAGACTTACGGGCTGTTGATTGCTCGGTCCGGCAACATAAATATTTACTTCCCAAAGCGCGGGAAACGAATTCCTTCCGATATTAACGAGTTCTATGACTTTTCTGGTGCCGACGATGGCGGGGTAAACATTTCGCCTCAACAGGTCACATTCGAGACATCTTTGGAATATGAAGGGCTAAGGCATCCGATCACTATCGAAATCGTTATCGGGTGTCGTGTCACGACGGGAAACCGTCATTCGGCCGGCCCGGGCTTCGATCTATATGGGAACAATCGCCTCTTCACTGCTCACGACACACGACTCTTCGCAGAACAGCTCCCCAAGGGGAATGCGGGGAACTTGGTGCGGGGTTGGGTAAACATCATAGGTCCGAACGTCTTCATTCCATGGGATACGCATAAGAGACATCTGAACTATGACAGGGACGTTATCGACCTCGTTCGAACTCACCCTGCAGTCAAGGAGCTTTTCTCCAACTGGCATGATGCTTACCAACAGATCAGCAGGTTGCGTGACGGGGGAATCAAGAAAACGATCGAAGCTCGCTACGACGTCTCCAATAAACATACGCACAAGGTTGAATTCAAGAACTCCGCAACCGTCTCGATAGACGCGACCCGCAAGAGGGGTCAGAAACTCCCAGACGATATTTTCAAACCGACGCTTGCGCCTCCGAAAAAGAAAAAAGATATGGGCGTTCAGCTAAGCTTTGCGATAACAACTGAAGAGGCAAGACGGGTGGCAGCTTGGTTTCAGATACAAGGCGCGCTTGACAGTCCAAAAGTCAAGAAGGAACTCAGCGAGAAAGCCAAGGAGCATGTTCTCAGCGTCCTGAAGCAGAAGGGTTCCAGAAAGTCCTAGCCCGATGCCCACCACCAGCGATATCCGCCTGGACTTCGGTCCGAACAAGTACGCGGCTTTCCATCTAATGCTCGCTAGATGGCTGCGCAAATGCGCCCTGCCGGGGCCGCATTGCTACGTGACTCTAGGAGGAACACAACTCCGAGACATACCCAGCGTAGCCTTCGCTGAGCCTGACTTCACCAATAATTTCTGGTCATATGAAACTAACGCAGACCGTCATGGGCTAGCACAACAGACCGCAAACGAACTGAAGGACATCGGTATCTCAGTTCAGCTCCAACATGGCTCCCTTTGGAATCACAAACGTACGTCGAATTTACCTCACCTCTTCTACATTGACCTACTGGGCGTATGCGCATGGGGCGATTACGACCAACGATTCGGCGAGCTGTTCCAGGACGAGATTATTCGCGAGGGTGATGGTCTCATAATCACAAGTCACCTTGGGCATCACCTGGGCATCCCTGCTATCCGTGACCAATTTGGCGGAGAGTTCGATGTACTCGGAATTGACTCCTCTAACGAAGCGATAGTGAAAAGCACATTCCGTCGCGCTCATCCATCACTGACTCTTTTCAAAGCGCTTAGTTTGAATGGAATCCAGAGAGAACTTTCTGTGCGATGTTTCGGAGCGATTAAGTACAAGGATAGATCGCCTATGGGGCTTTATGGATACTGCGTGTCTTCGGGAACGACTGATCTTTCGAGCCTCGTACAGGACTGTTCAACACTATATTTCGATCTCAAAACCGGACGAGCGTGCGGGCCCGAGCGCTTCTAAAGAAAATAAATGACTCTCGAGACTGATCTGAACAGAACCGAGCGCTCTCAGGAGCCCATTCTTTTCAAGATCCGATCAACAAGGCTCTTAGCCGCATTGTGCTCGGTAGAACATTCGTAGATCATTCCGAAGATCTGTTCATACCTCGATCGTTCGGCCTTACTCTTCGACTTTAGAGCGGGCGCAGTATGAGCTTTCGCAAATATTCGCTCCGCCCGCGTCCTTAAGGATTCAGTCTTTCGCGCCATGATGCGGCTTAGTCGTTCGTCCTTGATGCGACTACTGTTGAAGCGACATAACTGGTCGAGCAAAGCGCGAATATCCTCTTCACGCCGCCTTGCATTGTCCAAAGAAATTGCCCCTTGTTTGAGAATTTCTAGACTATCTTCTATCTGTTTACGTTTCGCTTGGTACTCGCGCATGGCGTTACGCTGGATTGAACTCTCACGGCATTTCTTGCCGAGTTCATGTGCCAGCGGAGTCAATTGAGTAAGGAGATCCGCGAAAGGGACGCTTTGTTCGAAATGGTCTCGTCTTCCATTCGGGAGGATGCGCTCATCCAGTACATGAATCTCGCCAACAATCCAGCTATTAAACCGGGATTCTTGAAAAAGGTCGTTAAGCAGGTCATGCTCGCCAACCTGAATGTTGCCACACCTTAAGCGGAGCCCTCCGATCCCGGTCTCGGACGAAATCGCGCCCAAGTAGGAATGGTCAGCCCACCACCCTATGGCCGACAGTTCGCCATTCGCTCCGAAGAATTCCCTGACCGTCACATCACGAACGGTGTCGTTGATGCCCTTTCGGGCAACGAACTCCCCTCTGTGGGGACGATAAAGGGGGGCTTGGCTATCATTTACGTAGATTCT
Source organism: Acidobacterium sp. FHG110202_01 (assembly GCF_059115305.1). NCBI lineage: Bacteria > Pseudomonadati > Acidobacteriota > Terriglobia > Terriglobales > Acidobacteriaceae > Acidobacterium > Acidobacterium sp. FHG110202_01. The sequence continues at coordinate 281,240 of NZ_JBZYWJ010000006.1, forward strand.
GACATTCCCCATTGGGACCGCTTTTGTCAGAGCCTGATTGAGTGTTTCTCCCTGTTCAAATTCAGGAGAAAAAGGGACCGGCGCGACTTGGCTCAGGTATGATGCGACAGCGCTGGAGTTCATCAGTATGTCTGCTCCGTTCCTCATTACCCCAATCATCTCGACCTCAAAAAAGCGGTCAGGATAGTCGGCATCCTCGCCCTTTCTGGTTCGAACAACTCTGGAAATCAAGGAAGAAAGCTGCTCTGAGAACTTAGGGTCGCGAAGGTTGGATTTGAGCGATCTGCAATCCCAACGAAGTTCTGAAATCTCCCGTTCACCGTCGGCGCGCGAACGAAATATCAGCTCTTGGCAATATCCGAGGCCAGCCAACCGTCCAACACCACGAAACCCACGAGCCTTCAGGCCCCTCTTACGGCTGGCCCCAAGCGCAACCATTCGAGAAACGAACTTCCCTTGCTCGATACCAGTCCCGTTGTCACGGATGCGAATGCTGCGTTCGGACTGATTGATGGAAATTTCGATACGTCCTTCGCTCGCACGCGACAGCGAGCCAATGGCGGAGGCCTCCTCTATCGAGTCCGCAGCGTTCTGTACATATTCGCGGTACACAGAAAGTGGGTTCACGTACATGGAGCTGCTTAGTAACTCCAAGACATCCTTGCCCAATATTGGTGTTTCATCAATGTTCTTCCATTCGTTTCGAACAGCCGCGTAGATGGGAAGCACATTACTCATACAGTCGCTCCAATCGACAGAGGTTTCTGTCGCTTCGTCGGAAACAGAATCGGCTCATCAAGACCAGCATCTTCAACCTTCTCATCTTCTGGAACGTCGGCAGGTTGTCCTGACATTTTCCTCATTCTCCAAATCTCTGCTTCTTTATCCTTCGAAATAGGTACGTAAAATGGCAAGATCCTCTTCACCGAATTGGATTGTGCGAATGCACTCAGCTTGCGGATGTCCCGTGGATCGCAGGAGGAAAGAAGCTCCACCAACTCGCGACGGTCATCGTCAGAAAGCCGTCTAAAATTCGCGGAAAACTCGTCCAGCTCAGGTCTCCCTAAACCGGAGTCAAACCAGTCGCGATTGAAGATAAAGTGATGGGGGCGCAACAGCAAGTTACGAAAATCGGAGACACTCGCGCCGAAAGCGCGACGGAAGAAAATCGGGGCGCCGCTCACAACCCCGTGTGTTGCTTGCAATATCAACTGCATCGACCGAAGTTCGTAACGGCTCCACTTTTCTCCGATGTGTCCCCTATCTGGCCTGTCAGTCGGTTGGTAACGCATTGGAAAAGACCAGATTCGGATATCGAGTTCTTCATTCAAGCGGACGTTGATGTCCATGCGCTCGTATAAGTCATTAGGATCATCGTGAAAGTTGTACAGCATGTAATTCGAAAGCTCATTCAATCCAAACTCGTGGGCGGTGCGCACCGCCTTCTCATACGGCCCTCGAAGTCCGAGATGATCGAAGGCTATTCTCAGGGGCTTGATCGCGATACTGGACAGTTCCCGCAGATACATCGGATCCTTACATAAAATTCTTGCATCCACCCCCTGGTTGAAATCAACACGCCTTTGAACCGGCACACGCCCTCGTTTCAACATTGCACCAGGAATGAAGCCAAGGTCCCGAATCTCCGCGACGATCTCCCGGAATCGCTCTGACGCCACCACATTGTTGTCCATCAAAATCAGATCTTTCTTCTCGCCGTAGAGCTCTCGGATACGTGTCACAACCGAAGTCAGTGACTGCATGTCACGCTGCTCACCTTCGAGCTTTGGAACCCCACAGAAATGACACTTTCGGATACATCCGCGCGACGCATAGGCGAAGTATGCGTCGTATACGGGGTATTTGTAATCGATCTGTTCCAAGATGCTGTAGTCCGGAGTCAGATCTTCGATTGGAGTTCCGTCACGATCGTCGGAATACATCTCTTCTGCGAAGTCGTCGAGCTGTAGCGAAACCGCAGGAGGTTCTCCAAGAAGACCTTTGATAAAGCGTATGCCCCGCCACGAATCGTTCTCAACGAAACGGTCGTGCATGAGCGATGCGGCTATCCCGCCGACAAAGATCTTGTCCGTTTGCCCGTTCGCCACCCGTTTTGCAAATTCGATCGACTCCGAGATCCTCGGGTACTCGAACGAAAAAAGAGTGGTGACATAAATACGGTCCCATGGCAGGCCGAGCACCGACTTGTCTTCGCCCTTGATGAATTTGACGTGATCCCGCCTGCCATTGGGGCCGTGATACTGCGCAATCTTCATCAGGCCCAGTGGCGGGTACTTATTCTTGTACCCGGGTTCGATCAGGAGGATATTTCGATTTGCCATGTGGGACTCAGTGTCGGCTTTCCAGGAGGGTCAAGACGCTCGGCGGGAAATCTCGAAGATTCCCCGTAAGGCAGCGCATTCCTTAGATTGATGGTTTGCTCGGAACAGGATCTTTCGACCTTCGACTCGTCGTGAAAGAATCCCAATTTGATTCAGGGCTTGCATCTCTCGTTGGAGACTCGATGGTCGTTTCCCCAAGGACTTGGCAAGATCAGCCAGGTACCACCAGCGATCCCCCGAAAAAAGAACCGAGTTGAGCACCGCCCGGCGAGTCTCTGGGAATACTACTTCAAGCGATGGAACTTTTGGCATGGTGAAAGTATCTACGCAAAATACGTACATCGCAATGTGCAAAAGAGGTACGTATCTCCGGAAACACCTCCTCCTCATTGAAGAGCGCTTCCGGCAGGGTTTTGAGTGATCCGGAGCCGCCACTAAGCGGCCTCCACAACCGCGCTCTCGCACATTAGTTCTTTTATTGGAGCAAGGGCTTCTGTCCAGTTATCCGAGATGATCTGAATTACTCTGGCGTCTGATGCTGCGTGCCCTGTTTCTCGAACCTCTGGCGATTGCGCTCGTTGATTCGATTTCGATAGCCCCCTCCGCGACCCCATTGATCTTCACACTCATCCCAAAAGCTGGCATCTTTAGATAGCTCATCAGCGAAAAAATGCTCTGGCCAACCAACCGAGCTTTCCGAACTATCCTGTCAAATCCTTCTTCAATAACCTAAAGGTCAATGATGCGGACCTTGCCCGCAGGCTCCAGTGGTTTGTACTGTTCGTTGAGATATGCGGCATTCACAAAGCGAGTGCCCCCGTTCTCAAATATCCCAGCACCTCCATGAATATGGCCAAAGAGGTGGATCTTGGGCTTCTTTTCTTCCACGGCTTCGAATAATTCTTTGCAACCGAGATGTGGGCCGTCTGGCATGGATTGATCGAGAATGCCGAAGGGTGGTCCATGTGTGATCAGCACATCCAGGTTATATGGGATCTGGTCCCAATATTGCCTGGCTGCTGGGCCACGACGGTACATAAAAGCCCAGTTCATAAATTCAGGTGTGTAGGGCGATCCCCAGAAGGAGACATTGTCGATCGTGAGACCGTCATTCTCCAGGTAGATTGCATTGGTAAGAAGAGCGCGAGCCTGATGCGGTGAATTTTGGAAATACCGATCATGATTCCCGCCACAGACCACGCGATGTTCAAAAGGCTGCCTTCCCAGCCAATGATTGAAGGACCGGATCTCCTCCGGATCATAGCCAGAGTTCATAAAATCTCCAGCATGAATCAGCACATCGCCCTCGGGAAGCTCCTGAATTCTATTGTGGAGGCCATGAGTGTCAGAGATCACAACAAGACGCATGAATTAACCCCATAAACATAAGCTTCGTTGAAACGCTCGAAAAATGAGGGGATGGTTCAGTCACACCGGATTAGTACAACGTCTAATCCGGATTGAATGTTCGTCCAATCCGGATTTAAAACTCGTCTAATTCGAATTAAACCAACTTATCTCGGCGCATTCCATTCCATCAACATTACAGTGCAGCAAACTACTGTTTGAATGTTCGATGTCGGCGTAGGCATGAACAATGTCGAAACGGTCTGCCTGCTCAGCCACCTAAAGCAGAGTAGGAAACAGCGGACGATACGCCGTGGGAAGCTATTTCTCCGAATGGAGAATTCTTCCAGAACGTAAGCGGCGCTATAGCACATATATGCTTTATGATATGTTTTGGGTGGACATATCGTATGGCATATATTCAGGATCAAATCCGGCAGGCTCGTGAGGCTAGGAACTTTACCCAGGGTGACCTGGGGAAACGTATCGGCCAACCGCAAAGCTCCGTCTCCAGAATCGAACGCGGTGGGGATCTGCGTGTGTCTACTTTACTGGAGATGGCGCGCGTTTTAGAGCTCGAACCCATGCTCATTCCCAAGCGTCTTGTGCCAGCCGTGCGAGCACTGATCGAACATGCAGGCGATGGAGGTCATTCAAAAGTTTCTGCCGAAAGCAGCCCATCCCTTGTAGGAGGAGTGCCGGAAGATGCCGACGAAGAAAGCTCCTAGCCCCAGTCGGCCTTCCGTCCTGGAGGTACGTCTCTCGGGGACCGTTGTTGGCACGATTACGAATCTGCCCAACGATCAGAATCTTTTTGTCTTCGATGCGGCCTATATAGCCGACGAAAAACGGCCTGTTCTGAGCCTGAGTTTCTATGACGCATACCGGGAGCTCCGAACCGACGTTCGGCCAGTAACGCGCCGACTGCCCCCATTCTTTTCCAATCTTCTGCCGGAAGGACAGTTGCGGCAATATATTGCCGAGCATGGCGATGTGAACGCGCAAAGAGAGTTCTTTCTGTTATGGCTTCTTGGCAATGACTTGCCGGGGGCTGTCACTATTCAAGACATCGAAGGCCGCACATTTCCGCCCGCTCAAAGCACTCCCGCCGAAGTACGCACGAAGGTCGGCAAGGATGTCCTGCGATTTTCACTCGCCGGCGTCCAGTTGAAGCTCTCGGCGGTCGGCAATCCGAACCGGCAACTCTCTATCCCCGCTTCCAGGCAGGGCGAACACTGGATCGTAAAACTGCCGTCCGTGGCATATCCAAACCTGCCCGAAAATGAATACTCCATGATGCAGTTCGCGCGCGAAGTAGGCATACAGGTGCCCGAGGTTGGCCTGCTCCCTATGGACCGGATTGATGGCGTTCCAGAACAATGGGGGCAGTTGAAGGGGGATGCCTATTACATCAGGCGATTTGATCGCGGCGCGAAAGGAAAGCGCATCCATATCGAGGATTTCAACCAGATATATGGGCAGTTTCCCGAAGCCAAATATAAGAACTACAGCTACACCAATATGGCCGCTGATCTATGGCGTCTGACGGATGAGACGCAGTTCACCGAGTTCGTCCGAAGGCTCATCTTCAATGCAGTCATCGGAAACAATGACATGCACTTGAAGAACTGGTCCCTTATCTACCTTGACAGCCACACGCCACAACTCGCCCCGGCCTACGATTTCGTGTCTACCGTGCGCTATATCGCAGAGGATCGTCTGGCCTTATCTATCGCCAAAGAGAAGGCCGTCAGCCGATTGGATTGGGAATTGATGGAACGCTTTGCACGAAAAGCACAGGTTCCTAGTAAGCTCGTGCTCGAAACCGCCCGCGAGACCATAGAGAGAATGATGACACTCTGGCCTAGACTCCAGAAAGAGCTCCCGCTGGATCAGAAGACCTGCCGCTTGATAACGGCTCACATGAAATCGGTCCCCCTTCTGACGCGGTGACCTGGTTACCTCTTTTCGACGAGCGCATTGGACTGAAATCGACATTTGACGCAGGATCAGTGAACCGCCACCTGCCGGCAGGCACTACCGACTAGATCTCCTCACTATCAGTTTTGAATGGGTATCTGTAAACCATATGTTCCTTGACCGGGCGGAACGGGTACGATTTTTTGAGCACGGATTCAATCTCTGCATTGAACTCCCATTTCGCTACATGAATACACCAATCCACCGTGAACCATCCGTCGCCATCGCGCACGAACGAGATCCCAATGCATTTGTCCAGGCGCTGATCATACTTGCAGGCCGCTGTGAGGTTTGCGAGAGCGGTGCGTCTTGCCTCCCAGAATTGGGACTCAAGCGGTATAAAAACAAATCCGCAGCCGGTTCTTGGACTTATGAATCGATAAGGCCGGGTGAACTCGTCGGCCTTTGCGGCCTCCATACTGAGAACGAACCGCTCCTTGAATGAGCGAAGCTCGCCTCTGTGGAGCTTTGCGACTTCGCGAATAATGCGATGGTATTGAATCCCGTCTATATCGTTGTCTGTCGTTCTTTCTAAGAACTTGTGTAGAATCCCAGTCACATCCCATTCTTCTATGTCTTCTTCGACGAGCCCAAGATTCTTCGCATCAGTTAAGGTCGGTTTTAATTTCATTTCTCCACGAAGATAGTGGCCGACCAAGCTCTGCTCAGGGAGAGTCTCGGCCTCACTTAACCAAGTTGCGTGAAGATCGCCGCGCCATGAGAAGTACTCAGAGATTTCGGAAAGCGTCAGAAGAGTTCTTACGATACCAATGTAATCCTCAGCCCGAATTAGGTGCATCAGGCCCCCGGTGCGACTGAGATGAAACTTTGGTCGCACCGGATCAGGATTGTCCTCCGAATAGACAATGACCTTATGGATGGTTCTTATCTCCCTAACGGATAAAGGAACAGTCTGGCCGTAGTTGTTCGTGACTGAAATCGGGTCGTATTGGTTCAGGTAGGTAAGTGTGCTCTTGACTTGGCGTGCCGCTTTCCCAATCACTTTGTTTTCGAACCAACGGGTAGAGGCAATCTCCGAGAATTCGACGTCATCGGATCGTTCTTTCAATTGGAAGATGACTGCAAGGTCATCGAGCCAGATGACGGCATCGGCCAACTCAACCTGAGACTGTGCGTTGGGGCGGAATTTCGCCGTAGAGAACGTGAACTCTCTCAAGAAGTAAAACTCGTTCGTTCGGGACACAAGTTCTTCAAGTTTCATATTTGATCAATTGTGCACCTCAGCAGCTAGTTTCCTACAAGGAGGTTTCGAAAAGCGTAGGCTTAGAGGCCTGCGTTGCTAATTGTCATCTTGCTATTCGCAATTGCGGCTGCGCGCCGCGGGTAACTTCCGAAGGAAAGTCCGATCAAGAGAAATCTGTGCGTGGAACTCGACCGCGCCAGAGAAGACTCTTTCATCCCAAGATCGATCTCCTGAAAGGCAAATCACTGACGTAACTAAGTCTAGGGTGCCAAATCGCCGAATCACTCATCGGACCATAAAGATGAAATACTGTGGCATTCAATGGACTGGCAATCTCGACTCTGGATCATTGAGCATTGCTAAGAATTTCCAATTCGGAAATTCGAAATTCTTCCTTTTTAGGGCTGAAGGGCGCTCCGCCCCGACTTCTGAGCTCACTTGTACAATTTTTGGTGCAATTAGGTGATACGAGATGATACGAAAATCTTGCGAAAAACTGTCCGTTGGTGAGAAAATCCGGGACACGAGGGTGCGCTTTAGAATTCTGGCAAACCCTTCAAATTGAGTGGTTTTGCAGTCAAATTCAACAAAGAAAACGGCATAGCAATCACGGGTCTAGGAGCCTTCGAATCCCTCCGCCCCGACCATCAAATCACCTAAAATCAATAACTTGTGGACGTGGATATCAGATGGATACCAACTTCATCGAGTATTGATGATTAGTATTCATCCTTTCGCAGTTTTAGCTTAATAGAACTACGCTGAAGCTACTTGAGCAATTAATCGACCTCCAGAGGAACTACATCGGGTCGGGCCGTCGTGAGGGAATCAACGGCGACGTCGATAACATTCTGGGAGATCACTTGGAAGCATGATAGGAGCAGTCTAGTGCATCTCTGCGAGGTGACCCTCAAAAATTGGCGTAGCTATCGATCGACAACTTTCCAATTCCCCACCCCAAGTGCGCGGAAGAAGGTAATTCTTGTCGGAGCGATGAATGGCACAGGCAAGACTTCATTGCTTGCCTCTCTCCATCTCGGTTTGTTTGGCCGGGAGGCGATGTACTACGTCGAAGGGGTCAAGCTTTCTGATAACGAAGAGGAAAAACAGCGCTCGTACCGACAACTCATCGAGCGAATTCTACATCGCGGATCGATTGGAGAATCTGATCCCCAGGTCAGCGTTCAGCTCGTGTTTGATATTGGAGAAGATAATCCTCTAACCATCACACGCATCTGGCACTTTCTTCCACGGGGCAAATTACGTGATATCAATACCCCCGAAGGCGAAGAGGTCATTATCCAACACCAAAATCGCCCGCGGCGATATTCCTCTTGGCAAGAGGCCAATAATCGCATTGAAGAGCTTCTTTTCCCTGCACATGTTCTCCCATGTTTCTTTTTCGATGGAGAGCAAGCACAGAAACGCGTTGAGGGTGCTGGAAATGTGGCTCTTTCGGACGCGATGCAAACGCTTTATGGAACCAAGCTTCTCTCCGGACTCTCCGATACGCTGAGGCAATATATCAATTTCAAGAAAAGCACCGGATTTGGGAATAGAAGGTTGCGAGACTCGGCTTTCTTCGAGGTACAACACATGTGCTGACGCCGAATCCAAGTATCCTGTCGATGAAAGTATCCGAAGAAAGATAGACAAATCTCGGCAGTTCTTGCGGAGTTTTCGACGCATCTTGCTCTTTGCGCTCCACCCGAGAGCCATGTTTTAGCAGACCTGTCGTCGATAGTGGGCTGGTGTTGTGCCGGTGTTCTTGCGGAAGACCCTAATAAAGTTGTCAAGCGACCCGAAGCCGTTATCGAGTGCTATCTCGAAGAGTGAGGCATGCTCCGATGCCAACGCACGCTTGGCGGCCTGCACCCGCTGGTCGGTGACATAGCGCTGCGGTGAAAGACCGATGGCCTGCTTGAAGAGGCGCGAAAAGTGGAAGGGGCTGAGGCATGCCTCGGCCGCAAGCTGATCGAGTGCAAGCGCTTGCCGAGGTTAGCGTCAATGTAATCCAGGACTCGCTTAACGCGCTGTGCGTCGAGCGCTCGAGGCATCGGCTTTGGCTTCCAGCGATACGAGCGCCTGACCGCTCAGCATGACAATCAACTCGTTGCAGGGATAAGCTTGTGCGGGATGCGAACCCGCTCCGTTCGTGCGGCGTTCGACGACAATGCCCGGTGTTTCGACGCTTCTTCCGTGCACCTGGCAGGTATCGCGCCTTCGATCACCCATGGTCTCGATTCCCATCTGCACCTTCCCGAAACTGGCAAATGAAGAACGACAGACCCATGTTATACGGTTTGTTGAGACAACCCGTTCGGCGCAACGGGCCAGATCGTTGGAAGTCGCGTTGGCAACCAAACAGCATGACGTATGGGTGTGGTGTTCGAGGTCCGTCAATCACTTCAGTAAGGCACAACATTCGCTACCGGGAAGTCGGCTTCTATTTACGAACACCATTCTCAACCGGTGACTTCAGGCCAATGCACTCATCCAGCAAAGGTTTGAGCCGACCTCCGAACATTAGTCCTGTGAAACGCCGCTCTCGATGCCTACAGATCACGGCCGAATCACTTCTCAGAAGCTGACCTAGCAATAGTTTGATGAGTGGATTAGTTACTTCCTCAAGACGTATAAGATTAGCCAGTTAGTTTTTGGCGCATGTCTGAAAGGGACATGGATGGACGAAAAGGCAGAAATATACGACAAAAACGGTTTTGCTTCGGAGAGGCTCAGCTATTGCGATCCCGGCCTTCCACTCGGACGCGAAATGCCTGGAGGCTTTGTTCAATTCGACGTTACAGATGTTGAAGAAGCAATCGCACTTGCCAAACGCTTTAGAGAAACTGGTAAGTACCGTTACTTTCGTGGGCAGCGAGACGCTACGTGGCATGTGACGTCAAGCTTCGCGCGATTGGATGCCACAGGGCAGCGCGAAGCGCAGGAAGATATTTGTGCATTTGCTGATTGGGTATACGGTGCTGAAAAACTCGTACCTTATCTGGCGAATGATGACAAAATTATCGCAGCAGCACAACACCATCAGGTGGCAGCGACACCTTTCATCGATTTTTCGACAGATCCCAGCATTGCAGGCTGGTTTGCGGCGAAAGGCGGGGTAACAGGTCAAGATGGTGCCATCTATCTCGTTGATCCTGAGGCGGTGAGCAGTCTCTTTGAAGAGGGAACTCGTTCGGGATTGATGCTGAGATTTCTGCAAATCGATGTTCCCAATCTCTGGCGTCTTCAGGCGCAATCAGGGCTGTTTCTGGAAGCACAGTGTGATATTGCTCTAATCTGGCCGTTCGATCGCATCGTCTTTCCCCAAACGGGAGCGGAGCCGACAATAGAAAAAAACCGTATTTATCCTGACCGCCGTAGCCATCTGGAACAGATGATTGATGATTATCGGTCACAGATAGCTCAGGAACGCTCTTTTCGAAATTTGAAGAACACTTTGTTAAGAAGAGGAGGGTTGCACATAAAGATTGAATCCCCGCATGGCGATCTCATTCCAGTGCTTGACTCGACGTCGCTTGAAACTGGATGGAACAAAGGCCCGGACGAGCGTTGGAGTGTTGTCGATGTCGATTCGAAGCCTCCTTTCTGGTCTATCGAACAACTCAAAAAGAACCACAGAGAACTTAGCGAATTAGTTGCTGCGCGGCGGACCTGTATTGACTTATTGATCGTCCCCCCTAAACTCCCGCACAGGGATGATACAGTTCAGGCAGGCGTAGCTTGCATCTGGGAAGGAATGCGCCCCCATCCGTATTCAGCGGAACAGATAGCCACTTCTATTTCATCATTGATCCGGTTGCTAGACGCCTGGGGCGATTTAAATCTAGGCGATGGCAAATGCCATAGACTGGTAGCAGAGCAGATCCTGACCGACCCTGTCGAAATCGAAATGGGAACTGCGAGTGGAAGTGCAGCACGGGCTTTCGTTTCATCATTCGATCTTTGGAACTCTTTGTCTGAAAAGGCCAAGAGCAGCCTTGGATTAGAACAGCCAGTTAATGGAAATGAATTGATGAGAATTTTGGGGAAATTCTATGGGGCTACCCTTCATTTCTTCGATCCGCATTCCTTGGTCGACTTGTTTGCATCTATCATTGTCCCGTGGCAGATCGCAACAAAGCGAAACCCGTTGTGCTTCTCTCCTATACACGTGAAGACCCTCGGACAACCATGATTCGCTCAGAATGACGAAACTTTCTAGAAAGCAACTTTCGGAATAAGCTCGGGGCATGATGGAAAGACACGCTTCTTAGCTTGGAGAAACAGGGCCACCGAGGCCGGAGCAATACCAAATTTCTGTATTACTCACGAAAAATGCCTTATGGGAAGTTATTCCCCGCATCGTTACTGCATAAGAGTATTGCTCTGAAATCGACAGTCGATGGCCTAACTGCCTGGATAGCTCGACACTGGTCGATATATCAATACTCATCGGATTCGATGAGTGCATTGGATCATGCACTCACCGAAATCCTCCGAGTTCAGATAGCCGAGAAGCCGCCGTCGACGTTCAACTCCACACCATTGACGAAGCTCGAATCGTCTGAAGCAAGAAACAGTGCGGCCGTTGCGATTTCCTCAGATTGCCCCATCGTTCCCCGCGGGATCAGTGATTCGAACATTTGCTTTGCCTCCTTGGTGAGAACCTGGTCCTGCATCGGTGTGGCGATCGGCCCCGGGTGCAGCACGTTCACCCGGATATTCCTGCCCTTCAGCTCGTTGAGCCACCCGCGTGCGAATGCGTGCAATGCCGCCTTGCTCGCCGCATACACGCTGTAACCAGGAAAACCTTTCAGCGAAGCAACGGACCCGGTCATGAAGATCGATCCGCCATCGTTGAACAATGGCAACGCCTTCTGGACCGTAAACAGCGTTCCGCGCGCATTCAGGCCGAAGATCGCATCGAAGTGCTGCTCGGTAATCTCGCCCAACGGTGCGGCCTCGCCCCAGCCAGCGCTCGCATAGAGGACGTCGATCTTGCCCTTTTCGCGCTTGACCGTCTCGAACAAACGGTCGAGGTCGTCGAGATTGGCCGCGTCACCCCGCACGCCGGTCACGTTCCGGCCAATCTCCTTGACGGCCTCATCCAGCACCGCTTGCCTCCGACCCGTGATGAAAACGTAGGCACCCTCTTCAACGAAGCGCTTGGCGCTCGCCAGCGCCAGGCCGCTCGATCCGCCTGTGACGACTGCTACCTTACCTTCCAGCTTTCCCATACATACTCCCTTTCGCGATGTGTAGCATCTTGTACTGAGGAGTAGATTTTGCTGGGCGTGGACGAGAACTGCCCATAAGTCCAAATGTTTTGTCCATTCGTCCAAACAAGGAGGTTTAATTGGATCCGATAACAGACATCTTCCGCACGATGCACGTCACCGCGTTCGGTCAGCACAGGCTGGAGGCGACAGCCCCGTGGGGCTTGATTCAGGGGAAATGGGCCGAAGAAGAAGCCACGCCTGCCTATAGAGAGAGTGGTCTCACAGACCTGGCACACTTCGCCATGCTCTCGCGCGGCAACTGCTGGCTCAGTGTGGAAGGAACTCCAGAGCCGATTCCCCTCACCGGTGGCGATTGCTTTTTTCTGGCACGAGGAACTTCGTTTGTTCTGCGCGACAGCTTGCAAACACGTCCTATGAAGAGTTTCAGCGAAGTCGCGTCCAGAGATGGCAGCAATGTTGCTCACTACGGAGCAGGCGGCGCACCCACAACCATCGTTTGTGGCTCCCTGAGCTTCGATCGCGCCAGCCTCAAGCCAATTACCCAGCTATTGCCAAGCTTCATGCTCATCAAGGCCGATGTGGCCCACACCCTTGCACTTCACACCACCATGCAGGCGCTGGCGTTAGAGATGGCAGAACAGGCGCCCGGATCGGAAGTTGTGGCAACGCGGCTGGCTGAGGTTTTATTTATCCAGGCACTCCGTGCGCACATCGCATACCAACCGCAACACAATAACGGATGGCTTCGTGCCATCTTCGATCCTCAAATCGGCACCGCGCTGAATGCCGTTCACAACAGCGTGAATGCACCCTGGACGGTGGAATCCCTAGCCACAGCAGCAGGCATGTCGCGCTCCGCATTCGCCGCACGCTTTAAAGAACTCCTCGGACAAACACCGCTGGAATACGTAACCGAATGGCGCATGCAGAAGGCAATGCAGTTCCTACAGCAGCGCGACAAGAAGCTCATCGACGTTGCACGATCAGTCGGGTATGAATCCGACGCCTCCTTCAGCAAAGCATTCAAGCGAATCGTCGGAACCAATCCCGGCGAATACCAGAAACGTAGCTTTGGAGACTAGAGGAAAAGAGGCGAGCTTAAAAACGCATCTTCCAGCAGAGGCTCCAAATTTACAATTTTGGAAATTTATTCCTTGTGTTCCCACGCGGTCTGCCACGCCGCGAACTCGCTGGGGCGAACCTGAAGGCGAGCAAAATTTCCCTCATGCAGGTTGAGAAGATCGGACTCGGCAGTTTCCCTGAATCTGCCTCGCTCATCCGCGGAAATATTGTCCTGCACCCACTGCGCGATATAGGAAACTGCCTCTTTCCTATCCATATGCCGCCGCACCACATCGCCCACTAGTTGACGCAGTGCCTCCCGATGCCTCTGCCTGAATGGATCGGGATCGCCCAAGGATTGCCGCACCGCTGCGTAGCTCTCGGCTGAGCGCTCGTAGGTCCAGATGAAGATATCTTTGAGCAGGTCTACTTTGTTCAACTCATAGACTCCTAGGATGGCTTCCGTGTAGGTCGAGCGCGGAACGTCAGTGAACGACAACGGCGATAGATTCTCCTTGATGAAGGGAATATTCGCAGCCAGGCGGGATACGCGTTTATTCACATCGTCGAAGGGCTGAAGGTACGGCAGTTGCACCATGGCGAAGAAGGATTGTTCAAACGGATCACGAATCGCTTGCGCGGTTGCCAGCACCTGATGGAAACACTCCTCGATCAACTGCGGGACTTCGAGAGGATGAAAGACGGACTTTTCAATGCCGACCGCAATGCGGCGCAGGCGTCCAGGAGCTGCCTCGTCCGGCAAGAGATTCTGCGCCAAAATTCCATGGAGGTTCAGAATCGTATAGCGGTTAAAATCTATCTCATCGGCCGCACTCACAAGAAATGCAATGGCATCCTTGTGATTGAGAATCATCTGAGCTTCCAGTCTGTTCTGCCCTTCTGTCTCTTCGCCAAATTCAATCAAACGGCGAGTATCGAGCAAAGAATAGGTATTGCCTTCGAGTCGGCTGGAGTTCCACGACAAGTCGATTAGCAAGCGGTTAAGAATCTGTTTGGCATACGTCCCAGCGGCTTCGATCTCGGTCGTCGTCTTGCCTACTTCCGCCAAGTGTTCCCGTTCTTTGGAAGTGAGATAAAAGCTTGTGTTGGGTCGGTAGCCGTCGAGAAACTGACGGTTATACCCAACCGCCTCCTCCGACTTTGCCTGTTCCGGCTGCACTTGCCGGCCGGGAGCGGCTTCTGGTTCCTCTAGTACCTTCGGAAGCCGGTATCGCGCAGCCCTCCCTTTGCCGGCCTGAGTTAGCTTTCCTTCCTCCACGAGACGTTTCAGCCAACGCTGTAGGGTTCGTTGAGGGATCCCCTTCAGAGCGTTGGCAATTTGACCACTCTGTGCACCATCTACGCTTTGCCGTATGAAGTCCACGACAGCCGCGAGGTTCTCTGCGATCTCATCCCCACGGCGGTTCGCCATATTCACCCCTCGCTTAATTGGCGCGAATTCTACTATCGTGCCAATTAAAGTGGTTAGCGCGGCGTGATTTTGGTCGATTCCAGGTAACCAATCGGAGTGATATCGATTTGCCCAGTCTCTGCGGAGAACCGTTACCCACCCCCCGCTAGGCGCAAGGCATTATTCGTCGGTGCGGTTAGTCTGTCGGGAAGTGTCCGAAAGAGAAGACACTCGCCTCGTAACCCGTTTCTCGGCATTAGGCGAAAATAAGGGGGTAATCAGGCCCTCAAAGGGGGCAAAGGATTGGACATGGGCTCAGGACTTCGTCGCGCACGCCCCACGTCACCATCACCAGCATCTTCGTCGACTGTGACTGGCAACACCAAAAACGAACCAACGGCCATCCTTAGTACATGGACGGTGCTCGAAGCGCTCTCGCCTGCAACCTACAACGCTCCGCACGATCTTGTGTACGGTGATCGGAACCGGGTAGTCCGCTTTGAGGATGGGCCACTGCCCTGGACCACATCCACAAAGCCTCCGCCTGGAAAGCAGATCTTCTATAGCGTCATCCTTGGTTCGATGCTGATGGATCCAGCCACCGAAGCTCTCATCAGGGTCTTCGGCGATGACGAGGCGAGAGTCCGCCTATCGAAGAAGAAGGCGGTCGCCGCAGAAGTTTTGCTGAACAGTGATGGCGTTGTGCTTGCCGAGAAGGCAATCACAGTTTCCAGCTTTCCATGGGCGCTTCCTCTTGCACTTCAGCTTAAGCTGCAAGAGCTTGGAAACTGGCCGACAGTAGAGGAGGAGTTGCAAAGCGGGTTGGATGCAATCGTGCACAGAGTTGATTCCGACGGTAAGCCCATTCCACTCGATATCTCAACGATGGAGCGGGCATATCAGTGGCTGGTCGAGAAATGCCAAGTTCCAGATGGGCTGATCGAACGCCCGACCTTTGTGCTGCGCCACTACTATCCGGTGGGGTCGAAGACTCAGCCGGAGGCTCTGCTTCTCAATTCATTCTTCCTCCACGATCTGAGTCGCGTTGCTCGTCATATCGAGAACAGGACGGCTCCGACCAGTGTGCTGCGATATCTTGGCGCGGTGTCAGAGAGCAATCCACTGGATGTGCTCAAAAAACATTCTCTCTTGGAGGAGGCGGTTGCTCCAGCGAAGATTCCCGCTGCCAAGTGGCCTGCCGGAGAAGGCAGATCACTCGTCATGCTGCAACAGGCTGCGGTGAACCTGATCAGGCAGGAACTGAATGGCAAGGAAGGGCTTCTTGCGGTGAACGGGCCTCCTGGCACGGGAAAGACTACGCTCCTGCGCGACGTTGTTGCCATGTGCATCCTTGAGCGAGCTGTTGCCATGAGCGCCTTCGATGACCCCAGAGAAGCCTTCACGAAGACCGAAGAGCGCGTCGAAGCGGGAAAGGCTTCCTTCAACATTTACCAGCTCGATGCCGCCCTGAAGGGGCATGAGATGCTGGTTGCCTCCAGCAATAACAAGGCGGTCGAGAACGTGAGCAAGGAGTTGCCCGCCGAAGGCGCCGTGGCGCACTCACGTGAGCAATTGAGTTATTTCAAGTCGATCAGCGACCTCGTCCACGGCCCGCGCAAGCAAGAGGAAGAAGCGACAGAGGAAAGTCTTGCGCCGGAGCCAGTGAAGACATGGGGGTTGATCGCAGCCGTCCTCGGCAATAAGGGCAATCGATCGGCTTTCTGGAAGGCGTTCTGGTGGAACGAGGACCGCGGTTTCAGAACCTACCTCAAGACTGTAATGGGACATTCCGTTCTGATCGAAAATCGAGATCCGGCTACGGGCGTCGTCGAGAAGAGAACTCCCGAAGTTGTACTTAGGGAACATCCGCCTTCTCCACAACAAGCGAAGGAAAATTGGCCGAAGGCGCGAACACGATTTCTTACTCTCAAGGCAGAGATAGACGCTGAATTACAGGCGCTTGAAGAGGTGCGCCTTCTTTGCCTTGTGCTAGGGGAGTCCAGGCGTCAGTTAGCCGGCAAAGAAAAAGAACTTGAGAGCCTGCAAGCAGAACGTGACGAGTTCGTCGCAAGCGTGGAGACACTTCGTAAAGAGCGCGATCAAGCCTCTGCACGCCATACGCAAGCTTCAGCAGCTTGGAATCAGCACAAGAGCTCGCGCCCTGGGTTGTTTGCACGTCTGGCACGTACAGACGAAGCAAAGGCCTGGGCGGAGGAAGCTGCTGTTTGGCGAAGACCGTTGGACTCGGCGGCAAGGGAGTTGGCCGTATTAGAAGATGACCTCAAGAAAGCAGAACGTGCCCGTTCGCTTGCTGCAGCGAAAGCACAAGTTCTTGAAACGGATCTCGAGAGAGAACGGAAGCAACTCGCTGCAAGGTCACAACTCATCTCCGAGCACCGCACCCGGCTTGATGACCGAATTATTGGTGAAGAGAAGTTTCAGGAGGGACACGTAAGCTGGAATCAATCGACGCCCTGGGTTACAGAAGCGGTGAACGCCAAGCGCGAGAATCTCTTCATTGCCGCTCTAGCCCTTCACCGTGCCTTCATCGATGCCTCAGCTTCCAGGATTCTCCACAACCTTGGTGCACTTCAGGTATCAAGTACAGGGATGCTGAAGAACGAAAAGCGGCGCAGATTACTTGGCGATCTCTGGTCCACACTCTTCCTTGTTGTGCCGGTACTCTCGACGACATTCGCCTCGGTTGAACGAATGCTCGGTGACCTACCTCCGAATACTCTGGGATGGCTCCTGATTGATGAAGCTGGTCAGGCCACACCGCAAGCTGCTATGGGTGCAATCCTGCGAGCAAAGCGCACCATCGCTATAGGCGATCCTCTGCAAATCCAGCCCGTGGTCTCGCTACCGGAGCGTCTGAACACAGACATCTGTGACTTCTTCAAAGTGAATGAACTGGATTGGACGGCTCCAGCAGCCTCGACGCAAACACTTACGGATCGTGCCTCACACTATCAATCAAGCTTCGAAGCCATTGCGGGAGAGAGACGCGTAGGTCTCCCATTGCTTGTGCATCGCCGCTGCCAGAATCCGATGTTCTCAATCTCGAACAAGATCGCTTATGCCGGCCAGATGGTGCAGGTGGTTGGTCCCAGGAAACTGGATGTTGAAGCTGTGCTTGGAGCATCAACATGGATCGATGTAGAGGGAGAAGCTGATTCGAAATGGTCTCCGGCGGAAGGCAGAGCTGTGATCGATCTGCTTACCAGGTTGGCATCGGTGACAGGAAACCCAGATGTCTTCGTAATCTCGCCTTTCCGCATCGTTGTGCACGAGATGGCTCGTTCTTTAGAGAGCCGGCCGGATCTTCTACGCATGTTAAGCCGTGATGGCACACAGTGGCTGAAAGATCATGTGGGTACGATCCATACATTTCAAGGACGCGAGGCCGACACCGTTATATTGCTGCTAGGCGCGCCCGCCGAATCTCAGAATGGTGCTCGAGAGTGGGCTGCGGGGACACCGAACATCTTGAACGTCGCCGTCTCTCGAGCCAGGCAGAACCTTTATGTCGTGGGTTCTTGGAAGGCATGGAGTTCTGTTGGTCTAGCCGGTCACATGAGTAGCGAGTTTCCTAATCGAATTCGATCCTGATGGGTTGGATCGATTTATTGAAAGTGACTTGTAGTCCGCTTCCCTATTGAGTGGACGAAGAAATTGGGTCTGCTGGAAGCTCTCTCTTCAAAATGAATGAAGTTGAAAACTTGTCGGTAGGCGAACTTCAAGCCCCTTTCGAGCGGAAAGGTGAAGTCCCTCCGCCCCGACTTTTTATACTAATTGCATAATTTTTGGTGCAATTTGGTGATACGAAAATCTTGCGAAAACTGTCCATTGGTGAGAAAATCCGGGACAAGAGGGTACGCTTGAGAATTCTGGCAAACCCTTGAAATTGAATGGTTTTGCAGTTAAATCTCACAAAGAAACGGCATAGCGATCACGGGTGTAAGAGCCTTCGAATTCCTCCCCCGACCATCTAACCCCCACCTAAAAATCAGCCGCCTTAATACCTCCTGAAATTCACCTCGATGCGGATCAGCACAGGAACAGCCATTCCGGCGTGCATGGCCGGACTGAAGCGATACTGTTGCACCGCCTTGATAGCGCTGGCATCGAAGTCTGGTCCGAGAGAACGCACCACCTGAACATCAGTAGCCGTTCCTGAAGTAGTGACAACAGCTTTCACCACGCACATTCCCTGGAACGTTCCTTTCCCTTTGTGCGCGGACTTCGGAAAGACAGGATCGGGCGCATAGATGACTCGAGGCGCGCTCACATCTGAGCCAATATGGTAAATCTGCCCTGCAAGGTCGGCCTGGCTTGCGGATGAAGATGAAGACGGCTGGGCCTGTGGCTCTATGCCGACAGCTGCCGTCGCCGAGGCAGCAACCACGGAGCTTAGCAGGAGTACACCCGGAGCAATCAGGCCGCACTTCATGGCCAGGGTCAGGTTCAGTTTCTTCGCCGTTATGCGCATGATTCGTTTCTCCAATATGTGGGCATCAAAAATTCCGATGGCGTGAGTGGTGAAGGCTTGCGGCAGATGAGCGATCATCGCTGCCAGCCGCAGCAGAGATTGTGTGTATTCGTATGAGTCCATGAGCTTCTCGACAACCATGGCGTCGCAGACCATCTCCCGCGTCTGCGCGATTTGAGATTTCAGCAGCCAGGTCACAGGATGGAAAGCAATCGCAAGACTTACGACTTCATACAAGAAGTTCTTTTCAAAATCCCGCCGCTTCATGTGAGAACACTCGTGGCCAATCGCGGTCAGAAAATCATGCATAGTGCACTGCTCCGAAAATCCAGCGGGCAGCAGCAGTACCGACCTCAAGAATCCGGCAGTGACAGGACCATGCACATCTGGCGAAGTTCGGATCGATGCATCGGCCAATGAAAATGCCCTGCTGCAATGGTTCCAGAGTCTGCTTTGCTCTTGATTGAGAGCGGCAAGGCTGCTGTCTCGCACAAGCAGGAGCGTTCTGAAAAAAGAGAAAACCAGCCGCGCAGCAAAATAGAAGAAGGCACAAATGTAACCAGAAAACAGAAGAAGAATGACATTCGCAGGCAGAACAATCATTCCTTTTGCGCTGGTTGCTGCACCTACTACCGGAGCTATCACGCTTGAGGCATGGCTTGCAGCGGCATTCTGAAAGCCAGGAAGCACAAGCATCGGCAGAACCGGCGTAAGAACAGCTGCTACCAGAGCAGCAGCCCAAGTGACATGCTGGGTCCGCGGACTAATCTTCTTCAGCAGCCCACTAACAGCCCATGCCGCAGACGCAATCAGAGGAACC
This sequence comes from Acidobacterium sp. FHG110202_01, assembly GCF_059115305.1. NCBI lineage: Bacteria > Pseudomonadati > Acidobacteriota > Terriglobia > Terriglobales > Acidobacteriaceae > Acidobacterium > Acidobacterium sp. FHG110202_01. The sequence goes on from NZ_JBZYWJ010000006.1 coordinate 301,141, forward strand.
TCCCAGGCCGCATTCACCACATAGCCAACAACAGCGCACACCAGGCTACTCATGTTTCTTCGCCTCTTTTTCTGCTGCGATCAGCCGGCTCAGTTCAGCGATCCGCTCCGGATCGACCTGGCGGTTCTTGATCAGATTCATCACCAGGCTTTCCGAGGAACCGCCGAACATCCTCTCGATCAGCTCGCGTACCGCCTGGCCCAGGACCTTCTCTTTCGAAACCACGGCGCTGTAATCGTAGGCGCGCCCGCTCAACCTGCGCTCAACTCTTCCCTTGCGGCAGAGCACATTGAGCATGGTCTGTACCGTTGTATAAGCAAGATCAGCATCGGGGAGCAGTTTCTTCTGAACATGCAGAACATTACTCGCCCCCTCCTGCCAAAGCACTTGCATGATCTTCAGCTCAAGCGGCGTCAGGTACTGCGAGCCTTTCTTACGTCCCACCAGAAGTCTCCTAAACAAATAGGAAATTATGTCAATCTAAACGCTGGTGTCAACTAAAAATTTAGGACACGGCTATATTTTTCTCTAAACAGGCACGCAGGAAGCTCGTAAATTAAAAGCCCTTCAAGTCCATTACCAAAGTTTACTTCCCCTACTCATGAGCACAGTTCCACCTTGGACATGCGCGCATTTGCGTGTAATGTAATAGAACACAAACAAAAAATCTGTACCCCCAGATAGTGTTTGCAGCTATTTTGTAAGGATTTTTCTGCCAGTTCCCCCTAGTTCTCTCACTTGAACTCAATCGAGGATCAATCATGAAGAGCCGTATTGCCGGAGTCGGAACCCTTTTATTTGTATTTTTTCTCTGCGGTGTATCTTTTGTCGTAGGACGCAAGTCCGTGGACACGCACAAGCCTGTCGCGCGTGTCATGCATGAGATGAATGAACTCGACCGTCTCCAGCTCGAGACAGTAAACCAGAAATAGTGCTTTACGCGCCCACCGACTTTAGAATACCCAGCACCTGGTCCAGAGCCTCCGTCCAGTGAGGTAGCGCCACGCCCAGCTGCGCCTCGAGTTTCCCGTTTGCAAGAACGGAATTCGCAGGCCGCTGGGCTGGAGTCGGGTACTCACTCGACGGAATGCCGATAACTTGCGGCCACGCGTGACCAGCATCCGGACTGTACCGGTCAAAGATCGCGCGTGTAAATCCGCACCACGTCGTCTCGCCGGGGCACGTCAGATGATAAACGCCTGATTCCGCCTGCAATGCACGCGCCTTCTCGAGAGCCGCGCGAGTCGCATCCGCAATTGCAATCGATGAAGTGGGCGCGCCAATCTGGTCGTCCACAATGCGCAGCTGGTCGCGCTCCCCACCCAGCCGCAGCATAGTCAGCAGAAAATTCTTCCCATAGGGCCCATAGACCCAGCTCGTGCGAAAGATCAGATACTTCCCGCCAGCTTGCTCGATCGCCTGCTCACCTGCAAGCTTTGTCTTCCCATAAACATTCAGCGGATTGGGCATATCACTCTCTAACCACACGCCCTGCTTTGTGCCGTCAAAAACATAGTCCGTCGAATAGTGAACAAGCCATGCATCCATCTTCCGCGCCTCTTCGGCCAGGACGCCGGGGGCAACTCCGTTGATCGTCATCGCCAGCTCAGGCTCTGATTCCGCACGATCAACAGCAGTGTAAGCAGCCGCATTCAGGATCACATCCGGTCGAAGCTTCGCAACAAGTCCGCGTAGCTCTTCCGGACGCGACAAATCAGCCGTCCTGCGATCGTATGCGATCACCTCGCCCGCGTCACGAAAGCTCCGCTGCAGCTCTGTGCCTACCTGACCGTTCGCGCCCAGAATCAGGAACTTACGCCCGCTCATGCAAAAACATCCACCTCAGCGAGCCTGCCCCCCTGCTGGTCTTTCTCGGAAACAATCGCCGCTTCCGTCGAGACAGGCCACGGAATCGCCACCTCAGGATCATTCCACAGCAGAGTTCTTTCATCCGCAGGCGAGTAATAGCTCGTCACCTTGTAGGCAAAACCCGCTATCTCAGATAGGGCCGTAAATCCATGCCCAAAGCCTTCCGGAATCCAGAACAGGCGTCCGTTCTCGCCTGAAAGCTCGACACCTGCATGCTTTCCGAATGTCGGCGAGCCGCTGCGCAGGTCCACCGCTACATCCCACACCGCGCCATGAGTCACCCGCACCAGCTTCCCTTGCGTGTTCTGGATCTGATAGTGAATACCCCGCACAACATTCTTCTTTGAGAGAGAAAAATTATCCTGCACCCAGCGAGTTGGCAGTCCGGCCTCAGCCATCAGGCGCTCGTTATAGGTTTCACAAAAGGCGCCGCGCGCGTCCTTATAAATCTTCGGCTCCAGAATCAGGACACCCGGCAGTGCAGTCTCAATAATTTTCATGCTTCAGATAGTATCTGCGACAAACTGAGGTTCATTAAGGAGTGATAAAAGATACTGCCCATATCCACTTTTGCGCACGGGCTCAGCCAACGCCTCTAGCTGCGTTGCAGTAATGTATCCGCTACGATAGGCAATTTCTTCCGGGCAGGCAATCTTCAATCCCTGCCGCCGCTCGATAGTCTGGATAAAGAGCCCGGCCTCAAAAAGCGAATCATGCGTTCCCGTATCAAGCCATGCCATGCCGCGGCTCATTAACTCTACATTCAAAGTGCCGCGCTCAAGATAGCGGCGGTTCAGGTCGGTGATCTCAAGCTCGCCACGCGGTGAAGGCTTCAGCGATCGCGCCAGTTCGACAACATCATTGTCGTAGAAATAGAGCCCTGTCACTGCATAACGCGACTTCGGAGCCGCAGGCTTCTCTTCAAGACTCACCGCGCGCCCCTTTCCGTCAAATTCGACCACGCCATAACGCTCCGGATCATGCACAGGGTAAGCAAAAACCGTCGCGCCGTCCGTTCTCTCTGCCGCCCTCTTCAACTGCCCCGTGAGCGACTGTCCATAGAAAATGTTGTCGCCCAGCACCAGTGAGCAGGCGTCAGAGCCGATAAATTCCCTGCCGATCAGAAATGCCTGCGCCAGGCCATCCGGGCTGGGCTGCACTGCATACGAGAGCTGTATGCCCCATTTTTCCCCCGTGCCCAGCAGATCAGCAAAGCGCGATGTATCCTGCGGCGTCGAGATAATCAGGATCTCGCGAATACCCGCCAGCATCAGCGTGCTGAGCGGGTAATAGACCATGGGTTTGTCATAAACCGGTAGCAGCTGCTTCGAAACAACATGCGTCACCGGATACAGGCGGGTCCCCGACCCGCCCGCGAGGATGATTCCTTTCATTGAGCCACACGCTCCGCGTAATTGGTTTCAATCCACTGCTGGTATGCGCCGGAGCGCACATTCTCAACCCAGTCCTGATGGCCGAGATACCACTCGACTGTCTTGCGGATCCCTGATTCGAAGCGTTCCGCAGGCTCCCACCCGAGCTCCTGCCGGATCTTCGCTGCGTTGATCGCATAGCGACGGTCGTGCCCCGGTCGGTCTTTCACATAGGTGATCAGTTTTCGCCGCGAGCCGATCGACTCACTCGGAGCCAGCTCATCCAGCAGATCACAGATTACCGTCACCACTTCGATATTCGTGCGCTCGCTCGATCCGCCGATGTTATAGGTTTCGCCCAGCCTGCCGCGCTCAAGCACTGCACGAATCGCCGAGCAGTGATCCTCCACAAACAACCAGTCCCGAACATTCTTCCCATCGCCGTACACCGGCAACGGCTTGCCTTCAAGACTGTTCAGAATCATCAGCGGGATCAGTTTTTCCGGAAACTGGTACGGACCGTAGTTGTTCGAGCAGTTCGTCGTCAGCACCGGTAGTTCATAAGTATGAAAATACGCGCGGACTAAATGATCGGATGACGCCTTCGATGCGGCATAAGGGCTGTTCGGCGCATACGCTGTTGTTTCCGAGAACGCAGGATCTTCCAGTCTCAGCGTGCCATAAACCTCATCCGTAGAGACATGCAGAAAACGAAATCGTTTCTGTTCTTCAGCGCTCAGTTCTGCAAAATATCCCCGTACCGCCTGCAACAGGGAAAACGTTCCGAAAACATTGGTTTGAATAAACGCATCCGGTCCGATGATCGAGCGGTCGACATGGCTTTCAGCCGCAAAATGAACCACGGCCCGCGGTCGGTGCTCACGCAGCAGCGCAGACACGAACTTCTCGTCCGCAATGTCTCCCTGGACAAAAATATGGCGTGCATCGTGGTCAAGCGAATGCAGGTTGTTGCGGTTGCCGGCATAAGTCAGCAGATCAAGATTCACCACAGGAGAACCAGCTTGCTTGATCCACTGCAGGACAAAATTCGAGCCGATAAAACCGGCGCCCCCGGTCACCAGAATAGGATCACTTTTGCTCATAGTTTTCAGGCGGTCTTCTTACCCCAGAGCGCCCTGTGAAGTTCTGTCAGGCGCACATTCTGTTCGGGGTTCTGACGAGCGCGTGCCAGGCCTTCTTGAACCAGCACGATAAAGGTACTGATGATGAACCCGATAAACGCAGCAACAATAGTCATCAATCCGCGCTTTGGCCCAGACTTGTAGTCTGGCACAATCGCCGGGTCCACTACCTGGATTAATGCGCCCTCTTTGGCCTCGTCCAGCTTCGCCACTTCAAACTGCCGCGCAAGAATCTCGAAAATCGTCTCCCAATATTTCACGTCGCGCAGCTTACGAACATATTCAAGGCCGGCTTGCGTCACCTTCCCTTTGGGGAGAATCAGATCTGAGCTTGAGTCCTCGGCTGAACCACCCAGCTGCGCAAGTTGCGCCTTCAGGCTGTCCATTTCCTTCTGGGCCTGTACTACATCGGCATTTTCATTAGTCGCGTAGGTTTTCATGGCCTGCAACTGGACTTCCTTGGCCCTGATCTGCGCACGCAGCGACGCCACCGTCTCAATCAATGCCCTTGCCTGGCTGTCGAGCTGCAGCATCCCTGTCTGCTGTTGCGTTTCCTTGAGCGCCTCTTCTGCATTAGCAAGATTGTCCTTGGCTTGTGCAAGCTGCTGTTCAAAGAAAAGCCGCCGCTGCGCCGCTTCGCCAATAGCGAGATGCTGCGAAAGATTTCGGAATTCCTCCACATATCCATTGGCCATCTCAGCTGCAAATTTCGGGTCTCCATCCACAACAGCGATATGAATCAGATTGTCTTTTGTCCCCGACTCTACTTTTACACGGCCTTCAAATGCCTTCCGTCCCGTCGACATGTATTTCTGGTGGTATCTCTGCATAAGGTGGAAACGCCCTACCATGGCGTCTTCTACCGTTCGGCTCTTGAACATAGCGATATACATATCATTGGGATTTTTGAGCCCCGCCCCAGCCCCGGCAAGAGCGCCTAGTGAGCCGAGGCTTCCCAGCTGCGACATGATGCTCGAAGCAAGCGAAGAATTCTGTTGAGGTGGAAGAACAGTAGTCTCTGCGGTGTAGCTTTTTGCCATGAGCAAAGAGATGATGAGAACAACCAGCCCAAACCCTATGGTAACTTTCGCAATGAACCACTTACGCCGCGCAAGAATAGTGAGCAAACCTAGAAGCGTACGTTCGTCTTCCTGTGAAGATTCAATAGGCGGTGCTTCCAGATGCCTGATTTCTGCAGTTGTCGTATCCATTCTCTGTGGGGCAAGGTTCGCCCTTTCACTCAGGCTATCAGAAGACTTCCGCTCCGTTCCATCTTCTTGAGAGTGACTCCATAGTGACTTACGACATCTTGCCCGGATGCCCTGTTACATCACCATTTCCTTCAGAGTCGGAACAATGTCCGTGCGTGGCCCACAGCAGGGCGGCGACAAAAACCACGGCAAATAACAGGAGGACGCCAATCGTATTCGGCATGCTTCACCTCCATTTATTTGGAGTCTGAAAGAACACATGCAGGTTGCAGCTCCGGCTGTATCTTTGCCGGCTCCGGTTCTGGTTTCGGAGCTGTTTTCATCCGCGACGAGGTCACCAGCGCCACCGCAATCACTACCGCCGCCATGCCCAGATACTCCATCGCCACCAGCCGCTCTTTCAGAAGGACCGCCCCCAGAACCACTGCCACCACCGGATTGACGTAAGCGTGAGTCGTTGCCTTCGCCGCTGGAACATGCGCCAGCAGCCACACAAAGGCCGAATACCCCACCAGTGAGCCAAAAACCACGAGATACGCGACCGCCCCCACCGATCTCAGGTTCCATTGCGCAGATGACCAACCTCCAACAAAGACCCCGGCCACTGAAACCACCACTCCAGCAGATAACATCTCCCACCCCGCCGCCACCATGGGATGGACCTCCAGCTTCAGCTCCCGCGACAGCACCGACCCAGCAGCCCAGAAGAAGGCTCCAACAAGAATCACTACGCACGCAGTTGCCTGCCCGCTCTTCATCGCCGCATCCGAGAACAGCACCAGCAGACCGGCAAACCCCAGCGCCAGCCCCGCCCATCCGCGCGCCCCCAGCCGCTCCCCTCGCGGCAGCAGCACCCCGATCACCGCCACATCGAGCGGCATCGAAGCCACCAGCAAGGCCGCCAGACCGCTCGAGACATACTTCTCGCCATACACCAGCCCGATGTTTCCGCCCACCAGCAACAGCAGGCCAACCACGCTCAGCCAGACCAACTCGCGCTTCGGAAGCAATACCTTCAAACCGCGTGCCCGGCAGAATGCCAGCATCAGCAACCCGGCTATTAGAAAGCGCGCCCCGCCCAGCACCAATGGATGCAAGTATTGAACGCCCACCTTGATGGCCGTGTACGTCGACCCCCAGAAGAAGTACACGCAGCCAAAGGCAAACGGAACCGCAAGCGAACTCAGATTTCGGCGACTCATGATGCTGAATAGATCAGTGAACCGTTACATCGATGCGATAGATTGTCCAGATTCTCATTATCTAAAAGAGAGATCATTTCCGGAGTTCGCGGGATACTCACTCCAGGAATTTACTCTGTTAGACAGGAAGAAACCATGACCTTAAACCTCTTCCAACCCGTCGAACTGAAGAAAGAAGAACTAGCCCCCAGAGCCTACCTACTCCACACCTTCGCCCTGCCCAATGAAACTGCAATCCTCGCCGCACTCAATGATGTAATAGCCAAAGCCCCTTTCCGCCACATGACCACTCCTGGTGGATACCGCATGTCTGTCGCTATGACCAACTGTGGTCCCTTGGGCTGGATCACTGACCGCACCGGCTATCGCTACTCGCCCGCCGACCCTGAAAGCGGAAAACCCTGGCCTACAATGCCGGAGACGTTCTCTACCCTCGCAAAAACCGCAGCTGCCGAAGCCGGATTCCCCGGCTTCCTCCCCGACGCCTGCCTCGTCAACCGCTACGAGCCCGGAGCGAAGCTCTCGCTCCATCAGGACAAGGACGAACAGGACTATACCCAGCCTATCGTCTCCGTCTCGCTCGGTCTGCCTGCCGTCTTCCTCTTCGGCGGTCTGAAGCGCTCTGACAAGCAGCAGCGCATCCCGCTCACCAACGGCGATGTCGTTGTCTGGGGCGGCCCCGCCAGACTGCGCTATCACGGCATTACATCGTTAAAGGAAGGCAATCACCCAGCCCTTGGCCGCTGCCGTATCAACCTTACCTTCCGCAAAGCCGGATAGCTATTTCCCAATCGAGGTCTCAAGCGCCTTTACCGCTTCGCCGGCAATGTCATCCTGCACCATCAGCACATCGTGGAATGGCCGGTCATACGTCTCCGACCAGACCACATATCCGTTGTCCGCACGCACCAGCCGCGCCGCCACCCGCAGCCTGTCGCCCGACTTCCGCACGCTTCCATCCAGTACATAAGCCACTCCCAGCGCCTTTGCCACTTCCGCAACAGGAACCTGCTTGCCTTTGTAATAGAACGACGACGTAGGCGGAGGAATCCGCAGCCCCGGAACCTTGCTGAGCCTGTCGATCAGCTCTTCCGTCATGCCATCGGCAAACTCTTCTTCTTTCATCCCTTCAGTAAGGTCGAGAAACGGCAGCACTGCAATCGATTTCTGCGGCTCCGAAGCAGCCGCCGCAACGGCTGCATGCTGATCGGCTGTTTTGCCACGAAACAGAAAAGCAAAAACGAGCACAAGGCTAAGAACAGCGACAGCACCGCCAGTCAAGCCAATCCTGCGGCGCCAACCGGACGTTGTAGTCGTGATCTCCGCTGCAGGCTCCGCCCATGGACCAACCGTCGCCACCATCCGGTATCCAAGCCGCGGAACCGTTGCGATGTAAGCTGGCTGTTTCGGATCATCCTCCAACGCGCGGCGAAGTGACGCTACCGCCTGATACACCGAGTCCTGACTCACATTCACGCCCGACCAGACATGGTTCAGAAGATCATCGATGCTCACCACCTGGCCGGCCCGTTCCGCCAGACATACGAGCAGCCTCATCGCCCGCGTTTCGAGCTGTACCGTCTCTTCACCCCGCGAAATCTCACCCGAAGCCGGGTGCACACACCACTCGCCGATGCGCAACCGCGTAGGAGTTTGGCCTTCCATCAGAGACCTTTCAGAAGGATTCAGAGTAATTCAGACCGGCTTCAGGACTTCCCATACTTCCCTCGCTATCGTAAGCCACTGAACAACCTTGGAGACAACGAATGACAGAAGCTAAGAGCGCCCTCGTAGCCATCGCTACCGGAGGACTGATCGCCGGAACCCTCGACCTCACCCAGGCCTCCATCCTCTTCGGATGGGACATTCCCCTCTCGATCGCCGGCGGACTGTTAGGGCCGCAGGCTAGCCACGGAGGCACCGGGGCCTTCATTCTTGGAGTATTCCTCCACTTCTTCATCGCCTTCTCTTTCACCGCCTTTTACTATGCGGTCAGCCGAAGACTCACTTTTCTGACGGAACACCCTCTTATCTGCGGTCTCTTCTATGGAGCCGCAGTCGAAGAAGTCATGAACCTCATCGTCCTGCCGCTCTCCGCCCTTCATGCCCGAGGCCCTTACGAACTCCACGATCTGATTCAGGGATTGCTTATACATATGGTCGTGGTCGGTCTGCCGATCTCCTACAGCATCCGCCGCTTCGCCAGACTATAAACTCCACAGATGCAGATATAGAGCGCTCGCATATCAACGCGATTGCGTTCAGGTGCATCACGGACTCGGGCAAGTTACCTATGTGTCCTCTGTGCTCTCTGTGGTAAAAGAAGTTTTCCTCTGCGGCCTCCGCGTAAACTCCGAGTCCTCTGCGTGAAGCTTTTCCTCTGCAGTCTTCAAACTGACACATCACGTCACGCCCGTAATCCTTCCCACCCCCAACACCCGCATGCTATTCTCACCTCAACAGGCAAAGCGATGCGCACTCCGCGGCACATGACGGCTTCCGTCTCCAGCTCCCCTAGCTGGAGCAGGACCCGTGTACGCTCGATCGACCGCGTCCTGCCCACCCGCACACGACCTAGCCTCTTCGGCAGCGACTAGTCACCGCTGCCCGTGGCGCTCTCCGATCCAGCGACCAAGTCGCTCAAAGAGCATCCATGACCAGAAGAGAGACTTCTCCCATAAGCCCATTTCAATGCAACGCACGACAGGCCCCTAAGGAGAACCCCATGCAGACGACTGAAATCCTCAAGAAATTCGGCCCGAAACTCAACGGTCCGCTTCCCGGCCCCAACGCCAGGCGCATCGTCGATGCCGACGACCGCCTCATCTCCCCCAGCTACACCCGCTCCTATCCACTCGTGGCAAAGTCCGGCAAGGGCGTGCGCATTGCAGACGTGGACGGCAACCAGTTCCTCGACTTCGCCGCCGGCATCGCCGTCACTTCCACCGGGCACTGCCATCCTGAAGTCGTCGCCGCCATCCAGAAGCAGGCCGCCGAGCTCATCCATATTTCCGGCACAGATTTCTACTACGAGTCGCTGGTCACTTTCGCCGAGCGCCTCTCCGCCGTCGCTCCCATGCCCGGTCCGCACCGCTTCTACTATGGCAACTCCGGAGCCGAGGCCGTCGAGTGCGCCCTCAAGATCGCGCGCTACCACACCCAGCGCCAGCACATCATCGCCTTCTTCGGCGCCTTTCACGGACGCACCATGGGCGCGCTCTCTCTCACCGCGTCCAAGCCGCAGCAGCGCCGCCGCTTCTCACCACTCGTTCCCGGAGTCACCCACGTCCGCTACCCCTACGCCTATCGCGGCTGCAGCGGAGGACAGCAGGACGAAGAAAAATTCGCGCTCGGCTGCGCCCGGTACATCGAAGAAAAGCTCTTCAAGACCACCCTCGCCCCTGAAGAAGTCGCCGCCATCTTCGTCGAACCCATCCAGGGAGAAGGCGGCTACGTCGTCGCTCCCACCATCTTCATGCAGGAGCTGCGCCGCATCTGCGACAAGTACGGCATCCTCCTCGTCGCCGACGAAGTGCAATCTGGAGCAGGCCGCACCGGCAAGTGGTGGGCCATCGAGCATACCGGCGTTGAGCCCGATATTGTCTGCATGGCCAAAGGCATCGCCTCCGGAATGCCCCTTGGCATCTGCATGACGCGCGCCGACATCATGGACTGGAAACCCGGCTCGCATGCTTCGACCTTTGGCGGAAACCCCGTCTCCATCGCCGCCGCTCTCGCCACCATGGACATCGTCGAGCGCGAAGGCATTGCCAACGCAACAAAAATCGGCGACCAGATGCTGTCGCGCCTCCGCGAGTGGCCGGCAAAGCATCCCACCGTAGGCGACGTGCGCGGACGCGGCCTGATGATCGGCATCGAGATCGTCAAAGACCAGACCACCCGCGAAGCAGCTCCTCAGCTGCGTGACCGCATCGTCGAGCTCGCCTTCGAGCGCGGCCTGCTGATCCTCGGCTGCGGCGAAACCTCAATCCGTCTGGCCCCTCCGCTTATCGTCAACGAGCACGAAGCTGCCATCGCCCTCGACATTTTCGAGGAGTGCCTCTCTCTGGCCGAAAAAGAGCATGCTGAAGCCAGTACTCTGACCGCCTCCGCGGTATAAGCCATAGGTCTCGTCTCATCAAAGTGGGGCACAGCGCGTGGCCCCACAATATCTCATCCTGAGTGCGACAGCATGCTGTCGCACATCACTGCAAGCTACGCTGCATCATCAACAGACGCACCCATTCTCCAAACTTCCGGCCTGCATCAGGCAGCAACCCGACCTGCTGGAATCCGAGCAACGCATGCAAGGCAACGGAGGATGGATTCATCCCACAGATACAGGCAACCATCGAGTGGCAACCTTTTGTCCGGCACTCCGCAATCAGCTGGGACAGCAGCGCCTTGCCAACTCCATGACCGATGCAATCCGGGCGGACATAAATTGAGTCTTCCACGGTGTAACGATAGCCTTCACGCGCGCGGAACTGAGACGCGTAACAATAGCCCACAATGTAACCTTCGAGCTCTGCGACAAGATAAGGCAAACCAAGATCTCGAACAGCTCGCCACCGCCTTAACATCTCCGACTCATCCGGAGCAGTAATTTCCATGGTCGCCGTGCTCGATAATACAAACCTGGCGTAGATTGCAGTGATATGAGGCAGGTCCGCAGGAGTTAAGTGCCGGACTAAGGATTCCGAGGTTTTGGGAGTGTCCCTTGCCAGAACTGACGTCGCCACTATGATCCGGCTCCCGTCGGGTACGGGTTGAACTGGCTTCTTGGTTTCATCGTGGTTCTCACGCTATCTTATCCGAACCAGATATCTCCTCTTCTCCAGTAGAGCTCGAAATCCATAAAGAAATAGTTAAGGCATATCTCTTAGTTTAGGTCTTCTATAAGAAATCTATAAATATCCCATCAACCCTGAATAATAGCTATCCTTGACTTAGACGCACTTACATCTTTTTTAGTGATTTAGCAGTAGCATCGCAATTGTATTGGAGAGGAGATAGTTCCAATGCCGAACATACATGGTATTGAGTTCAAGGTGAATCAATCCGATCTGGTAAAAGACCTGGTCCGAGAACTGCTCAAAGATGGCAACTGCAGTGTGTATGCAGTGCCGCATATGAAGCCGCATGGTGAATTGCGAATGGCTTCAACGGTTGCGCCTGGAGAACCAAAGCCGCAACATAACGTCTTTCTTCGCATCCTGCCTGGAGTAAACGAGGCAACAGTGGTTCGCCCCCTGAATGCAAAAGCAGGAGAACCCATCACCAAACTTACAAAGTTTTCCAAACCCGAACTGGTAACAATTATCCGGGTGTGGCGAGAACAGATAACATCCGCTCCAGACGCCAATAGCTCAACTCATTCCGAAGCTGACAGTCAGAAGCTTAAGGCAGAAGTTAGCAGGTAACCTGCAATGCAGAAACCTGAATTTACTAGTGGTGCGTAACAACATCAGTCTGACGAAACGAACGTATCATGAATCTTCATCAACTCAAGACCGACCCTTTTCTTGACCCGGCAAATATACGGGCAGAAAACGGAATGAGACAGAACAGCAAGTGGAATGTGCTCTATGAAGGCATACTCGTTCCATGCGGATTTGTCCTTGTGATTCTTTTCTTTGTATTGGCGGGAATGCTGATTAATCACATGAATACTCGCTATCCTTAATATTTTGTTGACAGCCGATGCAATGGTCGCAACAGAGGTGCTACTGTACACTTGGTGTCTATGATCCGTCAGATCGCGCCTCTGTTTTTCACCACGGACATCCCAGGCACGCTTACCTATTACAAGGAAAAGCTGGGCTTCGAATGTCTGGGAACATGGCAGGATCCACCGGTCTATGCCATCGCGGCGCGCGATCAACATGCGATTCACTTTCGCTGCGCTGAGCCTCCCACGCCCAACCCCAACAAATATGCGGACGAACTGCTCGACGCCTACATCTTTGTTGAAGATGCAGACGCGCTTTATGCCGAGTACGCCGCCAAAGGTGTGGAGTTCACTCGCGAGCTTGCCAACATGCCATGGCGCTCGCGAGAGTTTGTCCTGAAAGATTGCGACGGCCGCCTGCTGGCCTTCGGCTCGAACCTATAGTTCAGTCCTGTTGTCCTGTCACAACAACACAGCCCTGAGCATCATCACGCCGCCTACCGTATCCGCTTCAGAAAAAGCCGGAAAAATCGCGTCCTTTTTGAAATGTTTTTGTCAATAATTCGATATGTGAATTTTTAGGCTATATCGATTTTCATTCTGCAAATATCGTCATTTTCCTTGACAGCATAAAGCTATTCTGCATATCGTTTGTGACGCAAATTAAATAGGACTGACGCCGGCCGCAAACCAACGCCCGGCGAAGCAGCTCCGCCGCATGCATGGCCGTGACGGTGCTTCAACGTGGCGAGGCGCGTTAAATACGGCCTCCTAACCGGGCCAGTGGAAAGAACTCCCCTGCCCTCCCCCTGCGTGAGGAAAAGCCTATGAGAAGTCTTTGCTTGATGTGGATCGGGCCGGCAGTGCTGCGGCTCACGACTTTCCTTGGTAATGCACTTACAAATTCGCACCTCGCTATGTCTTCCAATCTTGCCAAAGTGTCTCTTGCGCTGATGCTGGTACTGCTGGTGTCAGCTGCAGCACCAAAAGCATCAGCCCAGGAGAAGACGTGGGGCGACTCCAGCACTCCGCTGGTTTATAAAGTTGAGAACACGGGTGCGCACTTCCGGGCTCCTGTCTTTCCATCTTTCGGCAAGCTTCCGATCATTCGGCCTCTGCCGGATCCTTTCCAGTCCAACGACAGATTGCGCCAGCCCTGGTTCACGGACTGGGAGCTCCGGCGTAACGAGATCAGGGCCGCAATCGAAAAATACGAGATCGGCACCAGGCCTGATTGCTCGGACTGCACCATTACAGCGAACTGGGTGCCCCCAGCTCCAGGATCGGCGGCGACAGCCAGAGGCACTCTGACAGTAGTCGTCACCAGGAATGGGAAATCGTTGACTCTGACGTCAGGTGTCTGGCTTCCATCAGGAATGGGCAGCGGCCCGTTTCCTGCAGTGATCGCTATGACCTTCTTTCCCAGTCCCAGCGGGCCCAATTACGGCAGTCTCCCCTCCAGTGTTTTTACGAATCTCCCGGTCGCAACCATTGACTTTGTTCATAACAACGTAACTAATTACTCGTTTACCTCTCCGAGTGACCATTCCACGGACCCGTTCTACCAGCTCTATCCTGAGCTTTGCGCTGGAGTGTGCAGCAGCGGCACCAGCAATTCGGGACAATACGCCGCCTGGTCCTGGGGAGTGAGCCGCCTCATCGATGGCATAGAAATCGCCAGTCATCAGGCCGTCAATCCCCTGCCCATCGATGTGAGTCATCTGGCAGTCACTGGATGCTCCTATGCCGGAAAGATGGCGCTTTTTGCCGGGGCATTCGACGAGCGGGTTGCTCTTACCATTGCCCAGGAAAACGGCGGCGGCGGCGCACCATCATGGCGCGTCTCGCATGAGATTGAGGCCCAGGGTTCAGTAGAAGATGTCGACGACACCGACTACAACTGGTTCGCCGGTCAAATGAAACAGTTCGCCGGCGACAACATATACAAGCTGCCGGTGGACCATCATGAACTCATGGCCATGGTTGCGCCCAGAGCATTGCTCGAGACAGGCAACACGGATTTTTATTGGCTGTCCAATCGATCCAATTATGTCTCGGCACGGGCAACGCAGGAGATATATAACACGTTGGGCATCGGAGACCGGTTCGGTTTCTATATCGACGGCGGCCACCAGCACTGCGCAACGCTGCCAGCCGAAGCTCCGGCAGTCGCAAGCTTCGTTAACAAATTCATGCTCGGTCAGACGTCAGCCGGCTCAGATATTGAAGTCACCCCATTCCCGACTCTCGATGCAAAGCGCTGGACATGGTGGTGGGGAGGAAATCCAAACAGCGGTCCGAAATTCCCAAATGACTGGAACACAGGCGGGACTGTAGTCATGTCATTGAACAATGTTGGTTTGTTGCCTCTGGTAGCCAGTGAGGGCAAGCCCGTCCAGGGAGGCTATCGACTGGCAGTCGGCGGCAAGCATCCGGCAGCAACGGTTGGGGTGATAGGCGCGACCGTGCAGACAGATGTCCAATGCTTCGATGGAACTTCCTACACACTTACCATTCCGATGCCGGAAAACCAGACTTATTCGACTCCGGCGAACAACCCATCCTTCGTTCCGGGTCCGTTTGTCTACCAGGGATCAGCACCGGCTCCTGCATGCAGTGGCGGTGCTTCGCACGGCGTCATTACAGGCGCGTATTTCTCCGCTTTGGGACTGGCCAACGGCGTCGGAAATCCCCCATTAGGAAATGGTTTTTCAACCACCGACAGCACAGATCCTCTGGATCTAACGTTCAGCTGCAACGCGAACGGTATTCCATCCAATTCTGCGCTGCCACTTACCGTCAACTTCCAGCAGTAACCGCAAGTCGCGACTACCTTGCAGGGCGGGCTTAGTCTGCACGCCCTGCATTTTTGCCTGTTGTCTGCCGGTAATTAGAAGCTGGCTTGTTTTTATTAATGGACACTTAATCAAACCTCTCATCTATCGTCTTCAGGGCAATGCCCTTGGAGCCCTCCTTTTCAATAGTTTTCAGCAATCAAAACTATAGATAAGAAGTCTCATCCACACTGCTGGCCAAAACTTATACTGAACGTGCTCGTCAGCCGCAGTTGCAGACGACTACAGGAGATGAAAATGTCGACCGAAACGAAGTGCCCATTCCATCAAGCCAATGGCTCGGGAACAACGAACAGTGACTGGTGGCCTGAACAGTTGAACCTGGGGATTCTGCACCAGCATTCCTCACTGTCCAATCCCATGCACGAGGAATTCAACTACGCTGAAGAGTTCAAGAGCCTTGATCTGGATGCTGTCATCAAGGATCTTCGTGGCCTCATGACCGATTCGCAGGATTGGTGGCCGGCCGACTTCGGCCACTATGGACCATTATTCATCCGCATGGCCTGGCACAGTGCGGGCACCTACCGCATCGGCGATGGCCGTGGCGGCGCCGGTCGCGGCCAGCAGCGCTTCGCTCCTCTCAACAGCTGGCCTGACAACGTCAGCCTCGACAAGGCGCGCCGCCTCCTGTGGCCCATCAAGCAGAAATACGGCAAAAAGATTTCCTGGGCCGACCTGATGATCCTCGCCGGCAATGTCGCGCTCGAATCGATGGGTTTCAAGACCTTCGGTTTTGCCGGTGGCCGCGAAGACGTCTGGGAACCAGATCAGGACGTCAACTGGGGACTGGAGACTACATGGCTGGGCACGGACAAGCGCTATTCCGGTCAACGCGATCTCGCAAACCCGTACGGCGCCACCACCATGGGTCTGATCTATGTCAACCCCGAAGGCCCGGAAGGCAAACCCGATCCGGTCGCGGCAGCTAAAGATATCCGCGACACTTTCGGACGCATGGCGATGAATGACGAAGAGACTGTCGCCTTGATTGCTGGCGGGCACACTTTCGGCAAGACCCACGGCGCTGCGCCGGCCAGCCATGTCGGCCCCGAGCCTGAAGGTTCTCCTATCGAGCAGCAGGGTCTTGGCTGGAAGAACAGCTACGGCACCGGTGTTGGCCGTGATGCGATCACCAGCGGCATCGAGGTCACCTGGACCTCCACGCCGACAAAATGGAGCAACAACTTTTTCTGGAACCTGTTCGGCTACGAATGGGAACTGACGAAGAGCCCGGCTGGAGCGCACCAGTGGAAGCCGAAGGGTGATGCAGGCGCCAATACGATTCCGGATGCATTTGATTCGTCTAAGCGTCGTGCGCCATCCATGCTGACCACGGACATCTCCCTGCGCGTCGATCCCGAGTACGAAAAAATCTCCCGGCGCTTCTACGAGAATCCCGATCTGTTTGCCGATGCCTTCGCCCGCGCATGGTTCAAGCTGACGCATCGCGACATGGGTCCGCGTGCCCGCTATCTTGGACCACTCGTGCCCGAAGAAGTGCTCATCTGGCAGGATCCCGTCCCGGCCATCGATCACGAGCTGATCAACGAAAAGGACATCGAAGCACTGAAGGCCAAGATTCTTGCTTCCGGCCTGTCTATCTCCCAGCTCGTTTCAGCCGCGTGGGCTTCAGCCTCCACCTTCCGTGGCGGCGACAAGCGCGGCGGCGCCAATGGCGCGCGCATCCGGCTTGAACCTCAGAAGGACTGGGAAGTAAACCAGCCCGCCGAGCTCCAGAAGGTGATTTCGAAACTCGAAGCCATCCAGCAGGAGTTCAACAGCTCGCAGACCAACGGCAGCAAGGGCAGAAATGTCTCGCTCGCCGACCTGATCGTTCTCGCCGGTTCTGCTGCTGTTGAAGCGGCGGCCAAGAAGGCCGGTCACGACGTGAAGGTCCCCTTTGCGCCGGGCCGCACCGATGCCTCGCAGGAGCAGACCGACGTCGCTTCCTTCGCTCTGCTCGAGCCCAAGGCAGACGGCTTCCGCAACTACGTCCAGGCAGGGCTGGAGCCACATGTCGCCGACCTGCTGATCGACAAGGCGCAGCTTCTGACCCTTACCGCTCCCGAGATGGCCGTCCTGATCGGCGGTCTGCGAGTCCTGGACGCGAACTTCGGACAATCGCAGCACGGCGTCTTCACCAGCAAGCCTGAGACCCTGACCAATGACTTCTTCGTGAACCTGCTCGACATGAGCACGGCATGGCAGAAATCTGCGAAGGACGAAAGTGTACTGGAAGGACGCGACCGCAAGACAGGCAAGGTGAAGTGGACCGGCACCGTCGTCGATCTCGTCTTCGGCTCCAACTCCCAGCTCCGCGCCGTCGCTGAGGTCTACGCCAGCAGCGACGCCGGACAGAAATTCGCTGAGGACTTCGCAGCAGCCTGGGCAAAGGTGATGAACCTGGACCGCTTCGACCTCGCATAAACCAAAGCAACAGGCGGCTCATCCGTACCGAAAACGGATGAGCCGCCTCATTCTTAATCAGCCCGTTTGCTGTCCGCTCGCCGAGGCTTCGCCTTGCTCTTGCCTTCGAGATTAAACGCCACTGCAGCGCGGATAAGATCCTTCAACGCCGCCTCATTGATCTTATCGCCTTCGTGAATATCGATGGCGCGCCTCACATTCCCTTCAAGGCTGGAGTTGAACAGACCTGCAGGGTCCTTCAACGCGGCTCCCCTGGCAAACGTCATTTTGACGACATCCTTGTACGTCTCTCCCGTGCAGATGATGCCGCCGTGGGAGAAGACAGGAGTACCCGGTGATGTCGCCTTGGCCCACTTCCACTCCTCCACAATCTCAGGGTCAGCCTCGTGTATGATTCCGCGCACCTTCGCGAGCGTCTTCCCGCGCCAGTCCCCGAGTTGCTTAATCTTCTCATCGATGAATGCAGCAGCAGATTCCATACGCAGCTCCCATTCCCGCACTTAATTATGCTCCACGCTTCGAAGCGCCGGGCGCCTCAGCGTCGAACTGTTTTGCGTATTCGGCAGTCAATCGCTGCCAGCCGCTGAACTTCATAACGTCGGGACCGACAATGTGCCCAATTGGCTCGCCCGCAAGAAGCCGATCCAGCACGTCGAAGCAGATGTGCCAGCCTGCAGCTCCCCACGAGATGAAGCGGCGATCGATATTGTGCCATAGCGTCAGGCGCGTGCCGCTGCCGAGCGGTTCAAGTTCCCACCGGATATCGTGGTACTCAAGCACTCTGGGAGCC
This sequence comes from Acidobacterium sp. FHG110202_01, assembly GCF_059115305.1. Taxonomy (NCBI): domain Bacteria; kingdom Pseudomonadati; phylum Acidobacteriota; class Terriglobia; order Terriglobales; family Acidobacteriaceae; genus Acidobacterium; species Acidobacterium sp. FHG110202_01. Next base: position 319,684 of record NZ_JBZYWJ010000006.1, read on the forward strand.
TCTGCTATCGTCACCATTGTTTCGGAAACCTGCGCCGTCCCCGCCCAGGTGAGTTTCACCGTGGTTCCCACCGTGCCCAGATTCCCATCGACCTCAAAGGGCGCCCACTCGCGCAGCTGAGCCGGATCGGTCAGCGCCTGCCAGACTTTCTCCGGCGAGTGGCGCAGTTCTCTCGTGAGAATGAGCGTCCACTTCTCTCCGTCCTTCCGTACCTGCGCCCCGCTGGCCGGACCCGGTTCATACTGCACGCGATCGGTCATTCATTTTCTCCTTGAACGTCAGCCCTGCCAGTGCATCAGCTGCACGAGCTGAATGAGATTGCCGCAGGTGTCGTTCAGCATGGCGATCTTCGAGGCCGTCACGTCTGTCGGCGGCATGGTGAATTCGGCGCCGTGCGCTTTCATGCGTTCGTAATCGGCCTGCACGTCGTCGGTGTAGAACATGGCTGCGGGCTGGCCTGCCTGCAACAGGGCCTGCTGGTAGGCCCTGGCCGCCGGTTTGTCGTTGAGTGTCAGCTGCAGCTCTGTGCCGTCCGGCTCCTCTGCTGAGGCCACAGTCAGCCAGCGAAATGGCCCCTGACTGAAATCGGCCTTCTTCACAAAACCCAGCACTTCGGTATAGAAGCGCAGAGCCTTCTCCTGGTCATCGACATACACACTGGTCAGTTTGATCTTCATTGGTTTCCTCGCATTCTCAGATTTGCGGACGATGCCGCATTACTACGTTTTCCTTTTCGTTGGTGTAGCCTTCGTTTTCGTTGATGGCCGTGGCTCCGCGGACAGATCTTCGTCCGTGGGGTGGGAATCCATGCGGTCGAGGTGGCATTCGAGAGCATCCACATGAACTTCCCAGAACCTGCGGAACTGAGCCAGCCACATATCCACCTCCTGAAACGGTTCTGGTCTCAGCCGGTAAAGACGGCGCTGTGCGTCCACCGTCGATTCCACGAAACCAGCCTCGCGCAGCACCCGCAGGTGCTTGGACACCGTCGGCTGCGACATGCGAAGCTGGCGCTCGATCTCTCCTACCGACTGCTCTGACGAGACCAGAAGGCCCAGGATCGCGCGACGGTTCGGCTCCGCAATAATTTCGAATACAGATTCCACGTCACTTTATATACCTCTAAAAGCATATACGTGTCAAGGCATGTAAGAATTGTCAGCCGGAGCGAAACCTGAACGGAGTGAAGGGGGAGTAGAAGGACCCGCAGGAACAAGTGGAATCTAGCTGACCGAAATCAAAACGTTCCTGCGAATCGTTGCGTAGCAACGACCGTCCTTTCGCATCGGCAGCCACCACCAGGAGTTGGATATATTTCTGGCGGCAGGTTTTGCGGGAGCATGAGGGGGTACCCCCTCCCCCCCTGTTTTACGGGGATTGTTTGTTTTCAGTGAGATAGCGGGGGCGACCCTCTGCTATGTTGTTGATTCTTCTATTGGTTGTGCACTACTATAATGTTTTCTTGTATTTAGCGGGGGGTCTATTTTTTTGTTACCTTCCGGCGGCGGTCTTTCGGCTTGGGATATCCGTATTCGTGGTGGAAAGCTGCCGGATGTTGTGGGGCTCGATGCCATGTATGGATCCTTCTCCTTCGTTGCACTCAGGGTCAGGATGACCAATTCCTGGGGTTATGGCTTTCCATCGGTTGACTCGTCTCGATGTATATCCCGTCGGCCTTTGGCCGACCTCCCACGAACCCTTCGACAAGTTCAGGGCAAGCTCTTCGAGTTCGTGGGGGTCCTTCGACTCCCCCACCCTGCGAACAGCGCGCAGTCCGGGAACCCCGGTCCACGTTGCTCCGCTCAGGATGACAAACTAAATAAATCCTGAAAACAGGAAAGCCCGCCATACGGCGGGCTTTTTCTCTCTATTTCCAGTTTACCAATTTTCGCCGTAATACTATGACAACTATTTTTCTTCTGTTTTTGCTTTGGTTTGTTTGGGTTGCGCGGATTTTGCGCAGTTTGGGGGCTTGACATGGGTTTTAAACTCTGGACTTGTCAGACCCCTCATTTGCAATTATCGCTGCCCGGCCTTCTCTTTCAGGCTGGGGCCGAGGGCAAGCCCGATCAGGGTCTTTTGCTCCAGTTCGTGGGCCTTGCCTGATCCCGTCGCCGGGCTGGCAGCGGCTGAGCGCTTGATGCTCAGCACCTGGCGGTCGCGCGCCAGACGCTTCAGGCGCGGCATGACGAAGGACAGGGCTCCCATATTCTCCGGCTCTTCCTGCACCCAGATCACTTCGTGGGCATTGGGATGCGCCTTGATCGCGGCGACCAGCTCGGCCTCGGGCCAGGGATAGAGCTGCTCGACAAAGACGATGCCTGTCGTGCCGTCCTTGCGCTTTTCGCGCTCGACGCGCAGCTCGTGGCCGATTTTGCCGGTGCAGATGAGCAGGCGCTTGGCGCTCGTGATTTCGGTTTCCGGGATCACGTTGAGGAAGTGCGGTTGAGCAAAATCTTCGATGGGCGAGACCGCATCGGGGTGCCGCAGCATGCTCTTGGGCGTGAAGATGATAAGCGGCTTGCGCCACTTGCGCAGCGCCTGGCGCCGCAGCAGATGGAAGTACTGCGCGGCCGTCGAGGGCTGGCAAATCTGCATGTTGTCATGCGCGGCAAGCTGCAGGTAGCGCTCGATGCGCGCGCTCGAGTGTTCCGGCCCCTGGCCTTCATAGCCGTGCGGCAGCAGCATGGTCACGCCGCCCAGCAGCCCCCACTTGTCTTCGCCGGAGGAGATGAACTGGTCGATGATGATCTGCGCGCCGTTGGCGAAGTCGCCAAACTGCGCCTCCCACATGACTAATGTTTCGGGATAGTCGCGGCTGTAGCCATATTCGAAGCCGAGCACGCCGGCTTCGGAAAGAACGGAATTGTAAACCTCAAACTTTGCCTGGTCCGGGGTGAGATGGTTGAGCGGAATGTGCAGCTGCTCGTTCTCAATGTCGATGAGGATGCTGTGGCGCTGGTTGAAGGTGCCGCGCTGGCTGTCCTGCCCGCTGAGGCGGACCGGCACTCCGGCTTTGAGCAGCGAACCGATGGCAACAGCTTCAGCCATGCCGTAATCGAAGGGCCGCTTGCCCTGGCCCATTTCCAGGCGCTGGTCCAGTAATTTCTGGATTTTGGGATGAACGTGGAAACCCTCCGGGGCTCTGGCAATGCCCGCAGAGATTTCGCCGACTTCCTCCGCGCTCAGGCTGGTCTCGACTTCGTACTCAGGCTTGTATTTGCCGCCGGTAAAGTGCGACCAGTAATCGGGAAGCACGGCGAGCGTCGGCATCTTCTGCATCTTGGTTGCGGTGCGCTGCGCCTCGGTGAACTCAGCCTGCAGCTCGCGCACGCGCTCGCTCACGTTTGCGCCAAGTTTCTTCGCGTAGATTTCGTAGAGCGGCGGATGGTCCTTGATTTTGGCGTAGCGCAGAGGCTGCGTGATGGTCGGATCGTCAACTTCGCTGTGCCCGTGGCGGCGGTAGCCGATGAGGTCCACGACTACGTCAGTCTTGAAAGTGTAGCGGTACTCGGCGGCGAGAGTGGCCACGCGGACGACGGCTTCGGGGTCTTCAGCGTTGACGTGGAAGATGGGAATGGGCAGGCGCTTGGCGATGTCGGAGGCGAAGCGCGATGAATTCGATTCTTCCGGCTCAGCGGTGAATCCGAGCAGATTGTTGACGATGATGTGGACGGTGCCGCCGATGGAGAAGCCTTCGACTGCGCCGAGGTTCAATGTCTCAGCCCAGATGCCCTGCCCGGCAAAGGCCGCATCGCCGTGGATGCCGACAGGCAGCACACGGACTGTGCCTTCCGCACCGTAGCGGACCTGCTTGGCGCGCGCCCGGCCGGCGACAACGGGATCGACGGCTTCAAGATGGCTCGGGTTCGAGACCAGATGCAGCGCCATGGTTTTTCCGTCGCGGGTTTTGTAGGCACCGGTCGCGCCGACGTGGTACTTCACGTCGCCGCCGCCGAGAATGCTGCGGGGATCGACGTCTTCAAACTTAGAAAAGATGTCTGCCGGAGACTTGCCGAAGGTGTTGACCATGACACTGAGGCGTCCGCGATGGCTCATACCCATCACGCTCTTCTCTGCGCCAAGCTCGCTCGCCCGGTTGAGCAGCTCATCGAGAAACGGAATGAGCGCGGTTACGCCTTCGAGCGAAAACCTTTTGGTCCCGAGATAGCGGGACTGGATGACCTGCTCGAAGATGTCAGCCCGGATGAGCAGGTCGAGAATGCGCTTCTGGTTCGCCTTTGGAGCTGGAGATTCGAGACGATCGACGATCCACTGCCGCTGCTCGCGGTTGGGAATATGCATGAACTCGGCTGCGATGGTGCCGCAGTAGCAGCTGCGGGCTTCGTCGGCATCTTCGCCATCGAAATCGAGATCGGGAATCGGTTCAGGAGAGAGGTATTGGCCTAGAGGATCAAGTTGTGCCTGGAGATATCCCCAGCGGCGAAAAGCATCGAAGATCTGCTCGCGATTTTGCGAGGCTTGCTGTAAGTCAGAATGGGAAGGTTCCAGCCTGGTAGCACTCATATTTTTTGTCCGGAAATTGCCGGCATCGATTCTCGCGCAGACGTTCGCCTGAAGGTGTTCAAAACGCTGGTTTTTCGAGGTGAATTAGCCCGGAGAATCGCCAGAAATTTCATCGTCTCTTCTATTTTACTGGTTTCGAGGCGATGCCGTGAACCACGGTATCTTAGCATGCACTCTCGAATTCCGATTCGGAACTCATTCTGTGCGCAGAAAATATGCGATCACCGCGGCAATAAGAAGCAGGCCTGCGACCGCAGCCAGCGCGGCGTGGAAGCTGTGCGTGGCGTCGCTGGCGCGGCCCATCACATAGGATCCGCAGAATCCGCCAAGCGCTCCAATGGAATTGATAATGGCGATGCCGCCTGCGGCTGCGGTTCCCCGCAGCATCGCTGTAGGCAATGCCCAGAAGGGCCCGAAGCAGCCCCAGATGCCGGCAACGGCGAGAAAAAGCGCGGCCATCGCCATCCATGGGCTCTGGAGGATGACGCTCAGGGCGAATCCAGAGGCTGCGCCGAGCAGGCTTACGACAAGATGCCCTTTGCGCTCCTGCTTCCGGTCGGACGAACGCGCGATAAGGATCATGGCAATGGCGGCCAGCAGGTAGGGCACGGCAGTGAGCAGAATCACACGCAGATCGGAGGCATGGGAAAGCTGCTTGAGCACAACCGGCAGCCAGAGGCTCAGGCTGTAGAGACCGACGCTGATCGCAAAATAAATGAAAGCCAGCTGCCACAGCACGGTGTTGCGCCACACATCGCGCAGGTGCACGGAATGCGAGGCCGAGATGGTTGCGTGCTCGGCGGCCAGCGTTTCGCTGAGCCATGATCGCTCATCGGGATCGAGCCAGTGCGCCTGCTCGGGAGAATCGGTCAGCACCAGAAACACGAACGAACCAAGCAGGATCGATGGCAGGCCTTCACCGACGAAGAGCCATTTCCATCCGGCGATGCCTGCGGTCCCATCCAGCCGGAGCAGAAGGCCTGAAAGCGGCGCGCCGATGACGCCGGCGATGGCGGTCGCAGCCATGAAGAGCGCTACCGCTCGCGCACGCTGCCGGCGGGGAAACCAGTAGGTAAGATAGAGGACGATTCCGGGAAAGAATCCGGCCTCGGCTGCTCCGAGAAGAAAACGCAGCAGGTAGAACGCGATGGGAGTATGCACCAGGGGCATGCTGGCGGAGATGACGCCCCATACGAGCATGAGGATGCCGATCCAACGGCGCGGGCCAAGGCGTAGCAGGACGAGATTGCTTGGAACTTCAAAGAGGGCGTAGCTCAGGAAGAAGAGGCCTGCGCCTGTGCCGTAGACGGTGTCACTGAAGTGGAGCTCGCGGCGGATGAAGAGTGCGGCGTATCCCACGTTGACGCGGTCGAGGTAGGCAAAGACATAGAGCGTAAAAAGAAAAGGCAGCAGGCGGGCGGAGATGCGCGCCAGCGTTTTTTCTGAGAGCTGTTCGGTTGTCTCCATGCAGAATCACTTGCGATCTTAATGGTTCTGTTGGTTTCAGGGCCATCGGATGTATGGGAAATTTTGTGTGCCGGTTCGTCCATTGCTATATAAAGGTTCCGCAGCTATGAAAACTATTTTTCGTGCGATCGCGATGTGCAGCCTTCTGGCTGCGCTGAGCCTGTGGGCCCAGAGCACGCCCAAGGCGGCGCTGCTGGTGCTTTCGAAGGTCGACCAGACACTCTCAATTGTCGATCCAGCGAGCCTGAAGGTAATTGCGCGGATGCCTGTGGGAAAAGACCCGCATGAGGTGATTGCCTCGACGGATGGCAAGCTGGCTTATGTCTCGAATTACGGCTTTGGCGCGTATAACACGCTGGCGGTTATCGATCTGGTTGGGCAGAAGGCGCTGCCCCCGGTTGATCTCGGGCCACTGCGCGGTCCGCATGGTCTTACATTCGTTGACGGCAAAGTGTGGTTCACTGCCGAAGCTGCGAAATCCATTGCGCGGCTGGATCCGGCGACGAACAAGGTTGACTGGATTCTGGGCACAGGCCAGAACCGGACGCACATGATTTATGTTTCTCCCGATCAGCAGCGCATTATCACTACGAATGTAAATTCCGCCACGATCAGCATCATTGAGAAGGTTACTGTCACTCCGCCGGGGCCGCCTCCGGGGGCTGGTCCAAATCCGGGTCCGGGAGCGGCGCCGCGGAATATGCCGCCTCCGGGCAATCGAACCGACTGGAACGAGACGGTCATCCCGGTAGGCAGAGGCTCGGAAGGATTTGATGTTTCTCCCGACGGCAGGGAGATATGGGTTGCTAATGCCCAGGACGGGACCGTGTCCATCATCGACATCGCCGCAAAGAAAGTTGCACAGACGCTCGCGGCAAATGTCGAGGGCGCGAACCGTCTGAAATTTACTCCTGATGGAAAGCTTGTCTTTATTTCAAGCCTGCGCAAGCCTGATGTTGCGGTATTCGACGCCAGCACGCACAAGGAAGTGAAACGCATTCCTGCAGGCCGCGGCGCGGCGGGGATTCTTATGGAGCCCGACGGCAAGCGCGTGTTTGTTTCGTGCTCGCCGGACAATTATGTAACCGTGATTGATACGAAATCGTTGCAGGCGGTGGGTCGCATCGAGGCAGGCCATGAGCCGGATGGGTTGGCGTGGGCTGTTGAGCGCTAAGAGCTGATTCACCGAACTACCCCAGGTTAGCTTCTCACCCCACCATGCGAAAACCGCGCATAGTGGGGACCCCGATTCGCGAACCCTGGGGCACCCGTATATGTGGCTGCCGATACAACTGCAGGTCCCTCCACTGCGCTCCTTACAGTCGCTCCGGTCGGGATGACAAATTGTTTTTCGATCCAGCCAAAAACTAATTCGCTCCTAATTCGTTCTAGGGGGCGAGCACCTGCTGTGCTGCGCGCAGTCCGGAACGAAGTGCTCCGTGGACTGTTCCCCAGTGGCCGGTGGTGTCGGTGTGTTCTCCGGCAAAAAACAATGTGTCTTCGACCGGCTCGCTCATGATCTCTGAGGCGTGGAGCGCGCCGGCGGGAGCGTAGCTGTAGGCTCCGAGGCTGAATGGATCGTGCTGCCAGTCGTGCGTGTGCTGGCTCACTAATAACTCGCGCAGATGCTGTTCCGGGATGGTGAAGATTTTTGCCAGGGTCTGCAGGCTCAGGCTTGCCAGGCTCTCGTTGTTCGCAACTGCAGGCGACAGTGCTGCCGGGCCGCCGATCCAGCCGGTGAGCATCGGCGTTGTTCTGGGGGCGGGCGTCCACCAGACGCGCGGGAGATCTTCCTGCGAAAACAGGAAACCTACATCAGGAAATTTGTTCTGCCAGAACCGCTCACGAAAGAGAAACGTGATGCGCCGGGCGGTGCCCATGGCCATCTGCGCTGCGGCCTGCAATGTACGGACCGGTTCAGGATCGAAGCGCACGCTGCCGGACTGGAGAACACCTAGGGGCAAGGTGAGGATGCAGTGTTGGACTTCGAATGAGCTTGGATGATGGTCGCCGCGCATGGCCCTGACGCGGACGTTTCCGCCTTGCCACTCAACAGACCGCACTGCGGTGGAAAAGAAAATTTCTCCGCCTGCTTCTTCGAAGCGGTTCAGCAGATAGCCGGGGATTCCGCTATATCCGCGCTGAAGGCGGAATCCGCGCATGCCTTCGATGGCGTCTTCTGCGACCTGCTGCTTAGCCAATGCTGCGGTTCCGATTTTTGAAGCGTCAGCGGCGTTGAAGCCTTCAACGAAAGCTGTGGCGGATTCAACAATCTCTGCAGGCAGGTTTTTACGCGCGATCCATTCTGCAAAATTTGTGTCTTCTGCATTCTGCAGTTCTTCCAATATCTCGAATGCGGGCATCTCCTGGCATTCGCGCAGAATGTCCTGTTCAAAACAGAGGCTGGAGCCATGGAGCTCGTAATTTTCGAGGCCAGCTTCATGGATGAGCTGCCACAGCTCGGGGGGACGGCCATGAACAAATTCAGCGCCCAACTCTACGGGGAGGTCGAAGCCATCGGCATGCAGGGTGAAGAGACGGCCGCCGATGCGCGCGCGGGCTTCGAGCAGGGCTACGCGTTTGCCCGCTTCTGCGAGGATGCACGCAGCTGCCAAGCCGGCAACGCCAGCTCCTACAATGAGCACATCGTATTTTGTATCAGGCATGGAGATCAACTATAGGAAGTGTCTGATACGTTCAACCGCGAGATTGGGGGAAGAGTCCATTTCATCGGAAAAGCAGTCCCTCAGCGGCTAAAGCCGCACTGCATTCTTGTGGTTATGGCACGGCTAAAGCCGTGCCCCTTCAAAACAATGACTTTTCAGCAACCCTTTGAAGCCCGACACTTCTACTCCAAACCATATGACTAAACCTTGCGAATGATGGCCTTCTTTGTGGAGGAGGTACGCTTTTTATCTTTTGCCGAAGCCTGCTCGGTCACCTGGGCTGATTCAGCCATTTTGAGATGCCGCTCCATGACAGCGCGCGCCTCTTTCGGGCTCCGCGAACGGATGGCGCGGTAAATTTCGCGATGGATTTCCGCTGACTGCTTCAGGTCGCGCGAACGCTCCACGGTTTTGCGGCGCTCGTCGTAGAGCGCGGCAGTGATGGTCTCCATCAGGATGGCAAGAATCGGATTACCGGAGGCTTCGGCGATGGTGCGGTGGAAGCGCATATCGTGAATCAGATATTCCTGCGGCTCCTGGAAAGTCGCGTACATTTCGGTGACCTCTTCGGCAAGCGCGGTGAAGTGCTGTTCGCGTCCGCGCTCTGCGGCCAGGGCAGCGAGATGGCTTTCAAGAACCATGCGCGCTTCAAACATCTGCGCCGGCTTGAAGCCATGGAGCACGCTGAGCAATTCGAGAGAAGCGCCGCCGAGGGCGGGAGGACCGTCGGCAACAAAGGTTCCGACGCCATGGCGCACGTTAAGCACGCCCATGGCGGCGAGATGGCCGATCCCGGCGCGAAGACTGGCGCGGCTGATCTTCAGCTTCTTGGCGAACTCGCGCTCGGGAGGAATCTTATCGCCGGGGCGCAGCGTTCCATCTTCAATCAATTTGCGGATGTGGTTGACCACCTGCATGGTCAAGCGGGCTTCGTGATTGTGGTTTGCTTCACTCATGGTCGTTTCGCGCCTGCCAGTGAGATTGCATATTTCCGGAGTTTAAAGAGGTTACTGAAAAAATCGGCTTCGTTTCAAAGACAGTCCCTCAGCGGCTAAAGCCGCACTGATTTTACGTTCCTTACGGCACGACTAAAGTCGTGCCCCTTCAAAACTACGACTTTTTCAGCATCCTCTAAACCTGAAGGCCGATGCTTCTACCTTCATCTAAAGATGGACTATATCTGAATGAGAACTGCTTCAACACGACTCTATCGTCATGGCGAACTACTTTATCATCAAATTTGAAAGTTCCACCAGAGATAGGCTAACTTGTAGTGGTTAGACCACCGCCGGAATACCCAAAGGAAGAACAGGCCCATGGCAATCCTTCACGAAGACAGGCTTTTTCCTGCTGACCCGGAAACACGCGGCATTGCGCGCCGCCTTTACGCTACGGTTCGCGATCTTTCGATCATCAGTCCGCACGGGCATACGGATGCTGCCTGGTTTGCGAAGAACGAGGCCTTCCCTAACCCGACGCAGCTTTTTATTCTGCCTGACCACTATGTCTACCGGATGCTTTACAGCCAGGGCGTCTCCATGAAAGAGCTGGGGATTCGTGAGGCTGCGCCCAAGAATCCGCGCAAAATCTGGCGCATCTTTGCGGAGAATTATCATCTCTTCCGCGGCACTCCGTCGCGCCTGTGGCTCGATTATGAATTTGAAAAACTTTTTGGTTTTGAGGAACGGCTCAGCGCTGCCAATGCAGACCATTATTACGACGTGATCGACGAGAAGCTGCAGCAGCCGGAGTTTCTTCCGCGCGCGCTTTATGAGCGCTTTCGCATTGAAGTGCTGGCTACGACGGATTCGCCGCTCGATACGCTTGAGAATCATCGCGCTATCCGCGAGTCGGGCTGGAAGGCGCGTATTGTGCCGACGTTCCGGCCTGATTCGGTAGTTGATCCTGCGTTCGATGGATTCAGGAAGAACATTGACTGCCTAGGAGAGCTGACAGGCGAGGACACGGCCAAATGGGGCGGCTATGTGAATGCGCTGCGCAAGAGCCGCGAGCGTTTCAAGACGCTCGGAGCTACGGCGACCGATCATGGCCATCCTACGGCGAACACGGCAAACCTGAGCACGAAGGAAGCTGCGTCGTTATTCGATATTGTTCTTTCAGGAAAAGCGACGACCGAGCAGCAGGAACTTTTCCGCGCGCAGATGCTGACGGAGATGGCGCGCATGAGCGTGGAGGATGGGCTGGTGATGCAGATTCATCCAGGCAGCTTCCGCAATCACAACCAGAAAATCTTTGAGCAGTACGGACGGGACTCAGGCGCGGACATTCCGACGACGACGGATTATGTTCACGCGCTGAAGCCGCTGCTCGATGCATTCGGCAACGAGCCTTCGCTGACGATTATTCTTTTTACTCTGGATGAGTCGACATACAGCCGCGAGCTGGCTCCGCTGGCAGGGCATTACCCTTGCCTGCGGCTGGGACCGCCGTGGTGGTTCTTCGACAGCCCTGAAGGCATGATGCGCTTCCGCGAGCTGGCGACGGAGACGGCGGGCTTCTACAACACGGTTGGATTCAACGATGACACGCGCGCGTTTCTTTCCATTCCATCGCGCCATGATGTGGCCCGGCGCACGGACTGCGCATTTCTAGCGCGGCTGGTTGCCGAGCATCGTCTGGAAGAAGACGAGGCTTTCGAGCTGGCGCAGGATTTAACAGTAAACCTCGTGCGCAAAGCATACCGTTTATAGGGACTGAGACAGCGATTCGTCTTGCCCATCGCTACAACACGCAGATATAACCAAGCGAAGGCCAGTTTGCATGACTCTCTCAGGGAACTCGACCGAATCTCAGCCGCTTTCTGACCAGGCTGTTGCCAAACCTGGTAAGACCAATGTGCGTTGGACAATCTGCGCACTGCTTTTCTTCGCTACTTCGATCAATTACATGGACCGGCAGGTGCTGAGTCTTCTGGCTCCGATGCTGCAGCACAGCATTGGCTGGACGGAGACGCAGTATGGTTACATTATCGGAGCGTTTCAGGCGGCGTACGCGATCGGCCTGATTCTTGCGGGCCGCATGGTCGATAAGCTGGGAACGCGCATCGGCTATGCCGTCATCATGGGTATCTGGAGCCTTGCGGCGATGAGCCATGCGCTGGCGCGCTCGGCTCTGGGATTTGGCATTGCGCGCTTCTTTCTTGGGATTGGAGAGTCGGGCAACTTTCCGGCTGCCATTAAGACTGTTGCTGAATGGTTCCCGCAGAGCGAGCGCTCGCTGGCGACGGGTATTTTCAACTCAGGTACAAATGTCGGCGCGATTCTTGCTCCAGCTTTGATTCCGTGGATCACGCTGCGCTTCGGCTGGCGCGCAGCGTTTCTCGCAACCGGCATCTTCAGCCTTACCTGGATCACCTGGTGGCTGACGCATTACCGCAAGCCGACAGAGCACCCGAAGGTCAATCCACCTGAGCTGGAGCATATCCTCTCCGATCCATTTCAGCCGACGGCGCAGATTTCATGGGGAAAGCTTTTTGTGCGCAGACAGACGTGGGCTTTCTCGATGGGGAAATTTCTTACCGATCCTTTCTGGTGGTTCTATCTCTTCTGGCTGCCGAAGTTTTTCAATGCGCGCTTTCACCTGGACCTGTCGCACCTGGGGCTGCCGCTGATTGTTGTTTACAACGCGTCGGCGATCGGAAGCATTGGGGGCGGCTGGCTTCCTTCGTTCTTCCACCGCAGGACAGGAATGGCGATGGCAAAGGCGCGCCTGACGGCGATGCTGATCTATGCTGTCGCGGTTGTGCCCATCTTCTTTGCCGGGCGGACAAATTCGGAGTGGATGGCGGTTGCGCTGCTGAGCCTTGCGGCTGCGGCACACCAAGCGTGGTCAGCCAACCTGTTTACGACGGCTTCGGATATGTTTCCGAAGAGCGCTGTGGGCGGCGTGGTGGGCATTGGCGGCATGGCCGGGTCGGTGGGCGGATTTCTCCTTTCCATCACAACGGGAAAGATTCTGGAGATCACGCACAGCTATGCATCGCTTTTCGCCATGGCTGCCTCGGCTTATCTGATTGCGTATCTTATTTTGAACGCGCTGGCGCCCGGGTTGAAAAAAGTTGAGGTCTGAGGAAGGGGGCAGAATTTCCCTCAGGGGCTAAAAGCCCTGTCCTGCGGCAGTCTTCACGGCACGGCTAAAGCCGTGCCCCTTCAAAAACGATCAAAGTGATCCACACCCCAAAGCGCTCTTCGGGGTGGTCATACCACTTGAATTCAGCGTACACTGAAAACGTAAGCTCATGAGCCTTTACCTCAGCGCCGGAAGCGGCACGACTGAATTCACATCGGAACAGCTTAAAGCCATGCTCTTTGAAGCGCTGGATGCGCTGGGAGAGCGCAGGCGTGTGCTTGTTGTTCCTCCTGATCAGACACGGGTGCACTCGCGCGCCGGTGAACTGACACGTTACGCGTGGGAATACTACGGTGGGAGGCTGGAGACGATTCTGCCTGCTCTGGGCACGCATTCCGCCATGTCGCCGGCAAGCCTGACGCGCATGTTCGGCGAAGTGCCGCACTCGTTGTTTCGCGCGCACAACTGGCGGACAGACATTGAAACTCTGGGTGAGGTTCCGGCGGATTTCATCCGCGAAAAATCAGAAGGCAAGCTGAATTATGCCTGGCCGGCGCAGGTGAACAGGCTGATTTCGGGCGGCGGGTTCGATCTTGTGCTGTCGATTGGCCAGGTGGTGCCGCACGAAGTGATCGGCATGGCCAATTACAACAAGAACATTCTTGTGGGCACAGGCGGACGCGAGGGCATCAACCGCAGCCACTATCTGGGCGCGGTTTACGGCATGGAACGCATCATGGGGCGCGCGGATAATCCGGTGCGCCAGGTGCTGAATTATGCCTCGAATACGTTTCTGAAAAACATTCCGATTGTCTATGTGCACACGGTTGTGAGCCGCAATGCTGAGGGGCATCTGGCGGTGCGCGGGCTCTTTATTGGGGACAATGTCGAGTGCTTTCTTCGCGCGGCCGATCTGAGCCTTCAAGTGAATTTCGAGATGCTGGATAAGCCGATCAAGAAGGCCGTCGTCTACCTTGAGCCGCATGAGTTCAAGAGCACCTGGCTTGGGAATAAATCAATCTACCGCACGCGCATGGCGCTTGCTGATGAAGGCGAATTGATAGTGCTTGCTCCCGGAGTGAAGGAGTTTGGCGAAGATCCGGGGATTGATGTGCTGATCCGCAAGTATGGATATCGCGGCACGCCGTATACGCTCGAAGCGGTGGAGAAGAATCCGGAGCTTGCTGCTGACCTGAGCGCAGCGGCGCATCTGATTCATGGGTCGTCGGAGGGGCGGTTCAACATTACTTACTGTCCGGGATCGCTCACCAAGGAAGAAGTGGAGAGCGTTGGTTTCCGCTATGCCGATCTTGCGATGATGACAGCGAAGTACGATCCGGAAAAGCTGGCGAACGGTTACAACACCGTCGATGGCGAAGAGGTTTTCTTTATTTCCAATCCCGGTCTTGGGCTGTGGGCCTATCGCGGCCGGTTCAAATCGTAATCCAAGGAGCATGGCGGAATGGGCGCTCTCACCCTGCCGAAGTATTCGATCGGAACAGGCGACAGGTTCGTACATCAGGCCAAGGCGCAGCTGGCGGCCTGCGTGCAGGCGGCGAAGGCCGGCGTCGAGGTCATACCTGTATGGAACAAGTCGAACCGCGAACACACGATCATTGGCTCGGAACCTGTGTCAACGCGCATCGCGGCGGATGCAGCGGTGAAGGCGCTGGGCTGGACGAAGCCCTACTTCTGCGATGCAGACCATATTGGACTTACTACGGTCGATCGCTTTCTGCCAGCATGCGATTTCTACACCATTGATGTTGCCGATCTGATCGGAACGCCGGCGACTCCGGCTGCGGTTGCGACATTCATTGAGCGGCATCCGGAGCTCCTGGGCGAGATCAGGATTGATGGCATTGACGAACCGCTGACGATCACCCGCGAGTTTCTGGAGAAGGTGGCGAACCAGTTTCTTGCTGCGGTGCAGCAGGCGGCAGTGATTTACCAGAAGATTGCGGCACACAAGGGTGAGGGCAATTTCATCACAGAAGTTTCGATGGACGAGACGGATTCGCCGCAGACTCCTGCAGAACTGCTGATTATCCTGGCGGCTGCGGCAGATGAGAAGATTCCGCTACAGACGATTGCTCCGAAATTCAGCGGACGGTTTAACAAGGGTGTCGATTATGTAGGCGATGTGGCGCAATTCGAGAAGGAATTTGCTCTCGATGTGGCGGCAATTGCTCATTCGGTGAAGCATTACGGACTGCCGAAGGACCTGAAGCTCAGTGTGCACTCGGGCAGCGATAAGTTTTCCATCTATGCCGCGATTCATAAGACCATCCGCAGATTTAATGCCGGCGTGCACCTCAAGACCGCGGGCACGACGTGGCTCGAAGAATTGATCGGACTGGCGGAAGCGGGCGGCGACGGGCTGGCGTTGGCCAAGGAAATCTATGCCCAGGCCTACGATCATCGTGAAGAGCTGTGCGGGCCTTATGCGACGGTGATCGATATCGATCCGAAGAAGCTGCCATCGCCGGAGGAAGTGGCGGGGTGGTCGTCCGATCAGTACACTTCGGCGCTGCGCCATGATCCTAATTCGCCTGCTTATAACAGCAGCCTGCGGCAGCTGCTGCATGTCGGGTTCAAGATTGCGGCGAAGATGGGCGACCGTTATCTTGATCTGCTGGAGGCGAATGAGGCGGTTGTGGGGCGGAATGTTACCGAGAATCTTTTTGTGCGGCATATTGGGCCTGTGTTTCTTGGGGTGACTTCAGAAGAGGCCGGTGCTGCGGTTGGTCATGCCCAGGTGAAGGGCTAACCAGTTCTGATTGCAGTTCTATCCTGAGGAGAGCGAAAAAGCAGATCCTTCGCTTCGCTCAGGATGACAACACTAAATCATAGGAATACGAATGGGTCATCCTCTTAGTCTTGAAGGGAAAATTGCTGTCATTGTTGGCGGCACGTCGGGGATTGGGCGTGCGCTCAGTATCGGACTTGCTGAGGCGGGCGCGGATGTTGTTGCTTCGGCACGGCGCAAGGAGCAGGTCGACGAGACTGCCGCCGAGATTGAAGCGCGGGGCAGGCGAACGCTGCGCGTCTCTTCTGATGTGAGCGACCGGGCTTCGCTCGAAAACCTGCTGGCACAGACGCTTGAGCACTTCGGCAAGGTCGATATCCTCATCAACTGCGCCGGCAAGATCAAGCGCGCGCCTACGCTTACCTTTCCTGAGGATGAGTGGCAGAGCATCATCGATGTGAACCTTACGGGGACTCTCCGCTCCTGCCAGATCTTCGGCAAGCACATGCTTGAGCGCGGCTATGGGCGGATCGTCAATATTGCTTCGCTCAATACTTTTGTTGCGCTCTCAGAAGTTGCGGCTTATGCGGCGAGCAAGGCGGCGGTGGCCTCGCTTACCCGGTCGCTGGCCGTGGAGTGGTCGAAAAATGGCGTGCTGGTGAATGCGATTGCTCCCGGGGTCTTCCGGACGGCGCTCAATGCACAGCTGCTGGACAGCACTCCGCGAGGCAAGGAGCTGCTGATGCGGACTCCTATGGGGCGGTTCGGGAAGACAGAAGAGGTGGTCGGGGCGGCGATTTATCTTGCTTCGGATGCGGCTTCTTATGTCACCGGGCAGGTGCTAGTGGTGGATGGCGGGTTTCTGGCTTCCGGGGTGAATCAGTAAAAACCTTTCACTGCAAAGGACGCTGAGGTTCGCGGAGGTACGCAGAGGGAATTTTCTGCTCGAAGCAGGCTCCGCTAACTGACCACTCAAGCCAAACGAAGGCTTGAATGGGGTATCTGGCGCATACTATTAGCGACAGGGCTCAAATACATGGAAAGCAACAAGCTTGATGCGGGAGATCGAGTGCGGGTCTCCGATGACTTCTTCTGGGCTCGAGGTGCAACCGGCACGATTTCGAAACCGCCAGACGCGGTTACCGCCATTTCTGAACCATGGGACTGAGAACTCACCCGGCAAGAGAAAAGCGCTCTCGGAACGAACACTATTTACTGGGTCTGGTTCGACGAACCTCAGTACGATGCTGAAGGGGACGGCCCGTATCGAGGCGGATCAATCTGGGAAAGCGCTCTAATGATCCTCAAGAACAATGAGAACTGACCTGGAAGTCGTAGAATCTCTTATTCAGCAGGCTGGAGGCTCTTTTGAGCCTCTGCTTGGTTCTCCTGGCTCAGACCACCACCCTCCCCGTTGAACTGCCGATGAAAGGGATGAGGCACCTGCCATCCTGCAAAACTCCCAGGTTAGCTTCGCGAACCTGGGGCACCCATGTGATGACTGCCAATGCGAAAAAGCGGTCGCTGCTTCGCAACGATTCGACTCCGTTCCCTTCGGTCACTTTGCTCAGGATGACAATTTTGTGGGGAGCGCTACTTCTGTGACAACGTCAATGACGACTTGTGGGTGAAGCGCTCACATAAACAATTTTTAGATAGACCTGTATCTTCACCACATCCAAATAGAGCTATTTCTCTACTACTTCGAAGGGGCGCATCATTTCGTTGTCTTCGTGTTCGAGGACGTGGCAGTGCCAGACGTAGCGGCCTGTGTAGCCTTCGAAGGGGACGATGATGCGGGTGACCATTCCCGGGTCGGCGCGTACTGTGTCCTTCCAGCCTCTTTCGTTGGGGTCGGGCGGGACGATGGGGCCGGTGAAGCGCAGCTCGTTCGTCTGCTGGTAGTGGAAGACTTCGAAGCGGCGGCGGTCGAGGACCTGAAAGCGGACGAGGTGCAGGTGGATGGGATGCGAGTCGTCGGTAAGATTGACCAGCTCCCAGATTTCGGTGGTATTGAGCACGGGCTTTTCGCTCACCGGAGCGTGCCAGGGGGTGTTGTTCAGGAGCATGCGCATGGAGCGCTGGATGTCGTCCATCTCTTCGTCGAGCGTGAGGCGGCGGGTTTTTACGGCGCTGGACTCGGCGAGGCGCTCGAACTGGTACAGCTGCTCGGGGACGGCGCCGCGCTCGCCGGCAGATGACTTCCCTACCCTGAATTGCAGAATGGAAAAGCTGTCGCTCACGAACTCGACATTCTGCCCGGCCATTGAACTAAAGTCGATGAGCAGGTCGGCGCGCTCTGCCGGGGCCATGGTGATGCGTTTCAGTTTGACCGGCTCGACGAGCAAGCCCTGGTCGGAGCCGATCTGATAGAACTCGGCGCTGTTCTCAAGCGAGAAGCGGAAGAAGCGGCCGTTTGATCCGTTCATTACCCGAAACCGATAGAGGCGCGGCTCGACTTCGAGATAGGGCAGGAGTTTTCCGTTGGCGAGGATGGCGTTGCCGAAGACCTCGGGCACCCAGACCTGGCCTTTCTTTTCCGAGACGGGGTATTCGAGCTGACCGTCGGTCCTGAGCATGCGGTCGCAGATCATCAAGGGGATTTCATACTTGCCTCTCGGAAGCGTGAGAGGATTCTCGCGGTCATCACGGAGGAGAACCATGCCCAGCATGCCGGCATAGGTGTTCAGCCGGTTTATGCCCATGGTGTGGTCGTGGTAGAAAAGCATGGCGGCGTGCTGCTTTGATGGGTAAAAGCAGGTCTGTGACTTGCCGGGAACGGTCCAGTCTTCGGGGTATCCGTCGCTGGCTGCGGGCGTGCGGCCTCCGTGGAGATGGATGACGGCGCGGACCTCGGGCAGGCTCGCTTCTGCTCCGTGGAGCGCGTGGTCGATGGGCAGCAGATGGCGCGCGGGTAGCTGGTTGGCCCACTCGACGATCATTCCCTGAGCAATGGGCGCTTCGAAAGTGGGGCCAGGAAAGCTGCCGCCGAGGGTCCACATGCGCGTGGGCGGGAGGTCGCGATGAACTTTGATCATCGCTTCGTGCATGGGGATGCGATAGTACGGGATCTGCTGCTTTGTGTCTTCAGGGTGCTGGCGCGTGCCTGCTGGTTTCGCGATTACGGGGATGGGTAGCGGGTCAACATATGGGTGCAACGTGGATGGGTCGAGCTGTTGGGCATCCGGAGGCGCGGGGAGCATGTGAGCCAGCGAGAAACTGCCGCTCATGGCCAGGAAACTTCTACGTGTGATCAAACTTATTCCTCTTGCTATTTGCTTAAAAGAAAATCTACCGCCAAGGCGCGAAGGACGCCAAGAAAACCGCTAAGGAATCGATTCGCATGCTGTCCGGGGCCAAAGCCCCTATGTTTTCGATCCTCTTTCACCGGCCTAAAGGCCGGTGCTTCTACCGAAAACCCTATCCGTCAGACAGCCTACGCCCTAGCTTTCGTGCTATCCCACTCAAGCCAAATGAAGGCTTGAATGGGCCACCCAGCCTCGCCCGACTGGAATGAGTCTTCTCGACATAAAAAACGTGGGGATGGCGCGAAGCCATCCCCATATTTTCGTGACGGCTTGCGCCTGGTTAGTATAAGCCGCCGCCGTGGAGCACCTCGCCGGAGGTCTCGTCGAGGATATAGAGGCCGGCGTTTGAAGGTAAGCGGGAATTGAAATTGAACATACCGTTCAGAGTGCCAGCCAGCGTGTCGAAGGAGCCCTGAATGCGCTCTCCGGCAAGCCAGTTGTCTTCCACGAACTTCAGGATCGAGGTCTGATCCGTGGTGGTGTGGTCAACATAGTTGTGCTTTGCCCAGGGCGAGATCACGAGCAACGGGAGGCGCGGGCCATAGCCGCAGCGTCCCTGCGCATGTGCCGCGGTGAGGCCGGGCAGAGCTGTATCGGTGCCGTTGCCGCACTGGCCAGAAGCGGTGAGGGCATCGGCGGCGGTGGTTGACTGGTTGACGATGGGGCTCATCTGGTGGTCATACCAGCCGTCGGAGTCGTCATAGGCGATGACAACGGCGGTGGAGTTCCACTCGGGACGAGTCTGAAGGAAGTTGATAACCGAAACGACGAAGGTCTGCTCGTCGAGCGGGTCAGAGTACCCAGCGTGGGCGTCCTGATAGCCAGGGGCCTTCAGATAGCTCACGGCAGGCATGTTGCCGGCGCGCACAGCGGTAAAGAAGTCGTTGGTATCGTACTGGTGGTTTGCCTGATCGGTCTTTCCAATCATGGACACTGCAGAGGGCCGCAGGTGCTTCGGATTGGCAGTCGTCTTGTAGTACTGGAAGGGCTGGTGGTGCGGGATATAGTCGGCCTTGGCGCTGTTGGTGTAGCCGGAGGTATGGGAGCGGCTGCAGCCGGTGGTGCCGTTCGGGTTCTTCTCGGTGAGATCGAAGCCGCCTTCGAAGAATCCCCAGGTGATGCCCTTGGCGTTGAGCAGGTCGCCGACGTTCTGGCCGCCGAACTGTACGAGAGCACCTGTGGTGGTGGAGCAGACATCGCCCACCGGATCGGCGTCGCTGATGAGCGTGTAGCCGCCGTTGCCGTCTTCAATGACGTCGCCAGTAGCATTGCTCTGGTCGGTAATGCCGTTGGTCTGGCCGGAGATGAGGTTGATGGCACCAGGAGTCGAAGGACCGAAATTGGTGTCATACGAGTTGTCGCTCATGGCATAGCGCTGCGCATAGTTCCACAGAGCGGTGACGGTGTTGCCGTCATAGTAGCCCATGACGAGACCGTTGGTTGTCTGCCCGGTAGGCGGAGGTCCAGGGGTTCCGGTGTAGGCAGGGAAGCCATCCATCAGGCCACCGTGGAAGGCCTGCTGTTCCGGCGTGTAGTCGTGGTCCTGGTCAGCGGTAGCGACCTGCTTGCGGTCCAGACGGAAGGGGTTGGCAGCTCCGCCGCCATTGAGCGTCGTATTCAGAAAATTCGGATTGTTGTTGAGCAGAGCGCTGTTCAGTCCGTTTACGGTCGGCGTGTTGGGCGCGGCATAGAAATGTGGGCCGAGCGGCGGATTGACGGCATTGGGGTAGGTTCCGAAGTAGTGATCGAAGGAGATGTTTTCACCAAAGATCACAACGAGGTGCTTGATGGGCGTCGCGGTGTCATTGTCCCGCTGAGCACTTGCAGCGGCTGGGGCAATCAACTGGCCAGAGACCAGCAAGGCTGCCAGCGAACTGGCAACAAGCTTTTGCATGGTAATCCTCCATACCGGGGAAATATGTTTTCCGGCAGTCCCTTAGTAAATTGGAAAGCATAGTTGTTGCTTCACAGGAATGTTACAAACAGAAGAAAACTTGCGACTTGCGGAGATTCAGCATCAGCGTGTCCAAGGCGAGGAAATTTTTGCTTTTCTGCGGCGAGATTCTTACGCGGTAGATGAAAAATCTACCGCCAGTGGATGTGGAAGGGACGCTGAAGCATGCAGAGGGGCCTGATGAACTGAATTGACTTGTCGTATCAGGAATTCGTGCAGGCGGAAAGAAACTGCAGGTTCTTCGACTGCGCTCAGAATGACAACCTGCAATTGCTCCGGCGGGGATGACAATTGGTCGAAGGATCATTTTTTGAAATCCCTGCTATACTAAGGCGTTGGGTGTTGTGTGCGCCTGTGTCTTATCACGGCCGCTTCAGAAACATCTCCCCAAAAAACAGAACCAGGATTGAAAGGAAGATTTACCTGTGCTGATGATTCGTCTGGCGCGTTTTGGCGCCCGCAAGCAGCCTTATTACCGTGTGGTAGTGATTGAGAAGGATCGCGCCCGCAATGGTCGCTCAGTGGAAGTGGTTGGTACCTACAATCCTCGTACCACTCCGGCAACCGTTGACCTGAAGCGCGAGCGCATTGACTACTGGACGGGCAAGGGCGCGCAACTCTCCGACACGGTGCAGCGTCTTTTGAAGACAACAGCTGCGGCTTAGCTTCTGGTGCCGGGTTGTTGTCCGGCTTCTCTCCCAACTTTAAAGATGGGTTATCTGCTTGAAGTGCCGGAAGTAATACGAAATTGAGACACTAGAAAGCACTGTCCTCCCTCACAGTGAACTGTTAGTATGAGCCAGCCCTTGAGACAGCTGGTTCTCGAAGGTGGGGGCAGAACGATGATGTTAGAACAGAAGCCAGACAATATGCAGGAACTAGTCACCGAGATCGCGAAGGCTCTGGTGGATGACCCAGGTGCTGTAATTGTAGAAGCAGTGGAGCGGGATGAGAGCACGGTGCTGAAGCTCCGTGTGGCTCCGACGGATGTAGGCAAGGTGATCGGCAAACAGGGACGTACGGCCCGTTCGATGCGTACGATCCTGGGCGCGGTCAGCATGAAACACCATCACCGCTACACGCTCGACATTCTGGAAGAACACAAGGTGCAATTAACCCCCGGCGAGTAAGTCTTTTTCTCGCTCCCCCTGAATGCACAACGAACCGCAGTGGATCGTGATTGCGCATCTCGTCCGTCCGCAAGGACGCCAGGGCGAGATACTTGCAGAGATCCTCACGGATTTTCCGGAACGCTTCGGCGAACGGCGCGAACTGGCGCTGCTCGATGACGCGGGTGAACTGCTGCGGTCTGTGACTCTTGAAGGCCATTGGCTGCATAAAGGCCGCGTGGTTCTGAAGTTTTCCGGGATCGAGACGATCTCGGATGCTGAGGCGTTGCGCGGGCTGGATGTTGCCATTCCGCGGGAACAACGCGCGCCGCTCGATGAGGATTCGGTTTATATTTCGGACCTTATCGGATGCTGCGTGGTGGATGTGGGTGGCGGCGAACCGCGTTCCGTTGGCGAGATTGTTGCGGTGGACCGTGAGAGTGCCGGCACTTCCCTGCTAGTGCTGAAGCCGGCTGAGAGCAATGAAGAGCTGCTTGTTCCCTTTGTGAAGGCCTATCTGCGGAAGATGGATCTGGAACATCGGCGCATCGAGATGTCACTGCCGGAGGGGCTGCTTGATATCAATGCTGATCGCGAGTAGAGCTTCTGGGTTTTGCGACTGTATATAGAATCGTTTAGTGTAGCCGGAAGCAAACTGCGGGTCCCTCCGCCTTCGGCTCCGGTCGGGATGACAATTCATTAGTAATCACTAAAACTAATTCCAGCCCCACGCGCTCTGTGTACTCTGAAGAGACAGGCTCCATGCATTTTGACATCGTCACTATCTTTCCGGATTTCTTTTCGGGCATCCTCGGTCATGGCGTGCTTAAACGCGGTATTGCCGGCGGGTTGCTGCGCATCGAGATGCACAATCTTCGGGATTTTGCGCATGACAGGCATCGCACGGTGGATGACCGTCCTTTCGGCGGCGGTGAAGGCATGGTGCTGAAGCCTGAGCCACTGGCTGAGGCCATTGAATCGCTGGGTGTCGGGCTAAGGACGGAGCGCGATCTCTCTAGAGAGACGGTCATTCTGCTTTCGGCGCAAGGGGCCAGGTTTACCCAGTCCACGGCGCGGGAGCTGGCAGTGCTGGAGCACGTTGTTCTGGTTTGCGGGCGCTATGAGGGTGTGGATGAGCGTGTGAATGAGCTCTTCTGCGACCGCGAGCTTTCGATCGGAGATTATGTTCTTTCTGGTGGAGAGCTGGCGGCTGCCGTGATCCTCGATGCCACGATGCGGCTGATTCCGGGAGTGCTGGGGAATGAGGCTTCAAGCGCCTATGAGAGCTTCGGGCAGCCTGATGCCCACTTTCCGGAAAATGAGGATGGGCCGCCGCGCTCGACGCATGGGGCTGGAGGGTTGCTGGATTATCCGCACTACACGCGGCCGGCAGAGTTTCGCGGACTGTCGGTGCCGGAAGTTTTGTCCGGCGGCAACCATGACCAGATTCGCCGGTGGCGGCGGGAACGAGCGCTTGAGAAGACATGGCGGAACCGACCTGATCTGTTAGAAAACGCTCCGCTGACCAAAGAAGATCAGGAATTCCTGGCTCAATTGAAGTAAAAACTTTACATTCCCCTCTAAAAAAGGATTTTCTACATACCCAATAAGCGCGTAGAATTTCGGGCTTTGAGGGCAGAAAGAAGTTCCCTGCCGAAGATCCCCGTCGGAACAGCCTATTTCTACAAAAGGCTCTCGTCCTTCGGGTCTGATGTACCAATTTTGAGTTGGATGTACCTGGAGGCGTGATGAAGCATGCTCTTTCCTTCGGTGTCCTTCTTTTGGCTTCTGCTCTTACTGGTTGCGGCGGCGGGAATCATAATGAAACCCCGAGCCAGACATCGACTCAGCCCCAAGGTCAAGCTGATTTTTCTGTCATAGCCGCTCCATCAACAATCACAGTAGTTCCGGGCAGCGCTGCACAGACAATCTCAGTTGTGGTTACGGCGGTGAACGGCTTCAGCGGGGATGTTACTGTGACAGCCGGGTCACTTCCCACGGGGATAACAGCAACACCATCGAGCCTGTCCCTCAAACCGGGCTCACAGGGACAGATAAGTATAGCGGCGGACGCAAGCGCCGCAGCCGGCACAGCCAACATCTCATTTAAAGGAACTTCGGGCACGCTCACACATGATGCGACCGCAGCTTTAACCGTTACCGCACCGGTGACGGCTGCTTCGTTGAGCACGACGGCTTTCGATTTCGGGAATAACCTAGTGAACAATCCTCTCAGCAAAACAGTTGTAACGGTCACCAATACAGGCCAATCTACGCTGACCATGAGCCCTGCGCTGAGCGGAGATGCGAGCTATGCCATTGACTCAAGCACGTCATGCGGCCAACAACTGGCAGCGGGTGCCAATTGCGATGTTATCGTCAAGTACACACCTACAATAGCTTCTGCGCCTGCAACACAGAACGCTACATTGAACATGGGCTTCAGCAATGTGTCCGCGGGAACTCCGCTGACGGTCGCGATTACAGGAACTTCCTCGACTTTGTCTGCCGGACAGGTAACAGCTACCGATAATCCTCAGGTCGCGCTCTACACCATGACACTGCCTTTTCCGGGCAGTGTGAAAGTCAATTTCGGGACAGATACTAACTACGGCCTGAGCACATGGAGCCAGTCAACATCCAAGGCCGGCGGCACTGTGAGCATTTATGTAGCGGGCATGCGCGCCAGCACCGCGTATCACATACAGGCTGCAATAGAGTTTGACAACGGCATTACGGCACAGGACAGCGACCATACCTTCACAACGGGAGCTGTGCCGGCAAATATGCGGTTGAGTGTGACAGCAACAACGACAGCAGGGATGACACCGCAACCGGGACTGGAGCTGCTGAACCCTCTGAACGGTAATGCGACAGGAGTAGTAGTGACCGATCTTGCGGGCAACATATTGTGGACGTATGCTGACCCCGGCAATGCATCTTTAAACTTTATTGACGGCGTAAAAATGCTGCCCAATGGGGATTTCCTGATGACCATCGGGGCAAATTCAAGCAATCCCCTGAATGGAGCACTTCCTGGAGGGACAATCAACGAGATGCGTGAAGTCAATCTCGCAGGAGATACCGTACGTGAAATTACAATCGACGACCTGAATGTAGAACTTGCGAACGCTACCTGTACTGAGTGCCATGTGACGGTCGATACCTTCCATCATGATGTAGAGCCTCTGCCAAACGGTCATTGGCTGGTGCTGGCCAATACAACCATGGCGCTGTCCAGCACAAGCACGCCTCCTCTCACCAATACTTCTGCAACTACCGTGCTCGGCGATGTGATTGTGGACCTGGACCAGAATCTGAAACCGGTATGGGCATGGAATGAATTCAATCATCTGGACCCAAACCGCCATCCGATGATGTTTCCTGACTGGACGCATACAAACGCCATAGTCTACTCAAAAGATGACGGCAATATTCTGGTTTCCATGAGGCACCAGAACTGGGTTGTCAAGGTCAATTATGCAGATGGCACAGGGGACGGCAGTATTCTGTGGCATTTGGGGGAAGGCGGAGACTTTACCCTTCAGGGAGGCACAGATCCAACCGACTGGCAATATGCCCAGCACGCTCCATCGTTCTTCAGCTCGAATACCAGCGGTGTATTCTCACTTGGCTTAATGGATAACGGTGACGACAGGATCTTTCCCACGGGCAACACCTGCGGTACAAGTGGAGCTCCTGCATGTTATACGACGGTTCCAGTGTGGCAGATTGACGAGGGTGCAAAAACTGCGACCCTTACTTTCCATCAGGTATTGCCAGCCAGTCTCTACAGCAATTTTGGCGGCAATGCAGAACAACTCGCAAATAATGATGTGGAATATGATCTCTGCGCGCTAGGTCAGGTATTTGAAGTAACTCCGGAAAGCGCTCCACAAACAGTCTGGCACATGCAGACTGTCGGAGCACCCCTGTACCGGGCATCTCGTATTCCGAGCTTGTATCCAGGGGTGCAATGGTGAGGTTTGATTTGGCAAGGAAGAGGCAGCTATTCCTATTTTCCGTTAGAGGACAGGTCGCATAAAACGATATCGAAGCCCTGCAAATCCTTACGTTTTCGTGTAAACTAAAAGTTCTGAATTCAACTGCAGGAAAGAACTATGTCTATCCATCCCGTCATGCAGCGCCTTGCCGAAAAGCTGAACCGCACGGACCTGCCCCCTTTCGTGCCCGGCGACACGGTGCGCGTGCAGGTCAAGATCAAGGAAGGCGATAAAGAACGCCTCCAGGCATTTGAGGGCATTGTGATTGCCCGCAAGAATGGCCCCCAGGGCACCTTCACCGTCCGCAAGATGAGCTTCGGCCAGGGCGTTGAGCGTATCTTCCCTTTCAACTCGAAGGTCATCGATAAGGTCGAGAAAGTCCGCTCGGCCCGTGTCCGCCGCGCCAAGCTCTTCTATCTCCGCGGTCTTCGCGGCAAGGCTGCTCGCTTGAAGGAAATCGAGCGCGCTTAGGTTGTTCTCAGCTTCGTGAAAACGCCCCGGTCGAAACCGGGGCGTTTTTTATTTGCAAAAGACCTTGGTGGATTGTTCAATTTGCTTGCCGGGTCGATTAAAAGAGAAAGTCCATGCGCACAGTAATGAGAAATAGTTCGCACAGTTCGGACGAACGTCGGGGGCGAGACGAATTGCACGGTCCTGCCAGCTACGATCCTGTTCAGAAAAGCTAGCGGGAATCGGGGACATTCAACCAACGATGGCTTAGGAATGGCGAATCGCTGAATCTGCTACAGCGCTCCGGATACACGATTCTCTCACTTCTGTTTATCGCGTTCGGACTATACGCTTTCGATGAGTGCGTAATTTGCCTCAAGGAAAGAGACTGGATATTTGTTTTGATATTCGGTGGTGCGACATCATTCTGCATGGTTGCCGGGATTGGTGGGATAAGGAATGTGCTGCGATTTGGACCGAATCAGAATGAGCATCACAAATAAATCTGGCGTTCCCCGATTTATAAGTCTGTTGCCCAGTTCTCCAATCCTGGCAGATTCTCGACTTGATGGAATGCTCTGTCGTTTGTAATCAGGATGGCTCCAATAGAAACGGCGTGCGCGGCAATCTGCGTATCGAGAGGGCCCAGCGTCTTGCCTATGGCTTCCTGTCTGGCGCGGAGACGCCCGTAAACAGCGGCTTCTTCCCTTCCCCACGGCAGAATCTGCAGGCGGGCCAGAAACCATTCGAGGGCGTTCCGGCGTTCGGGGCCGCTGCGGGTTTTCTCGATCCCGTAATGCAGTTCTGCTTCCGTGATGGAAGAAATGCACGCAACTTCTTCGTGGCCGAGAGCAGCGAGACGCGCGCGTGCTGCCGGCGATTTGCCTTTGAGGATATAGCTGACGGTGTTGGTGTCGAGCATGAAGAGCCGGATCACAGCTCTTCCCGCACTTCCGGAACTCCCTGCCTGCGGTCAGCGAGAAAATCCTCCGGAAAGCCCGCTGCATCGAGCGCAGTGAATATCTCCTCCCAGTTTCCCGGGGCCTGGGACAGAATCAGATCGCCGCTCTGAGGATCGCGGCGAATGTAGACTTCTTTGCTGGTGAAGCGGTATTCGGCTGGAATGCGGACGTGCTGGCTTCGGCCGCTCATGAAAACCCTTGCCTTGAAAATTTGTGCCACCTGCCCTCACCCCTGCTGTATATCATGCTATACAGCACATAGAGTAGTCAAGAACGAAGCGGAGCGGGCAGGAGGGATTTTGCATTACCGCTAGGGAGGGTGCTGAAAAAGTCCATTGCAAGTTCAAAAGCACTCCCTCAGCGGCTAAAGCCGCACTGATTTAAGACCGTTTACGGCACGACTAAAGTCGTGCCCCTTCAAAACCGATCAAATTGACCGACCTCCGCGAAGCGGATTGGGTATCATGTATCCGTTGATTGGCAAAGACACATAGGGAGAAAGGACAAACGCTGGTGATTATCCTTCATGGTCAACTTATTACCAGACTTGTCCGTGAAAATGACTGCTGCGAGTCAGAGATCAAGGAAGCCGTTGCAAGAATCCAGGCTCGTCGGAGGCGTGCGCCTTCGATCACAATTCAGGAACTCATCTCTGCATGCGATGAGGGACGGAAGCGCTGATACCGTTTTGTGCCGCTGAACATTCCTCCAAGGACCTCATCGATGGATGAAGAATATGAAGAGCCGGAAGAGCAAGAAGGATTAAGGTTCATCCTAACTCCTGAGCAGTTGGAAGAGGTACTCCAGGGTGGCCGTTTGCGCATCCAGGAGGATTCCACCGTAAAAATAGAGCGCCGTTCCTCTCTCACAGTCCTTTTCAGAAAATACATTCTCGGTTTTCGCAACAGGCTCACCGGCAAAAAGTGAGGCTCATCACTTGCAGGCAAACTGAATTTCCAAGCGGGCACCGCGGCCGGGGTGGGACTCGAGCGCCAGGTCGCCGTCTACTGCGTGAACGCGCTCCTGGATGACGCGCGGGCCCAGGCGCGCTGCTTTGAGTTCGGCCAGGGAGAGGCGGCCGGAGAAGTTGAAGCCGCAGCCGTCATCCTGGATGATGACCTGCCATGTGCCCTCGGGGCGGGAGACGAGGCGGACTTCTACCTTTCGCGCTCCGCTGTGTTTCCTGATGTTGGCCAGCGCTTCTTCTACGATGCGCGCTACTTCATGCGAAATGCGTGCCGGGACGGAGTCGTTCTCTACTTCTACTTCACTTGAGAAGTTTGTGGAGATGCCTGTCTCGCATTGAAACTTCTCGACCATTTCAGCAATGCGAGGCAGAAGCTGGCGTGGCGGCGACGAACGGCGCAACTGCTCGATCTGGCAGCGCAGGTCGCGAACTTCTTTGCGTAGCAGAAGCTGAACATTGCTCAGAACCTCGCCCGTATTCACTCCCACTGTGGGGTTTGTCATCTGGCGGCGCAGCAGGTCGACCTGCATTTCAGCAAAGATCAGCGACTGGATGACTCCATCGTGCAACTCGCGAGCAGTACGCTGGCGTTCGATGGCGCGCACACGGGCACGAATGTGCTGCGATACATAAAAGTTGTACATGCTGGGCGCGATATCGCGAACCAACTGCCAGAGGAGACGCAGGTTGGAGGAAGACGGATCGACCAGAAACAGACGGCCTGTCCACTCGCTCCCTAATTGAAGCGTGGATACCATGAGCGTGTGGAAGGGCTGATCCAATGGGAAATCTTCGCAGGTGGCTGAGGAAGAGGCCTTGAAGCGCGTACCCTGGCGATCAAGAAGACGAAAATGAAGATGCCCTGCGAACCGGGAGCACCACATGGCGGAACTTCCTTCGGGCATGGGCCATAGATACTTCTCGGCATCGCCTGGGGATAGATTACGCCGTTCCATCACCAGCTGTCTGTCGCTTTGGGCTTCCCATAGAAACAGTCTATTGCCCTGAGTACTGGCAAGAACCAGCATCGCCCTTCTGGCTGCAAAGGCATGAAGAACGAAAGGCAGTATTTCCTTGATATTCGCCTGAAGGCCAGCATGCGGATGAAGGCGCTGCGTTGCCGATCTGGCGATATATGCGTAATACTCCTGCTCGCTCTGATATGCCCAATAAGACAGGAAAACTCCAAGAGCAAGGAAGATGGAGACCTTCACAACAAAGGCAACCGGCAGCTGCTGCTGCACCATGAGGTGAAACAACGAGAATTCAGGCAGGTTGACAATGACAGCTTCAAGCAGGATGAGCGAGACACTTGCAGCGGTTGCCACAATAGTTGTGAGAGCCTTGCGGCGGTAAGCAGCGGTGACCGGAGCGAAGAGGAAAAGGACGAGGAACGGGCTATGGAGGATTCCGGAAAAGAGGCAGATCAGTGCTGCCCAGAATACGTCTGAGGAATGAATAAAGAACAACAGAAGCCGGGGCAGATGACGGAAAACAAATGCACTCGCGGCAACGATCAAACTATAGATGGCATACAGCAGGAGCACGAAGCGTAAAGATGCTTCTGTGCCGTGCAGACCGGCGGCGGAAATCAGGAGAATGGAGGCTGCCAGACGAAAGATGGTGACGGCTTGTTCGCGGGACAGGTTTTCGATGAGAAAAAAGGGAGCATGCAGAATGGATGCCTTACGCGAAGCAGCGTAACCCGTCGTGCGGTTCTGCCCCGCACCTTCCGCAATTGCTACACTTCCCAAGGCGACTCCAGCTAAAGCCAGTACAGTGACACACGCCGGGAGCTGTGATGCCGAAGCCTCTTCGTGTGTCGGGCCATGGCTCTCCGCCGTGGACTGATGGTGACATCGGCAGGAACCCCTGTCAAGCCACAATGTTGTAATAAATTCATGATTTTTTCCAAGTGAAATGTAATCTCTGCAACATGTTAAGGGGAAAACTGTGAAATTATTTCACTCCTGATGTACACTGAGGTTGCCCAGGATAGCTCGTCGCTCAGTTCCATCGCTGACAGGAACCTACATACATATATAGGCCTTAGCTGGCATCTTTGGGGCATTCATCATGGAGCCCGTGAGCAATGGAACCCGTAAGACCGTCCGTATTCTGATCGCCGACGATCATTCCCTCTTTCGTGAAGGCGTGCACAGACTGCTTCAAAGTGAACCAGGCTTTGAAGTGGTAGGTGAGGCACCGGACGGAGAGGCAGCTGTCGCGCTGGCACAGGAGCTGAAGCCGGACCTCATCCTGATGGATCTGTCCATGCGACGCAAAGACGGGATGGATGCTTTGCGCGATCTTTCCGCCTCGGGATTTGAGGGACGGACGCTGATCCTGACAGCCACCATTGATAAACCTGAGATTGTGCAGGCTTTGAAATTCGGCGCTTGCGGAGTTGTCCTTAAAGAATCCACTTCACAACGGCTTTTCGACAGCATTCGCGCAGTGATGGGAGGCCAGTACTGGATCGGACGGGAAAGCGTTTCCGATCTGGTGAAGGCGCTACGCAGCGTTTCTCCGTCGGCAGATGGAGGCACGAGGCCCAAGGACTTTGGCCTGACGCCGCGCCAGCTTGAGATTGTCTCCATGGTCGTCGCGGGATATTCGAACCCCGATATTGCGCAACGGTGCTCGATCAGCGAACAAACTGTGAAGCACCACATCAGCACGATCTTCGATAAGCTTGGCGTCTCCAACCGGCTCGAGCTTGCGCTGTTCGCAGTGAATCACAGACTCACGAACTGACCGCTCTGCGAATTCTGATTAAGCTCATTCTTTTCGTAAGACTGATGCATCCGCAACAGAGGCTGGAGTCAAAGAAGCCTTTAAGATGGTGTATCTTTTCGCGGCATTCGTTACAGCTCCAACGCAAAAAAATTGATCAGCGAACCAGTTGTATGACAAAGCGACAAAAACACTACCAAGTAGTTCTATACCACGTAGAACTAGGTGGTTCTATGACCCTAGTACTAGTGAGCCATTGCTGATTTTTATCGCCTAACTTAGTTTTATTTCATAAATGCCGGGAATGACCAGCATAGGTCAACCCCCTTCCGGCAACCCCCAATTGTCCCCCAGTTGCAGGTATTAGGAGACACGATGGCGTCTAAGCGGGTTGCCACCACTCTACAGAAAGATGCGCGCCAGGCCGAGCGGTACGACATTCGCACGGCAATCCATTATCGTGTGCGCGGCGAGAGTAGATGGCATGAAGGCACAACGGAAAATATCAGCGTAATTGGAGTGCTCATTCGATCTAATCATTTCCTTGAGCCTAAAACTGCGATCGAGATGAGATTTGTTCTTCCTATTGAATTAAGCGGCGAAAGCGCCGCAGAAGTTTTCTGCCGTGGTGTAGTGGTTCGGTCAACGAAGAGCTCAGCTGTATCCGGAGAATTCGCAATGGCATCCACGATTGTTCATGCGAAATTTCTGCGAAACCCAGGATTGAGAAATGCTGGTTAAGAGAGAGGCGAGCAACAATCGTTGATACGAAAGACAGTAACTCATCACATAAATAACGTCGGATAACAGCTGCATAACAGCGATCCGGTAACCCTCAAGTCCTGAATTGAATTCAGGGCAACGGTTGAATTTTGAATAGCAAGCGGTAAATCAGGAGCTGTAGCTCACAGGGCGAAGCTATATCTGAAAGAGGCGAGAAGAACCGATGAGTGCATTCATCACTGACGATAAGCTGTATGGCGAATCATGCTGGTGGGCGCTTTATACACGCCATCAGCATGAGAAAGTTGTTGCCGATATGTTGTCGGCAAAAGGTTTTGATGTTTTTCTCCCGCTCTATGAAACCGTGCATCGCTGGAAAGATAGAAACAAGAAACTTCATATGCCGCTGTTTCCCTGCTATGTCTTTGTCCGCGGCGGGCTCGGGCGCCGGCTGCAGGTGGTAACGACGCCGGGCGTTCACATGGTCCTGTCGAAAGGCGAGCGGGTCGCCATCATTCCTGAAGATGAGATCGAGGCGGTTCGCAGAATCGTTGAAGGGCCGTGCCGCGCGGAACCTCATCCTTTTCTGAAGTGCGGCGAACGAGTGCGGGTTACGCGCGGAGCGCTTGAAGGCCTTGAAGGAATTCTGACGCGCAAGAAGAATCTTTACCGCCTGGTACTTTCTGTAGACATGCTGGCCCAGTCGGTAGGAATAGAGATTGACGCAGCCGATGTGGAACCGGTGGGCACACACGGCATAGAGTTGCCGATGATTGCAGGAGCCCCGGCGCGCTCAACTGTAGATTCATGGGTTTCGCCTCAGATTGTGTAAGTAATTTAAGAAGTAGTTCATCAATAGGAACAGTAACATGATGATAAAACGGATCGGCTTAGGTATCGTCTTCACAGTTGTTGCCGGTTCACTGTGGGCACAAGCTCCGGCGTCGCCTGGCCAGACTGATGGTCAGCCTTCTAATGCCGGTGTGACGGCTGCGCTCGCACAACCGCTGATTTCTCCGGCAAACAAACCCCACAACAATAGCTTCGTAATCGCCAGTGACGATGTTCTGTCAATCAATGTGTGGAAAGAGCCAGATGTCTCGCGGTCCATTCCGGTTCGCTCGGATGGAAGAATTTCACTGCCGCTAGCAGGAGAGGTACAGGCTGCGGGACGTACTCCGCTGCAGCTTGAACAGGAGATCATCAGCAGGCTAAAGAACTATATTGCTGAACCTGAAGTTACCGTGATGGTGCAGCAGGTTCACAGCGAGAAGTTCAACATCCTGGGTCAAGTATTAAAGCCTGGATCTTATGCGCTGACCAATGGAGTGACCGTTCTGGATGCCATTGCAGTGGCCGGCGGGTTCAAGGACTTCGCCAAACAGAAAGACGTATACATTCTGCGGCAAAATGCCGGCGCTGAGACGCGCATCACCTTCAACTACAAGGATGTGATCAAGGGAAAGCATCCTGAACAGAACATCACACTTTTGCCACGTGACACGATCATTGTGCCTTGAGGCAGTTATGCTTGTACGAATCTATCTAAGCCTTGTTCTCTTCGTTGCGCTGCCGGTCTGGGGACAGACGCAGACTGAGGTTGCCGGCGATTCATCCAATGGAACCGAGATGCGGACTCCTCCTCCTGTGAGCGGGAAGGCCTACTCTACTCAGGTTGGCTCAGAGGCGCGATCGAATTATCTGCATGCAGGATTCACCATTACTTCTGCATACAACGATAATGTGCTGCCTGGCACCAGCGTTACGCCAATCAGCGATATGAGCTACTCGATCTTTCCAACGATTGCTCTCGACCAGACCACCGCGCGGCTGCATCAGACATTCTCTTATAGCCCTGGGTTTACCTTTTATCAGCGCACGAACTCGAGGAATGAAGCGGACCACAGACTGAGTGCGGATTTTCAATACCGACTGAGTCCTCATATCACAGCCAGCCTGCGGGATTCCTTCACAAAAACATCCAATGTGTTCGGCCAACCTTATGGGTTTTCCGGTGCGATATCAGGAGAAGCACAGACCACGCTGTCGCCTGTTATCGTGCCGATAGCCAACCAGATCAAGAACGACGCAAATACTGAGATCACATATCAATTCAGCAGGAACGGGATGGTTGGAGGTTCGGGGAGCTTTACGAACTTGCATTACCCTGATCCGAACCAGGTTCCAGGTCTTGCTGACTCGAATTCTCGCGGAGGGGCGGGCTTTTACAGCTATCGTCTTTCGCAAACACAGTACTTCGGCACAACCTATCAGTATTCACAGATTCAAAGCTCTCTGCCCGCTTTGCAGAATGGGTCCCAGACAGGAATCAACAGTGAAACCCTGACTCATGCCTTTCTGTTCTTCTACACGATTTATCTGAAACCAGACTGGTCTCTGTCTTTGTCGGCAGGTCCGCAACACTATAACGTTTCAGAGACATCTCTTCCGGCGACGCACTCATGGGCGCCTACTGTAATGGCAAGCATGGGATGGCAAGGGACACGCATGAGCTTTGCGACCAGCTACTTACACCTAGTAAGCGGTGGAGGAGGGCTGATAGGAGCATTCCGTGCAGATAACGCAAATGCCTCTGTTCACTGGCAACTGGCACGCACATGGACCATTGGACCAGCGTTCGCTTACGCGAACACAAAGAATGTCAGTCAATCTATGGGCCAGTTGAATCCCGGAGGGCACACACTTGCCGGCACCTTCGCGATGCAGCATCCGTTAAGCAATCACTTCATTCTTGATTTCGGATATCAACGCCTGCATCAGAGTTACAGCAGCATCGGGGTGTTCTCTACGACACCTGATTCCAATCGTGAGTATATTTCCCTCTCCTATCAGTTTACTCGGCCATTGGGAAGATAAGAGACAACATGCCAGAAGTTATTGAGGAACAAAAAGCGGGTCAACTCGATATCCAGTATTACCTGGATATTGTCCGGCGCCGGCACATTCATTTCCTGATACCTCTCTTTGCCGGATGGCTCCTGGTTTGGGGAGCAAGCTGGCTTCTTCCGGTCCGCTACAAGTCGGGCACCTTGATTCTGGTGCAGCAGCCTACAATGCCCAAGGATTATGTCACGCCCAATATCAGCGACAATCTGCAGGACCGCCTGCAAAGCATCTCCCAGCAGATTCTTAGCCGTACGCGCCTTCTTCTGATTATCGATCAGTTGAACCTCTACAGCAAAGGCCGCAAGCATCTGACCCCAGACGAGAAAGTGGAACGGATGCGCAAGGACATCGACATCGAGCTTGTGCGCGACCCCAGGGAAAATGAGATCACGGCATTTAATATCTACTATTCATCGCGCGATCCTCACATAGCCCAGCAGGTAACCGGCGAACTTAGCAAGTTATTTATCAACGCAAACCTGGAAGTGCGGCAGCAGCAGTCAGAAGACACAACCAAGTTTCTTGAAGACCAGCTGGAGACGGCCCGAACACGTCTTGCGGAGCAGGATGCAAAGATCAAGGAGTTCAAGGCAGAACATGCAGGAGATCTGCCCAGCCAGCAGGCGAGCAATCTCCAAATCCTGAGTGGTTTGCAGCAGCAACTTGTAAACGAACAGGATGGGCTTAATACAGCGCAGCAGCAGCACGTGTATTTGCAGACGCTGATCAACCAATACCGCAGTCTTCCGGGAACGGCGCGGACAGCCGACGGCACACCTGCGCGTCTGCCGGCGCTGGATAAGGAGCTCGACAGACTCAAAGCGCAGCTAGCGGATCTCAGCTCCCGTTATACGGACAGCTATCCGGATATTCGGAATCTGAAAACGCAAATTGCCAGGACAGAGAAGATGAGAGAGACACTCATTGCTGACCTGAAGAACAAAGGCACTGCAGATACCCGCAACGATGACAGCGCGATCTCGCGCGATCCGGCAGAGCTTACTCAGGGTTCACCATTGCTGCAATTGCAGAGTCAGCTTCAGGCAAATCAATCGGAAATCAAGAACCGCGAACATTCCGTTGCAGACTTGACAGCCAAAATTGGCGAGTACCAGTCTAGGTTGAACCGAGAGCCTGCTACTGAGCAGCAGATGCTCGATTTGACCCGGGGCTATGACCAGTCCAAAGCAAATTACGACGACCTTCTGAAAAAGAAAAATCAATCGGAGATGGCAACAAGTATGGAACTGCTCCAACAAGGCGAGCGCTTCAGTGTGCTCGATCCTCCGAGTCTGCCATTGAAGCCGGACTTCCCCAACCGAGTCAAATTCTGCGGGCTTGGAATTGGCCTGGGGCTGGTACTGGGGGCCCTGGTGGCGGGAGCCTTTGAATTCATAGATGACCGCATGCACAGCGAAAAAGAAATCAAGAATCTGCTGCCACTACCGCTGATTTCCGAAATTCCCGAGGTTCTGAGCACGTCGAAGGAGCAACAAGGCAAGAGAAAAATTGTGCTGGGGTGGGGTATGGCCGCAGCTATTGTGATCGTGATTCTCGCAGGCTCGGCGTTCAACTACCTGCACAGTTAAGGTTCAGTTTTCCTCAATGTATAAAGCTTTTTTCCATCTCAATCGCAATCCTTTCGAGCTCACGCCCGATCCCAGGTTTCTGTTTGCCACCAAGCGGCATAATGAAGCCCTGGCTGCGCTCTACTATGGGGTGCGGAGGCATAAAGGCTTTGTTGTAGTCACGGGAGAAGTCGGCACGGGCAAAACCCTGCTGCTTCGCTGCCTGCTTCACCTGTTGAAACAGAGTCCGGATATTGCGTATGCGTATCTCTTTAACAGCCTGCTCTCACCAACAGAGTTTCTGCAGTACATACTCGCCGACTTCGGAATTCCTGCATCGGGCAAGAACAAAAGCGAACTGCTGTTCGACCTTAGCCAATTCCTAATCTCGCGCGGATCAAAGAAGCAGACAACAGTCCTCATTGTGGACGAAGCACACCATCTATCTGCGGAAATACTCGAAGAGATTCGCCTGCTAACAAACCTAGAGACGGAAGAAGATAAGCTGCTGCAAATTGTCCTGGTGGGACAACCTGAATTGGATGAGAAGCTAGACTCGGTTGGACTGAGGCAACTTAAGCAGCGAATTGCTCTTCGTGCGCGGCTCGATCCGCTGAGTTTAGATGAGAGCAAAGGCTATATTGAGCGGCGCATGCAGATTGCAGGGGAGAACAGCGAAGCGAGTACGCTGTTCCCTATTAAGACGATTCAATCCATACATAGACATTCGCGTGGATTTCCGCGCTTGATCAACACGATTTGCGAGAATGCTCTGATTTCGGCCTATGCAAAACAGATGCAAAGTGTTACTGCAGACGTGATCGATGATGTGGCAAGAGACCTTCGTCTCGGTGCAGTTCCATCACAAGAGATGCAAGATACAAATGCCCTCCTTAATCTATACGCAAGCGAATTTGATCTGGGCGTGCATGCGACTGTGCAAGTGAGCGAGAATGAGCCTTATATTTGACGCACTACAAAGATCGGAAACCGAACGCTCCGGAGTGGAGAAGCCGGCAATATCGACAGCGGCTGATCTACTGCATGTCATTGAGCGCCATACTGTTTCTGAACAGCACCTGGTGACACCTGGGGAGAACACTGGACTGTTGGCCCTGGAGGCCATTTCAAAAGCGGTTGATCTTTCCAAGGCCGGCGGTCCTCCAACAAATCGCGACATAGAACTGCTTGCCCAATTCCCTTCTCTGCAAATCACAGTACCTGCTCAGGGCCTGCTGCCTTGCTTCACCGACAGCGAAAGTCTAATAGCAGAGAAGTTCCGTTTTCTCGGGGTTAAGCTGCGGCATCTCAGACGGGAACGATCGCTGCAAAAAGTACTGATCACAAGCACGATTCCGAGCGAAGGCAAAAGCATGGTGGCTGCTAACCTGGCCTGCGCACTTGCCCGCAAAAGGCAGCAGACGGTCCTGCTGCTCGAAGGAGATGTGCGGCGGCCATCGCTGTCGCGGTTATTCGGATTGAACAAGATGCCAGGGCTTTGCGAATGGCTGCAGAGCGACCGTACTCAAGCTGGGAATATCTACCGCCTGGAAGGTCCTGATCTATGGCTTTTGCCTGCGGGCAGTGCTTCGGCTAATCCTCTAGAACTACTGCAGTCAGGAAGACTCTCTGCATTGCTCGAACAATTGAGCACGTTATTTGATTGGGTGATTATTGATTCCCCGCCGGTGCTGCCGCTTGCTGATACAAGTGTCTGGTCGCGACTGGCGGATGGAATTCTCCTGGTCGCCCGCCAGGGAGTCACGCAAAAGCGGCGGCTGCAAAGAGGACTTGAAGCTATCGATCAGAACAAGCTGATTGGCGCGCTGCTAAATAGCTCTCAAAACTCGGCTGAAAGCGAACACTACTACTACTACTGCCAGCCGACTGATTCCGAGCCAGAGAATCGCGACTAAAAAAGCTGGCATGTACGTTTATTGCTGACCCTCAGGAGGCAATCAGCAACCCTGCCTCTGCCTTCTGATTTCCTAACGTTTCAAGGCCCCATTGAGTTCTATCCATATCCCTATCGGTTCAATCACTACCCGAAACGAGTAAGGAGGGGTTCGGTGACATTATTAGATTCGATTGACGATACTGCGGCACGTTTGCTGTTTTCTGGCGAAGCTGGAGAACGCACAGCTTTCAGCGAAGAGGCCTTTCGCCGGATGCTCGCTATAGAGCGCAAGAGAACGGAGCGTTCGGGGCATCCATTTCTGCTCATGCTGCTGGATGCCGGCAATCATCAAAGCCCGGAGAAACTGGGGAAAGCCCTGGACAGTATAGTATCGGCACTGTTGTCCTCGACGAGAGAAACCGATGTTATTGGATGGTACAAAGAACGGGCTATCGTCGGCGCGATGTTTACAGGACTTACAGCTGACGATAAGAAAACAGTTCTCAGTACGATTCTGACCAGAATAAGCAACACGCTCAGAGATCTGCTAACAGTTGAGCAGTTCAGCCAGATCAATATCTCATTCCACTTCTTCCCGGATGACTGGGACCATGACACTCATGGCCGCCCGAGCGATGCGACTCTCTATCCGGACCTCGCGAGCCGCAATGATGAGAAACGACAGTTATTAGGCATAAAGAGGGCGATGGATATCGTCGGCAGCGCTCTTATACTGTTCCTTTGCTCTCCTATTCTTCTGTTGATTGCCATAGCAGTCAAAATATCGTCTTCGGGACCAGTGCTATTTAAACAGCAGCGGGTTGGGCAACATGGCAAGTGTTTCACCTTTCTGAAATTCCGTTCGATGCAGGCCAATAACGACCCGAGCGTTCACCGGGAATATGTAAAGAGGCTCATCGCCGGGGAAGCAACGCGCGAACCGCAGAATGGGAATGGAGAAGGTGTTTATAAACTCACGAGCGATAAAAGGATCACGCCAGTAGGCAAGTTTCTGCGCAGGAGCAGCCTGGATGAACTGCCGCAGCTATTGAATGTCCTTAGAGGTGATATGTCGCTGGTTGGGCCTCGTCCTGCTATTCCCTATGAAGTTGCTACTTACCAGACGTGGCACCGCCGCCGCGTATTGGATGTGAAGCCGGGAATCACCGGGCTGTGGCAGGTGAACGGACGCAACCGCATCAAGTTTGACGACATGGTTCGGCTCGATCTGCAATATGCAAAGTCGTGGTCGCCATGGCTCGACATCAAGATACTGGTGCGTACTCCGCGCGCGGTACTCAGAGGCGCGTGCTGAAATCCTGCAGCAGGATCCTTCTCTTTACATACTGCATTCGCTCCCCTCGTAACTAACAGATGCAACATTCATCACAAATTCTAGAGGGTGGTAAAAGATCGTGAACTTCGGTGTTATCGGATATGGCTATTGGGGGCCTAATGTCGTCAGAAACCTGACGATTCTGGAAGGCTCTCAAGTACTTGCAATTGCAGAGATGAGCCCAAGCGCCCGGCAGCGCGCGCAAAAGGCTTATCCGGGGATACAGGTGACTCCGGATGCGGCAGAGGTAATCTCATCGCCTGAGATTGATGCCATTGCTGTCATTACTCCTGTGTGGACTCACTATGAGCTGGCAAAGGCTGCTCTGGAAAATGGCAAGCACGTCTTCGTTGAGAAACCTTTCACCAGTAACTCTGCGCAGGCCGAGGAACTGATCAATCTCGCGCAGCGGAAGAACCTCACGATCATGGTGGACCATACCTTCCTATTTACTGGCGCAGTCAGGAAAATCGGTCAGCTTCTCGACGAGGGGACACTGGGCAAGCTGTATTACTACGATTCGACCCGCGTCAACCTGGGGCTCTTCCAGCATGACATTAATGTTCTCTGGGACCTTGCGCCGCATGATCTTTCCATCATGGACTACCTCATTCCAGGAACACCGGAGGCAGTCGTCGCTACAGGACAGAACCATCTGAATGGCCATGAAGACGTAGCCTACATGACACTTTACTTCCCGGAGAAAGTTCTTGCGCATATCAATGTCAACTGGCTCTCGCCGGTAAAGGTCAGGACTACGCTTCTTGGCGGTGAGAAGCGGATGCTGGTCTGGAATGACCTGGAAGCAGACGAGAAGGTCAAGGTCTACGACAAAGGAGTCAATATCACGAACCGCGAGGGAGTCTACGAGCTTCTTGTAAGCTATCGCTCCGGCGATATGTGGGCCCCCCAGTTGGAACAAGTAGAGGCTCTGCGACAGGAGCTGTCTTATTTCGTGGATTGTGTATCGAGCGGACAGAAGCCATTTAACGACGGGTGCGCCGGTCTGCGTGTCGTCAAGATGCTGGAGGCGGCCAGCGAATCGATGAGCAAGAAAGGTTCTCTGGTTTATCTATGAATTCGTATAACTGCATCTCGGATGACGTAAAGCTGGGGCAGAATGTCCGGCTCTCGAAATTCATCAATCTCTATGGATGCGAGGTTGGTGATGATACGAAGATCGGCGCATTCGTAGAGATACAAAAGAATGCCAGTGTCGGCAAGCGCTGCAAGATCTCCAGTCATACCTTTATCTGTGAAGGCGTGGTGATTGAAGACAACGTCTTTATCGGACACGGAGTGACCTTTATTAATGACAGCTATCCGCGCGCCACTACTTCTGGTGGAACCCTGCAGACTGAAGCTGACTGGAAGGTGGAGCGCACAGTGATTAAGAACGGCGCGTCCATCGGCTCGGGGGCCACAATTCTTTCGAATACCAGCATTGGTGAAAATGCGATTGTTGGCGCGGGCAGTGTTGTCACCAAGGATGTCCCGCCGAACTCCATTGTTGCCGGAAATCCAGCTAAAGTTCTGCGCTATATCGAACAGCCCGTGGAAGGTCTGAATGTCTATTAATACAGCTCCAAACTGCATTCCATTTCTTGATCTGGTCACTCCGCATGTAGAGCTCGAGCAGGAACTCACTGGCGTGTTTCACCGCGCATTGCACACAGCTGGTTTTATCGGCGGACCCATGGTGGAGGAATTTGAGAAGGCATTCGCGACTTTCTGCAATACCAACTACTCGATTGCCGTCAGCAGCGGCACAGATGCTTTGCGATTCGCCATCATGGCTTGCGGCGTGCAGCCTGGCGATGTTGCGGTGACTGTGCCTCATACATTTATCGCCACCACGGAAGCAATTTCGCAAGCTGGCGCATTTCCTGAATTCGTCGACATTGATGAGCGCACTTACAACATGTCCGTCGAGAAGCTCCAGCAGTACCTGGAGGAGCGGTGCACGCGGGATGAGTCTGGCGCACTCATCAGCCTCCGGAGCGGCCGGCGTGTTGCTGCAGTGATCCCAGTACATCTTTATGGCCAGATGGCTGATATGGATGCCATCCTGGAACTAGCGGGGAAATATAATCTTACGGTAATTGAGGATGCCTGCCAGGCACACGGCGCAGAGTACTTCTCAAGGAAACTGAATCGCTGGATGACAGCCGGATCCATGGGAAGCGCTGCGGCTTTCAGCTTCTATCCAGGGAAAAACCTAGGCGCCTGCGGCGAGGCAGGCGCAGTCACAACCAATGATGCCTGTGTTGCCAGCAAGATCAAGATGTTGCGTGATCACGGCCAGGCAAAGAAATATCACCATGACGTGGAAGGCTACAACGGACGACTGGATGCGATCCAAGCCGGCTTGCTACATGCGAAACTAGCGCACCTGGCGAAATGGAACAATCTCCGGCGCGAACGGGCAGCCGAGTACAATCTCCTGCTTGCAGATATTGAAGGGGTGGTGCTTCCCTATGAGCCTTCATGGTCACACGCGGTGTACCACTTGTATGTGATTCGGACTAACGATCGCGATGGATTGATGGAACACCTTAAAGCCGCCGGAATCAGCACAGGGATCCACTACCCGATTCCCCTGCACATGCAGAAAGCCTATGCATCTCTGAAGTATGCTCCGGATGATTTTCCTGCGGCATCGCGAGTGGCCAGCGAAATTGTTTCCCTGCCAATGTTTCCGCAGCTCACCCAGGAGCAACAGGCCAGAGTTGCTGAGGAGACGCTGCGCTTTGCTCAAGAACCGCTGCATAGCGGACTCCACACGCATTGATCCTGCAACACCTCTCTCAACTTCAAAGAAGTACTTCACCGATTCTATGGCTCAGCCTTCATCCATCTTTGCTCTTATGCAGATGTAACGGCAAAGAAGTTCACGACAACCAAACTTAAGCAACATTTTCGCAGCGCTGCACCTATGACGGAACCCCAAAAACTGTCCGCGGAAGAAAGCCAGACGCCACGAGTGACCGTTGTGATGGCGGTTTACAACGCAGCACCATTTCTACATGAAGCGGTCGCCAGCATACTTGCCCAGACCTTTTGCGACTTTGAACTGCTCATCGTAGACGATGCCTCTTCCGACGATTCCCTATTCATACTTGAATCCTTCAATGACCCGCGTATGCAGGTCATCAGACATAAAACGAACCGGGGTGCTGCTGTGTCACGCAATGATGCGCTAACTGCAGCCCGAGGTGAATTCATAGCCATAATGGATGCTGACGATATATGTGGGCCATCCAGATTGTTGAGGCAAATAGCTTTCCTCGATGCCAACCCCTTTACGGGTCTTGTGGGCTGCGCAGTTTACGACAATATCGATTCAGACGGTGCAATACTCTCCACAGCGCGCCTGCCAGAGGATAACGAAGCAATTCAGCAGGCGTTGATGGAACGCTGGTGTTTTCTTCATTCGTCCATCATGTTCAGAAGAGCGCTTCTCGAACTTGCCGGGGGGTATCGCAAAGAGTTCGAACCTGCTGAAGACCACGATCTTGTTTTGCGCATTCTCGAACACTGTCAGGCTTATAACCTCAATGAAAATCTAGTCAGTTATCGATTGAACCCCAAAGGGCTCACGGTGGCTGGCCATCAGTACGTTTGCGAACTGCAGAAGACCGCAATTCGGCTGGCGCATCGACGGCGCAATGGGCAACTTGAAGACTTTGAATCGAACACCGCTCGCCTGCTCCAACTCAAGGCAGGGCGCAAGACTCGCCAAGGTCTTGCAGGTGTTGTGCAAAAGTGGCGTAATTCCATGTATACCGCCAACCGTTATTACGATTTCGGCTGCCAGGAGCTTTCTATTGGCAATCTCGAAAACGCTCGCCGATGCTTTCTGCAGTCGCTGCGCTCAAATGCACTATTTGTGAAGTCCTGGGCAGGCATTGCGCTTTCATTGGCGCCTTTCACCGCCAACCGCTCATCGCAGGTGGGCCTTAAGGCACAGGGAACTGGCAATTGATATGAAGCTGATCGATCTATACTACTGCATCAAGCCGGCCATACCGCACAGCCTGCGATTAAGACTTCGAACGCAGCTCGCCTCGCGCCAACGCCGTCGCAGTGCCAATGTTTGGCCGATTAATGAAACCACCGCTGGGCAGCCGGAGCGTTGGCCGGGATGGCCTGAAGGAAAGACCTTCGCCTTTGTTCTGACACACGATGTCGAAGGCA
Source organism: Acidobacterium sp. FHG110202_01 (assembly GCF_059115305.1). Lineage (NCBI taxonomy): Bacteria > Pseudomonadati > Acidobacteriota > Terriglobia > Terriglobales > Acidobacteriaceae > Acidobacterium > Acidobacterium sp. FHG110202_01. Next base: position 363,300 of record NZ_JBZYWJ010000006.1, read on the forward strand.
AGAAGGGGATGGAACGAAGCAGAACCCTCGCTGAACTTGAGATAAACCTGGGCTTTCGCTCATCTTTTAACTTCGTTCCTGAAGGCGAGTATGAGACTCCAGCCTGGCTTCGATCTTTTCTCACTGGGCACGGCTTCGAAGTAGGTGTTCATGATCTGCATCATGATGGCACGCTGTACCGGTCAAAAGCTGATTTCAGTACAGGAGCCGAACGCATCAATGAGCATCTCAAGCGCTGGCAGGCGGTAGGATTCCGGTCAGCATTCATGTTCCATAATCTTGATTGGCTAAAACAGCTCGACGTGCTGTATGACGCGTCGACGTTTGATACGGATCCATTTGAGCCACAATCTGATGGCGCCGGCACAATTTTCCCGTTCTGGGTGGAACGGCCTGACGGCACCGGTTATGTGGAGCTCCCCTACAGCCTTCCGCAAGATTCGACACTCTACCTGGTCCTCGGCGAAAAGACCAACGACCTCTGGAAGCACAAACTCGACTGGGTTGCGCGGCATGGCGGCTTAGCGCTCGTCAATGTTCATCCCGATTACATTGCATTTGATGGACGGGCTGGCCGCACAGAATTTCCTGTATCGCTCTATGAGGACTTCCTCACCTACGTCTCCGCGCAGTTTGGAGACACCGCCTGGCGTGCTTTACCGCGCGATGTTGCTGAGTTTGTAAAAGCATCGGTACACGCTGAAGAAATGACGACCTACCGATAAAGGAAGGGCTGTGACTGTTTACACCATTAATCCTCTTCGCGATGCCAGATGGCCGGAGTTCGTAAGTCAACACGAATCCTCGTCCGTCTTTCACAGCCGTCCATGGCTGGAAGCTGTGCATCAGACGTATGGATACACGCCGGTGGTTTACACGACTTCACCACCATCCTCATCGCTGTCTAACGGCGTTGTACTTTGCAAAATCAAGAGCTGGCTGACCGGCCGTCGTATGGTATCTCTTCCGTTCTCGGATCACTGCGAACCATTGATGGACAATTCGAATGCTGAAGCCGTCATCCTGGAAGAATTGAAGAAAACAGTGGATGCAGGGGCATGGAAGTATGTGGAGTTGAGACCGCGGAGCGAGCTTTCGATACTTCACGGTGCGGTCAAGCGTCCATCTTGTTATCTACATATGCTCGATCTGCGGCCGAGCTTAGACGACCTCTTCAAGCGCTTCCATAAAGATTGTGTACAGCGAAAAGTCCGCCGAGCGGAACGTGAGGCCCTTGTATATGAACATGGCAATTCAGAGCCTTTGCTGCAGGCATTTTATCGGCTCATGGTCAAGACGCGCCGCCGGCATCAGCTACCGCCGCAGCCTATTGAATGGTTCAGAAACCTTGCCGCCCGCATGGGAAATCGATTAAAGATTCGAGTCGCCTTCAAAGATGGGAGCGAGATTGCAAGCATCCTGACTCTGGAACACAAAGACGTAATTGTCTACAAGTACGGATGTTCCGATGAGGCATTCCAGAATCTTGGAGGCACTCCGTTTCTTTTCTGGAAAGCGATCACCGAGGCAAAAACTGCAGGGCTGACGAGCATGGATTTCGGTCGTTCAGACGCCGATAATCCCGGGCTGATTACATTCAAGGACCGTTGGGGAGCGAAGTCCTCAACACTCACATATGTTCGCTGGTCGCGCAAGCAGTCGAAGGAAGAGAGCGAACAACACTCCTCCGGCATAGCGAAACAGCTCTTCGCCATGATGCCGGATGCTGTTCTGCAGGCGACTGGACGCATTTTGTACCGTCATGTCGGCTGACGAAAAGCTATAAACACCTGCTGAAAGCCCGAGACGTATCTGCTTCGTACCGAAACTAACAACTCCACCTCAATACGGATATACGAATGAAAGTTTGCATGCTAGCTTACGCGCACTACATCAATGACGCTCGAATCAAGTCATATGTGCGTACGCTTGAGGACGAGGGAAACCTGGTTGATGTAATTGCGTTGAGAGAGAATGAAAAGTCGAATGCAGGTGCTCTCAGAGCAGGCTCCGTTTTCTACCTGATGAACAAGTACCAAGGCCAGAGCACAGTTATGTACCTTTGGTCTTACTTGAAGTTTTTCCTGAAATCATTTTTCTTCCTTACATCCCGCTCGTTTCGCCATCGTTACGATGTGATACATGTGCACAACATGCCCAATGCGCTGGTTTTTGCCGCGATTATCCCGAAGGTGCAGGGTGCACGGGTAATGCTCGACGTTCACGACCTGATGACTGTCAATTACATGGCGAAGTTTGATGCAGGAGAAAACGATGCGCGGATTAAGACACTGAAGCTGGAACAACGGATATCGGCAGCTTTTGTCGATCATATATTCTGTGCGGACCATAACCAGAAGGACTATCTTGTCGAGAATTGTGGGATTGCAAGAGACAAAATCACTGTGCTGATGAACCTGCCGAACGTGGATCTGTTCGCACCAGTATCAGTGGAACGGAAAGACGACGCATTTCGAATTGTCTATCACGGCACAATTGCGCATCGTCTTGGGATCGATCTGATTGTCCGCGCAGTAGCCAAGGCCGCTGACCAGGTTCCAGTAGAGATGTGGATATATGGTTCAGGCGATTATCTGGTTGAGGCAATTGCGTTGTCACGTCAACTGGGAATTGAAGAGAGGATTCACTTCAGCGGCAAGTTCTTCCCGGTGGAGCAAATCTCACAGATGGTATCGGGGATGGATCTGGGTATCATTGGCAACCGTCGCAATCTTGCCTGCGACAAATATATGCTTCCGGTTAAGCTGCTGGAGTATGTGTATCTGGGTGTTCCAGTCATTGCACCGCGCCTTGCCGTGATCTCTCGCTACTTTGACGATACGATGGTGCGATTTTATGAACCCGAGAATGTAGAGCAGATGGCTGACGCCATTGTGGAGCTATATCGTAACCAGGAAGAGCGCAAGGAGCTAGCGCGTACAGCATTCACTTTCTATCAAAAACACAATCCCAAAGCACAAGCGGATCGTTACCTTAGTCTGTTAACAGCGACAGGCGTAGGTTTGCGCACCGGCACCGAGCGTCCCGCGTGATGCAGGCTACTTTGGAGCCTGTTGGGGCGAAGCAGCCGGCTTCGGAACAGGTTCTCATTACAAAACCAGAGGTTCCTTCTCAGTGGATCTGGGTACCGTTTATCTGGCTTTTCTTTGCCGGCACCAGGACTTTATCCACCTGGCTTCATCCCGGAGTCTGGGACTCAGATTCTTCCGCTGGCAGCCCGATAGACGAGGTGCTAGTGATCTTGCTGATGGCGCTCGGGCTATATGTGCTTAACCTGAGAGCGGAACGGGTCAAGAGGATTCTTAGCCGCAATAAATGGGTGGTAGCGCTGTTTTTTTATATGGCGCTGACCATCATATGGTCGAACTTCCCGGGTATTTCAATTCGTCGATGGATTCGATCAGCGGGAACGCTTGTGATGGTGCTGGTTGCGCTTACCGAGCCCGATCCACTCGGCGCAATGCGGACCCTCCTCAGGCGGTTTTATATCCTCCACATCCCGCTGTCGATCCTGGCAATCAAGTACTTCAGAAATATTGGAGTTCAGTATGACTGGAGTGGATCGGAAGAACAGTGGGTTGGAATCAGCACGGATAAAAACAGCCTGGGACAGGTTGCAATGTGCAGCGGGGTGTACTTTACATGGGAAATCTTTGAGAACTGGCCCAAGAAAAAACTGACACTGAACCTGCTGTTTCTTGTCCTTACATTGTGGTTATTGCGCGGATCGAAGAATTCCCACAGCAGCACTTCCATCATTGCGTATATTATCTGCGCCGTTCTTCTGATCGGTTTGCAACTCATAAGGAAAAGAGCCACCCGCGCCAAGCGCATTCTTCTTGGCTTCACGATCGCAACTGTCCTGTTTGCTCCATTCGTGTATGCCGCATTTGCAGCATTCGATACGACGCCGACCACAGTTGTGTTTTCGGCTGCCGGACGCGACATGTCATTTACCGACCGCACACTCATATGGACTGACCTTCTTCATATTTCAGAGAGAAACCCAGTGCTGGGTGTAGGAGTTGGGGCTCTCTGGGTTGGGCCCACCGGCTACGCAATTTATCCGATGCCCAATTGGTCCGCGAAAACACCCGGATGGCGACCAGAGGAAGGACATAACGGCTACTTAGATGTCTACGTTGAACTCGGTGCGATTGGCATTGTCTTGTTATTCATTGTTATTTGTGCGGGATTTGCCGGCGCATTGGATGACATGCAGAAGGATTTCGCACTCGGAAGCCTTCGCCTGGTGCTACTACTGAGCGTTCTCATAAACAACATTACTGAAACAAGTTTTCTCAAGGGAACGCATGACTTATGGTTCCTGTTTCTCCTTTTGGCCATTAATGTTCCGCGATCAACTCCGAGGATTCGACTCAAACACGATACGCATATCCGGGTGGCCTGAGCCACTTGCATTACTTCTCTTCAAAACCCACGAGAGACGATTGGATGACTCATATTACGGTTTGTATCTGCACCTATAGAAGGCTGGAACTGCTGAGAAATCTGCTGGAGGATCTTCGAGGGCAAGACACGGGAGGCTTGTTCACCTACTCGATACTCATAGTAGATAACGATCGTGAACAGTCGGCACATAAAGTGGCTTCCGAGTTCGCGGCAACGCAGACAATTGACATCGATTACTATGTCGAGCCCGAGCAGAATATAGCACTCGCGCGGAACAAGGCGATTGAACACTCGAAAGGCGAGTTTGTCGTATTCATCGATGATGATGAGTCTCCTATTCGCCGCTGGCTGCTTACCTTATTCGAGGCCTGCCAAAAATACAATGCGTATGGCGCTCTTGGGCCGGTACATCCACGGTTCGCAGAGCCTCCGCCTGCATGGGTTGTGGCAGGCAAGTTTTATGATCGCCCAACATACCCTACAGGGTTAGTGATTGACTGGCGCAAAGGGCGCACCGGCAACACATTACTGAAAAAAGAAGTTTTTGATGGTATGGCACAGCCTTTCAGGCCGGAGTTTCGCACAGGCGAGGACCAGGATTTCTTTCGAAGAGTGATCGAAAAGGGGTACGTCTTTATCTGGTGTAACGAAGCCGTGGCTTATGAAACAGTGCCATCGATACGCTGGAACCGCTCTTTTCTACTGAAGCGAGCTCTTCTGCGAGGATACACTTCTCTGGCCCATCCAACATTTGCTACGCGCGATCTGTTGACCTCTGCCGTGGCTGCTCCGGTCTATGCTCTGGCCCTGCCGTTCGCGTTGATTTTAGGTCAAGGGAAGTTCATGAGCATCTTAGTTCGACTCTTCGATCATCTAGGCAAGCTCCTTGGTTTTGTCGGCATCAATCCGATAAAAGAGCCGTACGTTACTGCATAAAGAACTGCACGTTCATAGTGGACTCCATGAATATTGATCCTTCGATTATCAGCCCGGACGATCGCATACTTGTAACCGGTGCGGCGGGCTTTATCGGCCATAGGGTAGTAAAGGCTCTACTCGATTTAGGCTTTTGCAATCTGCGTTGTCTAACCAGACCGTCCAGCAAAATGGATGGCCTCGATGATGTGCTTCGCACTCATAAGAATGGCACTGCAATAGAACTCATGACCGGCAACCTGCTTTCTGCCGAGGATTGCGCTGCGGCTGTCGATGGCGTGACGGTTGTCTTTCACCTGGCTGCGGGCAGAGGCGAAAAGTCGTTTCCTGATGCTTTCATGAATTCCGTAGTAACGACGCGGAACCTGCTGGATGCCTGCGTAGCTCAAGGTGGTCTGCGGCGGTTCGTCAACATGAGTTCGTTCGCAGTCTATAGAAACCAAGACAATCCCAAAGGTCGATTGCTGGACGAGTCTGCTCCTGTTGAGGAACATCCGGAACTGCGGGGCAATTCATATTGCTTTGCCAAAGCTGAGCAGGACAAGCTCGTTAAGGATTATGGGCGGAGGTTTGGCATTCCTTATGTCATCATCCGCCCCGGATGGGTTTATGGACCCGGAAACCTGGGTATCCATAGCCGTGTTGGAATAGGCACTTTTGGAATGTTTCTGCATCTCGGCGGCGGAAACACAATGCCGCTGACCTATGTAGACAACTGCGCACAGGCAATGGCGCTTGCCGGCCTGGCAAAGAATGTGGATGGTGAGGTCTTCAATATAGTTGATGACAATCTGCCTTCCAGCCGCGAATTTCTTCGCCTCTATAAGAGGAACGTGAGACGTTTTCAATCCATCTATGTGCCGCATGCCCTGAGCTATTACCTGTGCTTTCTCTGGGAGTCGTATTCGAAATGGTCGAAGGGCCAACTACCGCCGGCATACAACCGGCTGGCCTGGCACTCGTCCTGGAAGAAAACGCGCTACAGCAATGCCAAGCTGAAGACGCAAGTCGGATGGAAACCTTCCATACCTACGAGCGAAGGGCTTCGCCGTCATTTTGAAAGCTGCCGTGCGGAAGGGTCACATGCTTAAAGTCGCAATTGTGGGATGTGGAAAGATCGCGGATGATCACTGCGAGCAGATTCAGCGGATCGAGAATTGCGAGATCGTAGGGGTTTGCGACCGCGAGCCTTTGATGGCTCGCCAGCTTTTTCAACGGTTTCCGATCAAGCAGCACTTCAGCAATCTGGACGACATGTTGAGCGAGGCGCGGCCGGATGTGGTCCACATCACAACGCCGCCGCAGAGCCACTACAGTATCGCCAAGGCTTGCCTCGAAGCCGGCTGTCACGTTTATGTAGAAAAGCCGTTTACGCTTTACGAGCATGACGCCAGGGAACTTCTGGCGTTCGCAAGCGCCAGAGACCTGAAGGTAACTGCAGGACATGACGATCAGTTCAGGCACTCTGCGCGCCTCATGCGGGAATTCATCCACAGTGGCTATCTGGGTGGTCGGCCAGTCCACATGGAGAGCTACTTCTGCTATGAACTTGGGCGCGGTGGGTTTGCCGGTGCGTTGCTCAATGACAAGAATTACTGGGTACGCAAGCTGCCTGGCGGACTGCTGCACAACATTATCAGTCATGGCATAGCCCGTATTGCCGAGCATCTGACAAGCGAAACACCATCTGTTATGGCTCACGGCTTTATCAGCCCATTTCTTCAGAGCAAAGGCGAGATGGAGCTTATAGATGAGCTGAGAGTCATTATTTCTGAAGAGCAAGGAACTACGGCCTACTTCACATTTTCGTCACAGATGCGACCTTCTCTGCATCAGTTCCGCGTGTACGGGAAAAAGAACGGGCTTGTGCTTGATCAAGACCAGGAAACGCTTATCAAGCTACGCGGCCAGCGATATACAAGTTATGTAGAAAAATTTGTCCCGCCTTTCGCCATGGCGAAACAGAATGTCTCCAATGGAATCACCAACGTGCGGCGCTTTTTGAAGCGAGACTTCCATATGAAGTCGGGCATGAAGTATCTGATTGAATCCTTCTACGAGTCGATCGTCAAGGATACTCCGCCGCCTATTCCCTATCGGGAAATTATTTTGACCGCACACATTATGGATCAAATCTTCAGCCAGCTCAGAGCCGGCTCAGAGACTGCGCGCTCGTCCTATCCCCTTGAAGCCGCGCTGCGGTAAATGCCTCTCCAGAGAATTTTTTCACTTTAATTGCCAGCTTAGGAACATGAAATTCAAGCTACAGCGAATCTGGCGCGTGGTGGTTTGGGCTTGAGCTCGCAAGCAATAAGGAATCAGTGATGAGAGTTTCAGTATTCGGCCTTGGATATGTAGGGGGGGTGTCTGGGGCGTGCCTCGCCCAGATGGGACACGAGGTCATAGGTGTTGATGCGAACCCCGCCAAAGTTGCGCTGATCAATCAGGGCCTGCCGCCGGTGATTGAAGTCGGGCTGACGGACTTGCTCGCGAGCGTTACTGAGAACGGCAGCTTAAGGGCTACTGAGAACTGGCAAGAGGCAATTGCAGGCAGCGATATCGCCCTGGTCTGCGTCGGCACTCCGAGCAGCCCGAACGGGAGCTTGAGCACTGACCTGGTGCAACGTGTCAGCGAGCAGATTGGTACGGCTCTAGCGACCAAGAATGGATACTTCGTCGTTGCCGTACGCAGCACGGTCCTGCCCGGAACCGTCGAGAAGCTTGTCATTCCTACCCTTGAGGCGTGTTCAGGGAAAACCGCAGGGCGTGATTTCGGCGTATGCATGGTGCCTGAATTCCTGCGCGAAGGCTCGTCTGTAAAAGATTTTTTTTGCCCACCTCGAACCGTGGTTGGAGAACTGGATTGCCGCGCAGGGACCACGGTTGCCGCATTATTCAGTGAGATTGACGCCCCCTTGATTCGTACCAGTATTCGTGTGGCAGAGACTCTGAAATATTCAGACAATGCGTTTCATGCTCTCAAGGTGACCTTTGCGAATGAGATTGGCAATATCTGCAAAGCCGCCGATTGCGACAGCCATGAAGTGATGAAAATCTTCTGCATGGATAAGAAGCTTAACCTGTCGCCTTATTACCTCAAGCCGGGTTTTGCATTTGGCGGCTCGTGCTTACCGAAAGATTTGCGAGCGCTCACCTACCACGCACGCACGCTGGATGTTTCGACTCCTCTGCTTGATGCGATTCTGGTAAGCAACAGAAAGCAAGTCGAGCGGGTGACAACACTGCTGCAGAAGTACAAAGGAAAATCACTGGGATTTCTTGGATTGAGCTTCAAACACGGAACCGACGATCTGCGCGAAAGCCCGATTCTGGAAGTTATCGAAACCATGATCGGGAAAGGGTTCCGCGTAAACATCTATGACGAATTTGTCTCGATCGCCCGTCTCGTCGGCGCTAATAAGGAATATATCCAAAAAGAGATTCCTCACATCTCGTCATTGATGCGAGCGTCAGCGGAGGAGCTTGTGCGTGACTCCGACGTAGTTGTAGTCAGCAATGCGAGTGAGGAATTTCTCGAGACTCTCACGCGGGTGGGTCGACCGGATCAGATTGTTGTTGATCTCGTTCGGATTATCGAAAATACCGAAGCAATGAATGGCCGATATCATGGTATCTGCTGGTAGCGAAATACTCACACCAATCTCTGTGGATGACGCCCTGGCGTCGCCGACGAAGCGCGTTCTGCTGGTTTCCAACAGGCTTATGCATTACCGCGTTTCGGTCTACAACTATTTCTGGCGCAGATTTCGCGAGCATGGGTGGGACTTTGCTGTCCTATCGAACGAGCTGCAGCAGCAGAATCAAAACCGGCGCGAGTTTGAGCTCATTGAAGAGCCATTTGATTTTTTTGCCTATCGAGCCGAGATTCAGCGTTTCAAGCCTGATGTGGTGATCCTGTTTCTGCATTTGAAGGACCGCATCTTATGGCCTCTGATTCACTGGCTGAAACTCTCTGGCATACCTGTGGCGCTCTGGACTAAGACGCGGAACCTGGACGATCCCGACAACCGTTTGCGCAATATGTTTTTTGACTATCTGCATGTCATCAGCGACGGTCTCATTCTTTACACGGCATCATTGATCCGTTTCATTCCCAAGCAACATCACGATAAGGTGTTCATTGCGAATAACACGATCAATTTTGAGGATTTCCCTCAGGTACGTGAGTCGAAGGATGAAATCAAGCGGGATCTCGGCATTCCATTTCAAAAAGTGGTGCTGTTTGTTGGCCGCATCGGAGAGGAACGGAACCGGAAGAAGGTCGATCATCTGATCGACATGTTTCGTGAACTCGACCGATCTGACATTGGCCTTGTCATCGTCGGGTCGGGGCTGAGCGATGAGCTCCGCGTGCGCATGAATCCCGCAAACACGCGTTATCTCGGCGAGGTTCATGACGCTGAGAACCGTGAAATCAGCCGGATCTTCAAAATGGCCGATGTCTGTTCGATTCCCGGCCACGTTGGCCTCGGCCTTAATCAGGCTTTTTTCTGGGGCTTGCCGATGGTAACTGAGCATGGAAATCAGCCTCCCGAGATCGAATATCTGCGCGAGGGGGAGAACGGTTTCATGGTGCCTGAAGACGATCGGTGCGCGCTCCGTGATCGATTGTTATTTTTGCTTGATAACGATCAGGAGCGCTGGCGCATGTCTGCGAATGCGCGCCGGGACGTTCTTGCGAATGCCTCCATCGAGGGAATGTTCGGTGGATTTCTCTCCTGCGTTCAACATCTATCCCACTAATCATTTTCTCCATTTATTGCAAGCACTTCTCAGACGACAACCAAGAGGACACCTATGGAAACACTTGCAGCTCCGAACCCGGCCCAGGCAGTAACATACAAATCGCTGGCGGCGCCTTTGCTGAAAAGCGCCACCGCTGTGCAGAACTGGGTTGAAGCACATGGATACCGTGGATACGAGCCGTTTGATGGCCTGTCAAGCCCGCTCAGAGTCCTTACATTTAGAAACCTGCTTGCCGAACGCATTCTGCAACAGGCTGTTCGACAATCGCCAATCAATATCAGGCCACTGGTTGGAATCAAACCCCTTGATTCCACCAAGGGCAGAGGAATGATGGCCTGGGGCTATCTTCTGCTGCATCGCACTACCGGCAATACAGATTACTGGACGAAAGCAACGGAATGCTTGTACTGGCTCGATGTTCACAAATCTCCGAAATTCGAAAAACACAGCTGGGCGAACTTCTTTGATTTCTCAAGCCGAGGCGGGGCCTACCACAAAGATGACAGCATCATTGTCTGGACGAGCATGATTGCTCAGGCATATCTTGAGGCTTTCGAGCAGTCACAGGACCAGTGGTTTCTGGATTTAGCATTGAGCGCGTGCGACTGGATCATGTCACTGCCGCGCGAGCGGACCGATCAAGGGACCTGCCTCAGCTACTTTGCCCACGCACAGGAATCGATCCATAACGCGAATATGCTGGGCGCCGCGGCGCTCGCCCGTGCCGCGCAACATACGAATCGGCCGGACTATATAGATGTAGCCCGCAGCGCAATGGTATACAGCTGCTCGCGCATGCTTTCCAACGGTGCATGGTGGTATGCAGAATATGATGGGCATCATTGGATTGACAATTTTCATACCGGGTATAACCTGGACAGTCTGAAGTGCTATATCGAATGCACGTCCGATACGGAATTCTCCGGTCATCTAAAAAAAGGCCTTCGCTTCTTTAAGGATCACTTCTTTGAGGAGTCCGGACGCCCGAAGTACTACCACAGCCGTGCATACCCGATTGATATTCAGTGTGCGTCTCAAGCGATTGATACGCTTGCTTATTTCTCTGCGGAAGATCCTGAATCACTGTCTCTCGCTCTCAAGGTGGCGGACTGGACGATTCGCAACATGCAGGACCCTGCCGGCTTCTTCTACTACCGCAAGTATCCTCTTGGGATAACGGCCCGCACGCCTATGCTGCACTGGGGACAGGCCACGATGTTCAAAGGTCTTGCTCACCTGATCCACCGGTTGCCACTGAACGAGCGTTCCAGCCTCTAGACCATGTCGTCATCTTTACTGTCGAAAGCAGCATCGCGAATACCAATGGATTGGGTGCGTCCGCTCTCCGGGGTATCACTCGTCGTCCCGTTTTACCACATGGTGAGCGATCAGCATGTTCCGCACGTAAGCAATTTATATCGCTTCCGAAGCATCGCAGAGTTCATAGCGGATGTAGAATTTTTTGCCCGTCATTTCGAACCCGTAACGCTCAGCGATATCGTTGACGCGTTGAACGGGAAGCGCTCACTTCCTCGCTCGTGCTTTCATTTAACGTTCGATGATGGCTTCAGAGAGATGCACGACATTGTTGCACCCATTCTGCATCGCGCCGGCATTCCTGCTACGTTCTTCCTCAATACGGCATTTCTGGACGGCGGCGGACTTGCTCACTACAACGCGATCAGTGTGCTGATGGACCGGACCCAACACCTTTCCGACACTGCAAGGGCACGCTTTGAATCCATTTTGCCCGCGCCGAAAAACGGCGGCAGCACGCTGCAGGGCCGGATGCTGTCGATCGGGTATAAGCATGGATCGCTTGTGCGTTCCCTCGCTGAAGTTATGGGCTTTGATCTAGAGCAATATGTCAAAGATGCCCAGCCGATCCTCACCTCGAAGCAGATTGAGACACTGCTCAGCCGAGGATTCACTGTGGGCGCACATGGCCATGATCATTCGCTATATGCAAATCTTTCGCTGTCTCAACAGCTTGCACAGACGCGCACGAGTATAGACACTCTGGAAGCGCAATTCGGTATAAGCCCGAAAGCATTCGCATTTCCCCACAACGATAACGGAGTCCAGGACGAATTCTTTACCGCCGCTTTCTTTGAGCCAGTACTGGATGTTTCGTTCGGGACTTCAGGCCTCATCAGGCATCATCACCCAAGAAATATCCAGCGCGTCAGTATGGAGAAAACAGCAGCGTCTGCAGAGCGGATCCTGGCACGACAGTTCACGCGCGCTACGTGCTTCAGATTCCGATTCAACTATGCGCATGAGGCTCGCGGCAGAGGCATTGTGCAGTAAATAAAATGAATCAGGGTGGATTAGCAAGTAGTTGTTTGCTCTTGCCGTTCCATCCCCTTGTACATCAAACCCTTATTAATTTGGAAAAATAAGCGCTGCGATTCAGATTTTGCTCGGTAATTTTACGAGCATGATGAATTTTAACGCCGCCTTATCGATCAGCCTATGCAAAGATGCTCATCTTTTGATATAGATAACAGCAACGTTGATCATCTCGGCACGATGAGCAGTGGGCCATTACAACAAATTCAGCATGTTGTTGTGATGAGGAGAGTTCCCGAAATCTTTGTTGAACCTCTTTGTGACCAGGCTGGATAGCAACTGATCCTAGAGAGGTGCGACATTCATGTTTAAGAGAAACTCCCCCCCTGCGTTCGCATTCGCGGCGCTCGTAAGTATGTTTTTGGTCGGATCCCTTGCAGCACAGACCGCATATGACCTTCCGAATAACAACAGTGGCTGCCCGGGAAGCTGTCGTCAGATCCCCTGGAAAACCGGATCTGACTTGTGGAATAACGGAACTCTACCTACCTACACTTCAGTCACCTGCAGCGGACTTAAAGGAAATGGAACCACTGATGATGGGCCTGCAATTCAGAGCTGCATCAACGCAGCAAGCAGCGGTACCGCAGTATACGTTCCGGCAGGGACATATCTTATTAACAGTTCAATTCGCTTGAAGAGTAATGTTGTTCTGCGCGGTGCCAAGCCCTCGGGCCAGCCATTCCTGCCGGCTGCGGACACCACGGCTACTACCTTTCTTCTTGGCGCCAATGGCACCCTGACGACACAGAGTTTTTCGGCTTCAAGCAACAACCTATCTCCGTCGACCACATATGGGGTAAAGAGTCCGGGATATGCCCTCAGCGGCGCTCCGAAGAAAGGAGATACCACAATCACCTTTGCCTCGGGATCGCTCAGCGCAGGCCAGTGGATTGCAGTGTTTGCTGATAATGATCCAACTCTTGTCTCCGTTAACGGAGAGGATGGAAACTGCAGATGGTGCGGCGATAACACTGGTTATGATGTGATGCAGCAGATCGTACAAGTTGCTTCTGTTTCCGGTTCGACTGCCACACTCACGCGGCCGCTTTACTACACTCTCTACGCAAACCCTGAGTATCGTAAATATACGTTCAGCACGCAAAAGGCGGGATTTGAGAATTTTCGAGTGAATGTGACGGGCGATATCGGGCCAAACCAGATTATCCTGCTCTCCGGTTGCCTCTATTGCTGGGTAAAAGGAGTGGAGACATACAATACGGGAAGCAACAGTGGCTCTGCGCATATCGAACTCGATTACAGCTATGGAAACGAGATCCGGGACAACTATGTGCACGACGGAAGGTCATCCGCCAGCGGAGCCAATTATGGCGTCTATTTTCAGTTCGTCAACAGCGACCATAAAGTTGAGAACAATGTCATGCGGCACAATCGTCACAGTGTTGTTTACCAGGGAGGTGGCTCTGGAACAGCCATTCTCTATAACTACATTGATGACGACTATACTGATGACCTAACTTATCTTGGTTCCGCAAGAATCTCTCATGGTGCCCACCCATATATGAACTTATGGGAAGGGAATATAGCTTCTCATGTGGCTGCGGATGACTTTTGGGGATCTTCTTCCCACTTTGTATTTTTTAGAAACTGGCTATGGGGGGATGAAACTGGAACAGGGGTACCCAGTTTTCCGCCTAGCAATGGTTTTGACGCCATTGATCTCTATCCCATGCAAACCTATTACTCATTCGTCGGGAATGTGCTTGGAATTACCGACAAGCACACCACCTGGGCTAATGCGACATTGAGGGGGTTTGATGAGTATGCAAGTCCTTCCAAGCCGATCGTATACAGTTTTGGCGGCGCAAGTGGAAGCATTCCAAGTGCGGATACAACTTCTCTCAACCACGGCAACTATGACTACAAGACGAATGGAGTGGCTTACTGGGAAGGCGGCTCGAATCACACGCTAAAGGCCTCGATGTACTACACTTCCAAACCAGCCTTTTTCGGATCCTGCACCTGGCCAGGCATCGGACCGGATATCACTCCAATCACGAATCAAATGCCGGCAAAAGCACGGTACGAAGGAGACACATCGTGCGGCGGCAGCCTTCCAGTTCCCGCAGCTCCTACTAGTCTGACAGCAACGCCACACTAGATTGTCACTTCCCTTTTACGAACGGAGTGCTTTAGAGTTCTCGCTTGATAAAGCACTCCGGATATCCCCTGAATCGCATAGAGCTCTATTTCTTATCTCTACCGATATCTCCCGAACACACAAATTAACTAGAACGACTCTTTGACAGGAGGCAAGGATATCTATTCCTGCCGGCTATATGGCAATGACACAACCAACACTTAGAACTGCAACCGACGTGGCAATTATCGGAGCCGGACCCTACGGGCTGTCGATTGCTGCGTATCTTGCCGAGCTCGGCATCTCATTTCGTATTTTTGGAAACCCGATGAGTGCCTGGGCCAACCAGATGCCCAAGGGAATGCGGCTAAAATCGGAGGGCTTTGCCTCCTCTCTGGCTGATCCGCAGTCTCAATTCACACTTGCTCACTATTGCACGGAGAAAGGGTTGCCATACCAGGACACGGAGCTTCCCGTTCCGCTGGAAACATTTGTGGCTTATGGATTGGCGTTTCAGAAGAAATTCGTGCCTAACCTCGAGAGCAAGATAGTAGTGTCGCTGCTGCAGTCTCCAGTAGGTTTTGAATTGCGACTGGATGATGGCGAACATTTGTTTGCACGCAAGGTAGTCCTTGCGGTAGGCATAACGCAATTTGCACAAATCCCCGAGGTCTTGTCGTCAATCCCCAGCGATTTCATCAGTCACAGTTCTGCACACAGCGATCTCCAGGGTTTTAAAGACCGCAAAGTCGCAGTAGTTGGAGCAGGTGCGTCAGCTCTGGATCTGGCGGCTTTGCTGCACCAGGCCGGCGCCGCTGCTCAAGTGATTGCACGTAGCCCTGCGATCCGTTTCCATAATCCGCCTGAACTTCGTTCACTGCCGGAACGGATTCTTAAACCAATGACCGGCATTGGACTGGGAATGGATTTCTACTTTTATGTGACTGCCCCTCAGGTCTTCCGCTGGCTGCCGGAAAGGCTGAGACTTAACAGAGTTCGTAAAACTCTCGGTCCAGCTCCTGGATGGTTTATTCGAGATGAGGTTGTTGGACAAGTCCCTCTCCACGTCGGTACGAAGATCATTAGCGCTGCAGTTCACGATGGCATGGTTAGCCTGCAGTTGACTAATGGTGAACGAACCTGGATGCTCACATGTGATCACGTCATCGCCGCAACAGGGTATCGCATCGATCTGCAGCGTTTAGCCTTGCTTGACGATGAACTGCGCGGCAAAATCCGTCTTACAGGCAAATCGCCACGCCTATCTACAAATTTTGAATCTTCTGTCCCTGGTCTCTATTTTGTCGGTGTAACTGCTGCAAATACATTCGGCCCCGTTATGCGATTTGCATATGGAACACGATTTACTGCGCGACGCCTTTCCAGGCATCTTGCAAAGTCGGCTCATAGATCATCGGTGCTTTATGGCAGACCCGATAATCTGCAGGTATTCGAACAGATATAGGGAGGACATTACCGAATTTCCTGTAAATAAATGAGCAAACCAAAATCCGAATTGAAAAAGCCTACTTCGGGTGGTCTCAGGGTTCTTTTGACAGATACGAATCGCTGGCCTGTTGTTCCGCGTCTGGCGATCTCCTTCTGCAACATGGGCTGCAAGGTAGCAGTGCTCTGCCCTACACCTGGCCACCCTGTTCAGAAGGTTAGTGTTGAACGCGTGTTTCACTATAACGGGTTCAAACCTGCAGACTCTCTGAGAACGGCGATTGAGTCATTTGATCCTGATCTGATTGTTCCTTCCTGCGATCGTGGTGTCGAGCATCTGCATAAATTGCACTCGATCTCTTTATCGCAAGGCACGGCAGGGAGCAAAATTGCAACTTTGATTGAGCGTTCATTGGGCTCGCCCGACGGCTTCCCGATAGTTTCCAGCCGCTATGAACTTCTTAAAATGGCTCAATCGGAAGGCATTCCAGTACCGGAGATGGTTGCAATTGAGAGCGGCACTGACTTACATCTCTGGAGCAGCAAGCTTGCACCGCCCTGGGTGATCAAGGCAGACGGCACATGGGGAGGCAGCGGGGTAAAAATCGCAAAGGATATTAGCGAGGCTGAACATTTCTTTCTTGAATTTACGAATCGCGCCAGTGTGGTCGAACTAGCCAAGAGACTGTTGCTCGACCGCGACCGGGGCAGGTCGTGGTTTGACTGGAAGCATTCGCGCAGATCGGTGATTGCCCAATCCATGATCAATGGCCGCCCGGCAAACTGCGCGGTTGTCTGCTGGCAGGGGAAGGTATTGGCAGGGATTGCCGTCGAGGTAATCAAAACGCGCGGAGCGACAGGTCCGGCAACTGTAGTACAGATTGTGCCCGGCACCGAAATGATATCCGCAGCTGAGAAAATCGCCCGGCGCCTTGGAATTTCCGGATTTTTCGGGCTGGATTTTATGATCGAAAAGGATACGGGGGTTACTTACCTTATTGAGATGAACCCTCGCTGTACTCCGCCTTGCCCCCTGCCTCTTGGAAACGGGCGCAATCTGATGGTGGCACTTCGGGCACAGCTTACGGGCGAACGGCTTCTCAGCAATCAGCCTGCAATAGAGAAAAACATGATTGCATATTTTCCCCAGGCTGCAGAAACTGCTGACTATCTTGATCATGCGGCATTAGATGGTCGCATCCATCACGATATTCCCAGGGAGCATCCTGAACTTATTCAAGAACTACTCCATCCATGGTCAGGTCGAAGTATTATCGGAAAACTGATCGATCTTTTACGGCGAAAAGAACACCAGATAGATACTCCCATTGTTCTTCCTATAGAGGAACCTCGTGCCTGCTAGCAGGAAATACGAAGCAAAACCGCTTGTAGGAGCAAACTCAACCAAGTCTTTCTCATTGCTTGGGTTATTCATTGCTGGAAACAGTATGACAAAAATAAGTCCTATCACGTCCGCTGCCGATTCAGAGATGCGGCGAAAGAGTCTCGGCGTTTATGCTTCCCTAGCAAGGCGGGCCTGGAAGTATCTACCACCCGCTTTGCGTCGCCAGTCTTTTGGCCAGGCATATGCCCGGCATCTGGATCGCATGGTTCGCCTCTCTGCTGACCGCAAGCAATATTTTGCGACGTTTTTTCTGCGCAATCGGCCTGAGCTCCAGCTTGTGCAACGACTACTCGATCGCAAGCCGTATGGCGCTCGCGTTGATCTCGCTGTCATGGCATGCAGTAAGGGCGCTGAGGTCTACTCAATCGTCTGGGCGATTCGCTCAGCGCGCCCCGACCTGCAACTCAATATATATGCAGTGGATATTTCCCAGGAGATCGTTGATTTTGCATCGCAGGGAGTGTACGCATTTGAAAGTCCCAAAGCAGTTATCGCGCAGCGCGATCATATTTCCGGGGGCAGGAATGCTATTGGATGGAATACATCGAGAGACCAGAATGCATGGATGTTCGAGCGCATGTCCAAGGACGAAATTGATGCCATGTTCGAGGTAAATGAGAATCAGGCGAGCATTCGGTCTTACCTCAGACAAGGGATCACCTGGATATGCGGAGATGCCGGTAGTTCCAGTCTCAGAGAGGAGATGGGCCTTCAGGATATCGTGGTGGCAAACCGTTTCCTCTGCCATATGGAATCTGATGCTGCATCGATATGTCTGCGCAATATTGCAAAGATGGTTAAACCTAGAGGTCATCTCTTCGTGTCAGGCATTGACCTGGACGTGCGGACTAAGATCGCGCTTGAAATGGGCTGGCAACCTGTGCCGGATTTGTTGAGAGAGATTCACGACGGCGACGATTCCATCCGCCGCGGCTGGCCTCTCGAATACTGGGGCCTGGAGCCACTTGACGACCGTCGGGCGGACTGGAAAATTCGCTATGCTTCAGTTTTCGAGGTCGGCGAGACAACATCTGAACACATGGAGCTTGCCTTGCAGAATGCTCAAGGAGATAGCTAAAAGCATGCGGTTTACCGAAACCGCTATTGCGGGCGTATGGGTCACAGAGCCGGATTTCCGCGAAGACGATCGTGGGCGCTTCTTTCGCGCATGGTGTCTCCGGGAATTTGCAGAGCGTGGAATTCATTTTGCTCCCGTTCAGGCAAATATGGGATTCAGCAAATACAAAGGCACGGTTCGCGGCATGCACTTTCAGGTCGAACCAGCAACAGAGGCTAAGCTGGTGCGCTGCACCAGAGGAGCCATGTTTGACGTGGCCCTGGATCTTCGCGCTGACTCGTCAACGTATGGCCAATGGTTCGGAACTGCCCTAACTGCAGAAAATGGCCGCATGTTATATGTGCCGGAAGGATGCGGCCATGGATACCAGACTCTCGAAGACCAGACTGAAATGCACTATATGACTTCGCAGTTTTACACTCCGGGCTCGGCTCGTGGCGTCCGTTTTGATGATCCTGCATTTGATATTCAGTGGCCTTCGGAGGTTGCCGCAATTTCTGAACAGGATCGCAACTGGCCGCTAACGCAGCGATAACAGGAATAAACATCTCGCGCGAAAAGCTTATCAACAGCTCATAAAGCATTCGATGACAGCCGTGAATCACGATATGGAAATACAATCTATGCATCCACGCACACTTATCTTCTCGCAGCGAAATTTATCTAAGATACTTCCGTTTCGGTGTCCTCATTTTGAATTTGAAGATGTAATTGCGCAAATAGACACGGTAGAGATGCTGTCGCCGACAATTGATCCCTCGACGCGACGTCATACGCTTGCCAAGCAGCTTGCCTACCACACTCCGTTTATTCTGAATCCCGGGATTGAACAAACATCGATGAATACGGGATATGATCTTTTTCTGGCAATTTGCGGGAACCCATCGGATTTGCTCAGAATCAATGCGGCAGGAGACTGGAGAAACAACTGCAAGAAGGCTATTTGCCTCATCGACGAAGTATGGATCAAGGAAATAAACAGCTATCGCAACTACTTGCGGATGCTTGAGCAATTTGACCTTGTTGTCCTTTATTATAGCCAGAGCGTTAAGCCTATTAATGATCTACTAGGGCAAAACAAATGTGTCTTTCTACCGCCTGGAGTGGACACAATCCGCTTCTGCCCTTATCCGAACCCGCCTCAGAGAGCCGGCGATATTTACAGTATCGGCCGCCGATCCGCAGTCACGCATCGAGCTTTCCTGAAAATGGCCGAAGAAGATGGAACGTTCTATATATATGACAGCACATCTGCCAATCAGGTGCTTGATCCAATCGAACACAGAGTTCTCTTTGCAAATATCTCAAAGAGAAGCCGATATTTCATTGTCAATCCGGGCCTAATTGATCGACCAGATATCAGGGGAACACAAATTGAAATCGGAAATCGCTATTTCGAGGCTGCTGCTTCGGGCGGCATCTTATTGGGAGAGCGTCCGAACAACGGAGAATTCGAGAAGTTTTTTGATTGGCCAGACGCGATGATTGATCTTCCTTATAACTCGTCGAATGCTGACAAAATCGTGAAGGAACTTGATAAACAGCCCGAACGGCAGCAGGCGATGCGGCAAATGAATATGCGGCAGGCCCTACTGAGGCATGACTGGGTTTACAGATGGGAAGCAATTCTAAATACTGTGGGTATTTCTCCTTTGCCGCAATTGGAAGTCAGAAAGCAGCATTTAAAGAGCCTGGCAGGATCCATAGCCCAAAATAAGATCTCACCAGCAAGTACTTCACCGGACATCGGGCTGACATCAGGGTTACTTGTTCACTGATTTAGCCTGCACGCTGGCTAGATTCCCCTTCCTATATCTCTCTGTCCACTGCATATTTGAAGTTATCCAATCGAGCGAATGAAGCAGACAAATAAGAAAATCGCACTGCTGCATCACACAGGCTGCGGAAATTTAGGTGATGATGCAATCATCGACGCTGTCATAGGTAACATCCGACAGCGATGGAATGATGCCGAAATTATCGTCTTTTCCATGAATCCAGATGACACCATGAAGAGACATGGAATTCCCTGCTGCCCCATTCGGAGATACAGATGGGAGAGCCGCAAATCAGGGGCAACAGCTTCCAGCGAGCCCGGCAAACGCAAGCTAATAAGCAGGTTTAAGAAGACAAGAAATCCTCTAGTCCGTCTACCCAGAGCAGCATTCAATGAACTAGCTTTTCTGGTTAACTCGTATCGAACTCTGAAGTCCTTTGATCTTTTAGTAGTCAGCGGTGGGGGACAACTCACCGAACGAGGCGGCCCGTGGAGTTTTCCCTATGCACTTTTTATGTGGACGCGCATGGCTAAGCAGGCTGGAGTTAAGTGTATTTTTCTGAATGTTGGGGCAGGTCCTCTAAACCATCCCATAAGTAAATTCTTCGTTCCCCGAGCTCTTCATGCGGCTGACTATGTATCCTTCCGTGATAAGCAATCACAACAACTTGCCTTAGAACTAGGGTTTAAAGGCAACAATTATGTCTTCCCGGACAATGTATACAGCCTTGAAGTAATATCACCCACAGTGTCAGTCAGAGATGCCAGCCAGCCAGTCGTAGGCGTGGCTCCCATGCCG
Source organism: Acidobacterium sp. FHG110202_01 (assembly GCF_059115305.1). Classification (NCBI taxonomy): domain Bacteria; kingdom Pseudomonadati; phylum Acidobacteriota; class Terriglobia; order Terriglobales; family Acidobacteriaceae; genus Acidobacterium; species Acidobacterium sp. FHG110202_01. The sequence continues at coordinate 384,395 of NZ_JBZYWJ010000006.1, forward strand.
TTTCCATTTAGTGATCTCCTGCAATACCCGTCGAATGCAACTGCAATTCAAGAGGATCTGATAGGCAAGATAGCGACGTTTGTGTCACTGCTCGTCAAGCAACCCTATTCTCTCAAGCTTTTCGGCAGTGATACCAAGGCCGACCCCGCCGCAATTGAAGATCTGCGAAAGGTCTTGCGAGACCGTCACGACATTTCAACACCGAAATACGATTCGGTTGAGTCTGTCGACGAACTGTTGTCGAAAATGTCTGCAATGGACTACGTTGTTACATGCAGATTCCATGGCGTTGTGCTAGCGCATTTATTAAACAAGCCTGTTCTTGCAATTGCGCACCATCCAAAAGTTACACACCTTATGGGCGATCTTGGGTTGTCAGAATACTGTGTCGATATGCTCACTTTTGACCCTATCCAGTTAATGGACAGGTTCGCAGATTTAGTTCGTAACACAGAAACAATCAAGAGAAGCATGGCGGCAAGTCGAGCAGAGTATGGCGTGAAATTAACGAAGCAATTCGACACTCTCTTTCCGCCGAATTCTACACAAGCATGGATGCCTGCACATGAACCAGCACTCCTGCGAGCAGACGCTACAACCAGATAGGTCTAGTCCGCTTCCATCATACGGGCAAGATAAATACCTCAGTACCATCGGACACTTATCCCTATTCCCTTCTCTCCTCCTCCTCAAATTGAATCTGTCTGTAACTCAAGGAGATCTGTTATGAAAGTCGTACTTTTCTGCGGTGGAATGGGCCTGCGTATTCGGGATAGTGAGAACATCCCAAAGCCGCTGGTGACCATCGGATACCGGCCCGTGCTGTGGCACGTGATGAAGTACTATGCGCACTTTGGCCATAAAGACTTCATCCTCTGCCTGGGCTATGGCGCCGACGCAATCAAGAAGTACTTCCTGCAGTACAGCGAGTGCACGTCGAATGACTTTGTGCTTTCCTGCGGCGGTGCAAAGGTAGAGCTGTTTAACAGCGATATCCATGACTGGCGCATTACTTTCGTCGATACGGGAGTCAATGCCAATATTGGCCAGCGTCTTAAGGCCGTCGAGAAGTATCTCGATGGAGAAGATGAGTTTCTGGCTAATTACAGTGACGGCCTGACCGATATTCCATTGCCGCGTCAACTGGAACATTTCCGGCGGCAAGATAAGATCGCCAGCTTCCTCTGTGTTCTGCCAAACCTTAGCTATCACGTTGTCTCGCTTGAGCCGGGCAGCAGCCTGGTTTCAGGAGTTCACGCGATCACCAACGGCAGTGTCCGCATTAATGGAGGATACTTCATCTTCAAGAAGGAGATCTTCGATTACATCGGCGAGGGAGAAGAGCTGGTGCTCGAGCCTTTCCAGAGGTTGATGGAAGAGCGGCAGCTGATTGGCTATCAACACGATGGCTTCTGGGCCGGTATGGACACTTTCAAGGATCGGCAGGAACTGGAGCGTCTCTGGTCTACAGGTTCGGCACCATGGCATGTGTGGAGAAACAACGGTAATCATTCCATACACAATAGAGTGCCTACTGCTGTTCCTGTTCCGGCGTTATCTGGCTGGAAAGACCTGGAAACGGCCGTGGTTGCGAACGGAAACGCTCGCGATTGACTGGGCAACTAAGATCAAACAACAATCAATCATTTCTTCCTGGCTCGCTTCGAGCCGAATCGCTGGAGACCTCTTATGAATATTGATACTGCCCTCGAGAAGCTGGAGGCTTCTGGAAATCCTATTCGTGTGGGCATAGTAGGCGCTGGAGCTACAGGCCGGGCCATTGCGCTGCAACTGGGAACACCGGTTCCCGGAATGCGGCTGGTCGCGATCGCCAATCGCACACCAGAACATGCAGAACGAGCATTTCGCGAAGGCGGCTTTGCGCAGTGGACACGGGTCAGTTCTTCCCGCGAAGCTGAGGAGAATATTGCTCGCGGCCTGCCTGTGCTGACTGATGACTCTATGGTGCTGACAGGCTGTGATGCCATCGACGTTCTAGTGGAAGTGACAGGCACGGTGGAGTCTGCAGCCAAAGTGGTGCTGGATGCATTCCAACATGGCAAACATGTAGTGCTGGTGAATGCTGAACTGGACTCGCTGATCGGGCCAATTCTGAAGGTCAAGGCTGACGAAGCAGGGGTTGTCCTGACGCATACGGATGGAGATGAGCCCGGAGTCGCCATGACACTGCTGCGCTATCTGCGGACGCTGGGGCTTCGCACTGTTGCAGCGGGCAATATCAAGGGCATGGTCGACTATTACCGCAATCCAGAAACGCAGAAGGCATTTGCGGAGAAGAACGATCAGGATGTGAAGAAAGTCACTTCCTTTGCTGACTCTACCAAGTTATCTATGGAAGCTACTGTGCTTGCGAATGCTACGGGGTTCCGAGTTGGACGCCGCGGCATGTATGGTCCGGCGTGCAATTATGTGCGCGAGGTTGCCAATCTCCTGCCGGCAGAAGAGATGCTGGAGACCGGTCTCGTAGATTATGCGCTAGGCGCAGCTCCGCACACAGGAGCCTTTGTTGTGGTCCACGAAGATTCACAGCTCAAGAAGGCCCAGCTTGCGTATTACAAACTGGGAGATGGCCCGTTCTATGTTTTCTACACACCATTCCATCTGCCTCATCTTCAGATCATGTCCACGATTGGCCGCGCCGTGATTCATCGCGATGCGACGGTTTCGCCTCTCGGCGGTCCGGTGTGTGAAGTGGTGAGTGTTGCCAAGCGTGACCTGAAAGCCGGCGAGCGTCTTGACGGTATTGGAGGGTTCTGCACCTATGGTCTGATCGAGAACGCTGCGGCAGCGCGCAGCGTAAGAGCATTGCCTATCGGCCTGTCTGAAGGCTGTGTGCTGCGTCGGGATGTCGCGAAAGATGATGTGATTTCCTTTGATGATGTCGATGCAGTTCCGGAGGGAGTTGCCGGAGCGCTCTGGCGCGAACAGAATGAGCGCTGGCCGGCGGCGGTAGAATCCACACAGCAGACGCTGTCCATGGCAGGAGCTCGATGAACGTCAGCCACTCGTTCTGGCAAGGCCGTCGCGTATTTCTGACCGGACATACCGGTTTCAAGGGCAGCTGGCTGTCGCTTTGGCTCCATGCGCTGGGAGCCGATGTTACCGGCTATGCTCTTGATCCTCCGACCCAGCCAAATCTTTTTGAGCAGGCGCATGTCGCAGGTGCTATCCGCTCGATACGGGGAGATATTCGAGATTATCCGCATCTCAGAAGCGCAATCTACGAGTGCAATCCTGAAGTTGTAATTCATATGGCCGCGCAATCGGTTGTGCGTCGCGGCTACGAAGATCCGATAGAAAACTATTCATCCAATGTGATGGGCACAGTGCATCTGCTGGAAGCTGTGCGGCAACTCGGGCGGCCGTGCGCTGTGGTGAACGTGACCAGCGACAAGTGCTATGAGAATCGCGAGTGGGTGTGGAGCTACCGCGAGAATGAGCCAATGGGGGGACGCGATCCTTACTCGAATTCGAAAGGCTGCGCTGAACTTGTCACGACTGCTTACCAGAAGTCGTTCTTCCCTCCCGAATCAATTAGCGAGCACGGTGTTGCTCTTGCCAGTGCCCGCGCCGGTAATGCGATTGGCGGCGGGGACTGGACGAGCCATCAGCTTATTCCTGACCTGATACGCGCTTTCATCAGCAATGAATCCTGCCTGATACGAAATCCGTCTGCTTTCAGGCCCTGGCAATTTGTTCTTGAACCGCTGCGTGGATACCTGATGCTTGCAGAACGGCTCTCAGAAAATGGCGAACGTTTTGTCTCCGGATGGAATTTCGGACCCGTCGATACTGACGCCAAGCCGGTATCGTGGATTGCGGATGAGCTAAAACAGCTCTGGGGAAACCATGCTTCGTGGAGTCTGGATTCAGCGGCACATCCGGAAGAAGCGCATGCGCTCAAGCTGGATGCATCGAAGGCCAGTGCGCATCTGAACTGGCGTCCTGTGCTTCCTCTGAAGCAGGCGCTCGAATGGATTGTCGAGTGGTACCAGGCATTTCAAGGCGGAGCTGATCTTCAGCAACTCACCCTTGAGCAGATCAAACGATACGAAGTTCTGGCAGAAAATGGATGCTGATCGGGGCATCTCATGTACTTTCACACTATCCCCCAAGGCCAGTTAGTAATTCAAATCAGAAAATTCGGAGAGATCCATTAATGTCATCGCCAAATATTGTTGTTCTTGGAACCGGAATGGCTGGGTTCGGCGCTGCCTACCGCCTGCACCAGGAGGGCATCGCTCCTGTGATGTATGACAAAAACGCCTACTATGGCGGACATACGACGTCCTTTCGGTATGAGAGCGGTTTCCTGTTCGATGTTGGGCCGCATATCTCATTCACAAAGGACAGCCGCATCCAGGAACTGTTTGCCGACAGCGTAGAGCAGCGGTACGAAACAATACAGATCAATCTGAATAACTACTGGCGCGGATACTGGCCGCTGCATCCTGTACAGCTCCATCTTCATGGGCTACCGGAAGAGACAATTCTTAAAGTCATCAGTGATTTCGTCGAAGAGCGCTATGCTCCGGAGCGGCCGATCCATAATTATGCGGACTGGCTTTATGCGAGTTTCGGCAAGACATTCGCCGAGGAATTTCCCATGCAGTACACGCGGAAGTATCACCTGACAACGGCGGAAAACATGAGCACTGACTGGCTTGGGCCGCGCATTTATCGCCCGAGCCTGGAAGAGGTGCTTCGCGGAGCGGTGTCGGCGTCAGCGCCGCAGGTTCATTACATCACCCACTTCCGCTACCCCAGCGATGGCGGATTCAGGAACTATCTGAACAAGTTTGTTCCGTTAGGGAACATAAAGCTGAATCATGAGCTGGTGTCGATCGATCCTCAAGCGCGTGAGGTCACATTTTCGAATGGCGTGGTCACACAGTACGACTCTCTAGTTTCTTCAGTACCGCTTCCGGACCTGATTCGTATGATCAATGGCGCTCCGCAGGATGTGGTGGAGGCTTCGAAGAGGCTGGCATGCTCCACCTGCATTCTCGTGAATATTGGAGTCAACCGTGAGGACATATCGTCGGCCCACATGACTTACTTTTATGACGAGGACATTTGCTTTACCCGGCTTGGATTTCCGCATATGCTCTCTGCGCGCAATGCACCTCCGGGCACTGGGAACATTCAGGCGGAAGTCTACTTTTCGGACAAATACAAGCCTTTTACCGGTAAGCCCGAGGACTGGATTGAGCCTGTGATTCGCGATCTTCGGCGCTGCGGTCTGCTACGCGAGGATGACGTGATTCTGGAACGCAAGGCGATGTTTCTCAAGTATGCCAACATTATCTTCGATCTTGAACGCTCCGAGGCGCTTAAGACAGTGCATGGCTATCTCGATGAGATTGGCATTGCCTACTGCGGCCGCTACGGAGACTGGGGCTATATGTGGACGGACGAAAGCTTCAAGAGCGGCGAACTGGCTGCGGAGCGCGCTCTGTCAGCGGTTGTATCAGCAACATAAGAACCATGCAGCCGGAGTAGAATAGCGTCTCATCATGATCAAACTGAATCTCGGCAAGAGTGATGGTCCACTGAATGTCCTCTGTCTGGGTGCGCACTCTGATGATATTGAAATCGGGTGCGGCGGCACGATCCTTCGCCTTGCGGAGGAATACCCTCAGTGTGAATTTCATTGGGTAGTGTTCAGCACTATCGGAGTACGCAAGGCTGAAGCACAGCGGGCGGCGGAATCCTTTGCCGGGTCAAGGCTGAAGTATCTGCTGCTGAAAGAATTCCGTGATGGATTCATGCCCTTTGTCGGCCCCGAGGTAAAAGATACTTTCGAGCAGCTGAAGCTGGTATCGCCAGACATTATTCTGACGCACAACAGGCGGGACGCACACCAGGACCATCGTTTGCTGTCAGAACTAACATGGAATACCTTTCGGAATCATTTCATCCTCGAATATGAAATTCCGAAATACGATGGCGATCTTGGGCAGCCGTCGTTTTTTGTGCCACTGTCTACTGAAGCGTGGCAGACGAAAGTTCGTTATCTGATTGATTCGTTCGAATCTCAGCGCAGTAAGCATTGGTTTGAGGAGTCGACGTTTCAATCTCTCATGCGGCTGCGCGGGATGGAATGCAATGCGCCCAGCGGCTATGCTGAAGCCTTTTACTGCCGCAAGGCCGTTCTCTAAAACGACTGCATCTGCAATAAAAATACTCGAGGAGGTATCTGCTTGAGTGGTGTGAGGAAGCGATGAAGGATTTGAAACAACGGGCGATTCGCGGCGGTCTGGCAAAAATCGTCTCACAGGTGACGACTCTGCTGCTGCGAACCGGCTCGCTGATGATCCTGGCCAGACTCCTAGATCCCAAAGATTTCGGCTTGGTAGGCATGGTGACCGCTGTAACCGGAGTTTTCAGCGTCTTCAGAGACTTCGGATTATCGGCGGCAGCCATTCAACGCGAAAGTATTTCAACCGAGCAGTCTTCAACGCTGTTCTGGATCAACGTGCTGGTCGGCGCAACGATGAGCCTCATTACTCTGGCGCTGGGCCCATTTATTGCTGCTTTTTATCATGAGCACCGTCTCATCGCCGTGACGGCTGTACTGGCATCAGCATTTCTGTTCAATTCTGCCGCTGTGCAGCATTGCGCCCTGCTTGAACGGCAAATGCGCTTCGTCACTCTGGCTTGCATCGATACATTTTCGTTGCTGATCAGCACATCGATTGGCATCGGCATGGCACTGTCTGGCTTTGGATACTGGTCTCTCGTAGTCACCACGACCGTCACGCCGCTGGTTTTCACAATCTGTGTCTGGTCGATATCCAGATGGATTCCAGGAAAACCCCGCCGGGGGATGGGCGTCCGCTCCATGATGCGGTTTGGCAGCACGCTCACACTGAATGGCCTGATCATGTATTTTGCCATGAATCTGGACAAGATCCTATTAGGGCGATTCTGGGGCGTCACCGCACTTGGACTTTACGGACGAGCCTATCAACTCATTAACATTCCAACCGACAACCTGAATAACGCTGCCGGGGGCGTTGTCTTCGCGGCATTATCCAGGCTTCAGAATGAGCCGCAACGCCTGAGGAGTTATTTCCTTAAAGGCTATTCTCTGGTGCTCTCATTGACAGTGCCTATCGCGTTTACATGCGGGCTGTTTGGCAACGACATCATTCACGTTTTTCTTGGCGCTAAGTGGAACAGCGCAGGTCCAATCTTTCGCCTCCTTGCGCCTGTCACTTTAGGCTTTGCGATTCTCGCGCCTCTTGGATGGCTGCTTTCTGCCTGCGGGCTCGTCGGAAGGGGCCTGAAACTGGCTATGACTATTGCTCCTCTTCTCGCATTAGGCTATGCAGCAGGCCTGCACTGGGGACCGAAGGGCGTCGCCCTGGCATACTCTGCCGTAATGACGCTGTCCGTGATTCCATTGATCGGCTGGTCTGCACATGGGACTCCCGTTTCTCTGCGGGATCTCTTGCTGGCTATAAGTCGACCTTTACTATCCGGAATCCCGGCTGCCGGACTGGCTCTGGGATTGCAGTTTTTCTGGGGATGGCGGTTGTCGCCAATTCCCAGACTGGGGACAGGCGTCGTCGTGCTTTGTTCTGTCTATCTCTTGATGCTTTTATATGTAATGAAACAGAAGCACTTTTACCTTGAGATTATTCGAGGGTTCATGGGAAGACGGTCAGCCAATGAACCTCTTGCGGTTTCTGCGTAGCAAATCCTTTGAGCAGTCAACAGCTTTCTTCCACATCCCGGTTTTCTCATTCCACAGAATTAACGGCCCTTCAGTACTTTAGCTGCTGCCTGGTACTCCTGCCACAGTTCTAGCGGACACCGATTCCTCGCAGATGCTTTTCTTTCCGAGTCTCCTACTATGAATCGATCCATATCTTTGATGCTCCCCGAGAGCAGAGTCCGAGGCCAAGGCACTGTCAGGCCTTGCAACTGCAACGCATGGATTCGACATCTGTCGATCCTCGCGATCTGTTTGTTGCTGGGCCTGGCCGTGATCGCACCTTTGGTCCATGCGCAAAGCAACGCGCCAGCAATGACCGTCGGGACTCCTACAGTTGACGCCAACGGAGTGAAGTATTATCCCGTGACGTCTATCTATCAGGGGTCGCAGCAGCAAATCATTCGCGTGCTTGAGCCGACGAATCCAGTGCCGGGAAAGCCTCGGCGATTTCTATATGTGTTGCCTGTAGATCAGGGGGTTAAGGATCTGACGTCGATGTGGAGTGACGGGCTGGAAGAGCTGCGATTGCTTGATGTGCCCAATCGCTTCAACATGACGCTCATTTCTCCATCCTTTAACTATGAGCCGTGGTATGGAGATAACGTTGATGACCCTACACACCGGATGGAGAGTTTCATCATCAACGATCTGCTTCCATTTGGCGACGCATTTGCGCAAGGCAATGACATTCCGCAACACTATCTGATCGGATTCAGCAAGTCTGGAAATGGCGTTCTCTTTCTTATTTTCCGCCATCCAGATCTTTTCAGCGCAGCAGCAGCGTGGGATTCCCCTGCGCAACTTAGCGATTTGTCGGCCTTCTCTGCTTTACCAGAAAACTTTGGGACACAGGCAAACTTCAACCTCTATAACATTCCTGCGCTTGTATCGAGCAGCGCTCAGCCGTTCCAGCAGCGAAATCGCCTATGGGTCAGCGGAGACCAGGCTGCCTGGACCGCAGACATGATACAGCTGCATAACCAATTGACGGCGGCCTCCATTCCGCATACCTGGGTACAGGGTGGCGTTCGGGAACATAGCTGGGGCAGCGGCTGGCTGGATGGTGCAGTCACAGATCTCGATGCTAATGCATTGCCTGCTGCCCAAGCTGTCGTACGCAGCAATGGCCAGCCGGGAGGAACACTGCCGGCCGGAACGACTCAGGCAACGTTGAGCCTGACGACCAGCGGAAGCGCGACATGCCGGTACGCGTCAAGCGCCGGAGTAGCGTACAGCACGATGGTGAACACCTTCAGCACTACTGGAGGAACCACGCATTCAACATTAGTGACCGGACTGGTGGATGGGAGCAGTTACAGCTTCTATGTGCGCTGCCAGGACGGAGCGGGGAACGCGAATTTTAATGACTATGCAATCGCCTTCTCGGTGGCAACAGCCAACGGAGACATCAGCAGCAGCTTTTCCGGAGTCGAAGATCCATTGTCGGAAAACGGAAGGTGGGATGACCCTGGGTCCTGGACGGCCCTGAAGAAAAACAACGGCGTCTACACAACAGAGACTACGAGCGCAGCGCGGCTGGCAATGCCGACTGTGGGCGCTGATCAGTTCGCGGAGATCACATATGATCAGGATCCAGGCTCCACGAGCTGGCCAGGAGTCATGACCCGCGTACAGGGCTCGGCAAATGGGAGTGGCTATCTCGCAATTGCATATGCAGGAGAAGTACAGTTGTATCGAGTCGATGACACTGGGTCGCTGAATTTCACCGCGCTGGCATCGGCAAATGCGAGTGTGGGCGCGGCGCCGCGACGGCTGCGGCTAGAATCGCAAGGAACGACACATCGTGTGTACTTCAATAGCGTGCTGATGCTGAGTTATACGGACGGCACATACGCGACGGGACAGCCCGGCATTGCGGATGCCATCTTTGGTGGACCTACGGTCAAAATCCTGTCCTTTACTGGCGGCGTGCTGACCGGTGGAGGAACTGGCGATACGACGGCACCGGTGCGCAGCGAAGGACAACCGAGCAGTGTACTGGCATCGGGGACGACACAGACAACATTGAGTCTGACAACAAGCGAAAATGCAACCTGCCGCTATGCAACGACTGCAGGTGTGGCTTATGGGTCGATGACCAATACTTTCAGCGTCACTGGAGGAACTACTCACTCGACACTAGTGACGGGCCTGGCAGATGGAAGCAGCTACAACTATTCCGTGCGGTGCCAGGACAGTGCGGGCAACGTCAACCTCGACGACTATGCAATCAGCTTCTCGGTGGAAACAGCCAGCAGCGGTGGCACAGGCAGCAGCAGTTTCGGTGGAGTTGAGGATCCGCTATCTGAGAACGGGATGTGGGACAAACCGGGGTCGTGGAGCAGTCTGAAGAAGAACAACGGCGTGTATACGACCGACACAACCGGCGGAGCACGTCTGGTAACGCCTGTGACCGGCACCGATCAGTTTGCCGAAATCACCTACGATCAGGATCCCGGAGCATCAAGCTGGCCTGGAGTGATGACGCGGGTGCAGGGCCCAACGAATGGGAGCGGATATCTGGCGATCGCCTATGCAGGGCAGGTGCGACTGTACAGGACCGATGACGTGAGCGGACTAAGCTTCTCTCAGCTTGCATCGGCAAATGCGAGTGTGGGAACAGCGCCACGGCAGCTACGCCTCGAATCGCAAGGATCAACGCATCGTGTGTATTTCAACGGTGTACTGATGCTGACCTACGTCGACAGCACATACACTACAGGGCAACCTGGTATTGCTGATGCCCTTTTTGGTGGACCTACGGTCAAGATCCTCTCCTTTATAGGTGGCGCGCTATCCGGTTCTGGTTCTGATCCCGGTGGAGTCGGCGATACGACACCTCCACAACGAAGTGGCGGGCAGCCAACTGGAGTGGTGGCTGCGGGAACAAGTCAGACGATGCTGCGTCTAACGACAGATGAAAATGCGACATGCCGATATGCGACGACTGCTGGTGTGGCATACGATTCCATGACAAATGCGTTCAGCGGCGCGGGCAGTACATCGCAGTCAGTAGTAGTGGCAGGACTCGTGGATGGAACCAGCTACAGCTACTACGTGCGCTGCCAGGACGCTGCGGGAAATACAAATCCGGATGATTATGTAATCGCCTTCCTGGTGGGAAGCTCTGATGGCGGAACGGGAACAACCGTTAGCAGCAGCTTCGCAGGAACAGAAGATCCGCTCTCCGAGAACGGGATGTGGGCCACGACCGGATCATGGACAGCCTTAAAGAAGAATAACGGCGTGTACACGACGCAAACCACGAGCGCTGCGCGGCTGGTGGCTCCGGCAGGTGCAGATCAGTATGCGGAAATTACCTATGATCAGGACCCGGGAACGGCAAGCTGGCCCGGAGTGATGACACGCTTGCAGGGAGCATCCAACGGGAGCGGATATCTGGCGATCGCATACGCGGGCGCAGTGAGGCTCTACCGGACCGATGATACCGGTGGACTGAACTTCACCCAACTGGCGTCGGCGAATACGGATGTGAGTGTGGCGCCGCGGAAGTTGCGCCTCGAATCACGGGGATCAACTCACCGTATGTATTTCAACGGTGCGCTGATGCTCACCTACACCGATAGCACCTATAGTACTGGGCAGCCCGGCATTGCCGATGCTATCTTCGGTGGACCCACGGTCAAGATTCTCACATTCTCCGGCGGCTCATTATCAGATAGCACTGCTCCGGTGCGGAGCGCTGGACAACCGAGCGGCGTGCTGGCATCGGGGACTACACAGACATCGTTAAGCCTTGCCACTGATGAAAATGCCGCATGCCGGTATGCGACTGCAACAGGCATCGCGTATGGGTCGATGACCAATACCTTCAGTACCACGGGAGGAACGGCGCACTCGACACTGATTACGGGGTTAGCGGATGGAGGCACCTACAACTACTATGTGCGCTGTCAAGACGGGACAGGCAATGCAAACTCAGACGACTATACGATCTCGTTCTCAGTGGGAACATCGGGTGCTGGCGCGTCGATAACCAGCAGTTTTGCCGGAGTCGAAGATCCACTGTCGGAAAATGGGATGTGGTCCACGACAGGATCGTGGACAGTTCTCAAGAAGAACAACGGCGTTTATACGACACAAACCACCAGCGGAGCGCGGCTGGTGGCTCCAGCTGTGGGCACTGATCAATATGCGGAGATCACCTACGACCAGGACCCGGGAACGGCAAGCTGGCCCGGAGTCATGACGCGCGTACAGGGGACATCCAATGGGAGCGGATACCTGGCAATTGCTTATGCCGGACAGGTACGTCTCTATCGGACTGATGACGTCAGCGGATTGAACTTCACCCAGCTGGCGGCGGCGGACGTGGATGTTGGAACGGCTCCACGACGACTGCGTCTGGAATCACAAGGAGCGACTCACCGAATCTATTTCAATGACGTGCTGATGTTGAGCTATACGGATAGCACGTACACTACTGGGCAGCCTGGAATCGCCGACGCAATTTTCGGCGGACCTACAGTCAAAATCCTATCTTTCTCGGGCGGGGCCTTAACAAACAACTAAATCCTGTATTTCTGTTGCGTCTATCTTCTCGGGGAGGGATGCGTGCAGCACTTGGTGGAAAGTGCTGCGCGTATCCCTCCCCTTTTTGTTTTCAGGGAATGGTTACGGTGGCTACGTTCGATGGATTGCTTTCTACCCCCGAGGCATCGACGCTCTTCACTTCATAGGTATAACTCACACCGCTTTGAACCGCGGTGTCCACATAAGCGGTTGTTGCTTCCAGAGACGAATTCAACAACCCGAACGATCCAGTACCGGTTGCCCGGTAGATGTGATAACCGACGACAGCGACGGGCGAGTTGGTCGGAGCGGCCCATGTGAGATCTACTTCATGGCTTTCCGCAGCTACGCCGCTACCACTAAGGTTGACTGCTGCAGTTGCATTGGTGGAGGAGTTGCTGGTGATTGTGAGTTGTCCTGTGACCGCACCTGCCGCAGTCGGTGAGAACTGAACCTGCAACGTTACTGACTGTTGCGGATTGAGGGTGAGCGGGAAACTCTCTCCAGATACAGTGAAGTCCACGCCTGTTACATCTGCTGCATTGATAGTTACCGGCGCGGTTCCGGTCGAGGTCAGCGTAAGGGACTGGGTAGCTGAAGATCCGACCGTCACGTTGCCAAAGCTCAGACTGGCTGTACTGACTGACAACTGCGGGCTGGTAGCGGCTGTGCCGGTACCACTCAGATTTACTGTCGCATTCGAATTCGTGGAAGAATTACTGCCGATCGTCAGTATGCTTGAGGCCGGACCGGTCTTAGTCGGACTAAATTCGACTTCGATCGTTAGAGCCTGACCTGGAATCAGGGTTAGCGGGAAAGACTCTGGAGAGATACTGAAGCCGGAACCGCTCAAGGTGAGGGAGTTGAGGATTGCAGCGATTGTCCCTGTCGAAGTAAGGGTGAGCGGTTGTTTCGATGAAGATCCGACCGTCACATTACCAAAACTCAGACTGGCTGCACTGACTGATAATTGCGGGCTGGATGCGGCCTTGCCTGTACCACTCAGGCTGACTGCGACCGTGGCATTCGTGGAGGAATTACTGGCAATTGTCAGCTGACCAGTAACAGCTCCTGTGTTCGCTGGCTGGAACTTTACCTGCAGCGTTACAGATTGCTGGGGATTGAGCGTAAGCGGGAAAGTGGCGCCGGAGATACTAAAGCCAGTGCCAGTAATACTTGCGGAGTTGACAGTTACTGCTGCGGTTCCGGTTGAGGTGAGCGTAAGCGGCTGTGTGGACGAAGAGCCCAGCGTCACGCTGCCAAAACTCAGACTGGCTGCACTAACTGATAGTTGCGGGCTGGGGGCAGCGGCACCAGTACCCCTCAAACTCACCGAAGCAGCTGCGTTGGTGGCAGAATCGCTGTCAATCGTCAAAGTGCCCGATACAGTGCCGGTCGCTGTCGGAGCAAACCGCACCTGCAACGTTACTGACTGGCCCGGATTCAATGCGAGAGGAAATGCAGTCCCTGAAACTGTAAAGCCGGTATTGCTTACAACCGCCGACGTAACCGTAACAGGGGCAGTTCCGGTTGAAGTGAGAGTGAGCGGCTGTGTGGATGACGAGCCGACGGTTACATTACCAAAGCTCAGGCTGGCAGCGCTGATAGATAGCTGCGGACTCGGAGCCGCGGTGCCGGTGCCGCTCAGTCTCACACTGGCAGCGGCACTCGTTGCGGAATCGCTCTCAATAGTCAGAGTGCCGGATTCCGCTCCCGTTGTTGCCGGAGTAAAGCGCACATGCAGCGTTACTGACTGTTGAGGATTGAGGGTAAGCGGGAAGGTAGATCCGGAAACACTGAATCCCGTACCAGTGATGCCGGCTGAGCTGATGGTTACTGGAGCTGTCCCTATCGAAGTTAGAGTTAGTGGCTGCGTCGACGAAGAGCCGACTGTTACGTTGCCAAAACTCAGGCTAGCAGCGCTAATGGACAATTGCGGGCTGGCAGCTGCAGCTCCAGTGCCGCTCAGGCTGACTGTTGAAGTTGCATTTGTGGAGGAGTTGCTCTTGATGGTCAACTGACCGGTCTCTGCTCCTACATTTGTTGGATCAAACCGAACTTCAAGGGTTACGGCCTGTCCGGGATTGAGTGTGAGCGGGAAGCTTTCTCCGGAAACGGTGAATCCGGTACCAGTCACAGCAGCAGAATTGACAGTAACGGCGGCTGTTCCCGTTGAGGTCAGCGTGAGTGATTTGGTTGTTGGAGATCCGACAGTTTCGCTACCGAAGCTCAGGCTGGTGGCACTGAGAGAGAGCTGCGGGCTTGAAGCTGCAGTTCCTGTTCCGCTCAGGCTGACGGCTGTCGTCGCGTTGGTAGAGGAATTGCTGTGAATGGTCACGCTGCCTGTAACAGCTCCGGTTGCCGTGGGAGCGAATTGCACGTTCAAGGTAACGGACTGATTCGGATTCAGGGTCAGCGGCAGGGATTCCTGAGACGCGCCGAATTCCGCTCCTGACACTGTGATTGAGCGAATGGTTACAGCGGCAGTTCCGGTGGAAGTCAGCGTTAGCGGCTGCGTCGAAGATGTACCAGCTGTCACATTCCCAAAACTCAGGCTTGCCGGTTTGACAGACAATTGCGGGCTGGGGGCAGCAGTTCCTGTGCCGCTCAGGTTAACCGTTGCCGTCGTATTCGTGGACGAATTGCTGTCGATGGTCAGCAGTCCTGATACAGCGCCAGTTGCTCCAGGTATGAAGCGCACTTCGATCGTCGCCGTCTGGCGTGGGTTCAGAGTCAGTGGGAAGGTTGCCCCTGTAACACTGAATCCAGTGCCTGTCACATTTGCAGAATTAACCGTGACTGGAGCTGTTCCGGTGGACGTTAAAGTGAGGGACTGCGTGGTGGATGTACCAACTGTCACATCTCCAAAGCTCAGGCTGGCAGCGCTGAGAGACAGCTGCGGACTGGTAGCAGGCGCTCCTGTGCCGTTCAGGCTGATGGCTGCGATTGGATTAGTAGATGAGTTGCTGGTAATCGTCAGATGACCTCTAGTAGCGCCTGTTGTTGCAGGAGAGAAATGCACATGTACCGTCACGGCCTGACGCGGATTGAGAGTGAGCGGGAAGGTTGCTCCGGTAATGCTGAATCCAGAACCAGTGACGGCAGCTGTATCAATTGTCACGGGAGCTGTTCCCGTCGATGTCAGGGTAAGTGGCTGCGCAGACGATGATCCTAGAGTTACATCGCCGAAGTTCAGGCTGGCGGCACTGACGGATAATTGTGGACTTCGAGCGGGTGTTCCAGTGCCGCTCAGGTTGACCGTTGCCATTGCATTTGCAGCCGAGTTGCTGCTGATGGCCACATTGCCAGAGCTCGAACCTGTGTCGGTTGGAGTGAATCGTACCTGCAGCGTCACGGACTGGTGCGGATTCAGCGTGACAGGGAAAGACACTCCTGAGATGGAGAATTCTGTCCCATTCACAGATACTGAATTTATTCTCAGCGGACCTTTTCCGTTGGAGGTGAGTGTAATCGGCTGGGTGGACGACGATCCTACCGTCACATCACCAAAATTCAGGTTCGTTGGATTAATTGTCAGTTCTGGAAACACGGAAGGAGCTGACGTGCCAGTACCACTCAAGCTGACAACATTAACCTGGTGATCTGAGTAGTAGAGAGTGAGACTTCCTGTCGCTGCTTCGGTTGATGCCGGGGTGAATGTGACAGGTAATGTTGTGTATTGGCCCGGATTGAGAGTAATTGGAGATTTTACCTGGGGCACACTAAAGCCAGCACCCGCAGGCGTTGCCCAATACAAAGTAACTGGAGCCGTTCCTGTAGAAATAAGAGTGACATTTTTCGTCGAAGATGCGCCAACCGTCACGTCGCCAAAGTCCAGGCTTTGGGAGCCGACAGACAAATGTGAATCAGGCTCAGGTGTACCCGTTCCACTCAGGCTTACGGTAGCAGTTTTATCATCTGTGTAGTACAGCGTAAGGCTACCGGTCACTGCTCCAGTCGCCGCCGGGCCGAACTGCAATTGCAGCTTGGTTGACTGGCCCGGATTGAGAGTAAGCGGGAAATTCGCTCCCGATATGATAAAGCCTGCTCCTGCAAGCGCCGCGCGATTAATCGTAACCGGAGCTGTTCCCGTAGACGTCAGAGTAAGTTGCTGCATTGCAGAGAATGTGGTGACAGGCACCTCTCCGAAATTCAGACTCGCATGGTCAACAGTCAACTGGGGCGAAGTGTTCGCAGCCAGACCCACGCCGCTGACCGAGGCCTTGGCCAGAGGCTTCGCCGAGGCATCCATCGCCGTGAATTCTCCGGAATAGTACGCGCCGCCATCGGGTTTAAAGCCTATATCCACGCTGTACGTTGCGCCCGGCGCGATGGTAACCGGAAGATTGCCCTGGCTGCTGACAGAAAAAGTTTGACTGCCCACGGTCAGTGACGCAACACTTACGGACGCAGATCCGGAATTGACAAGCGAAACCTTGCTGCTGACCGCCTGACCTACAGGCACGTTACCGAAATTAACAGCATTCGGAGAAACAGCAAGCAAAGCGCTGGCGGCCGAACTGCCTGTCAGGCTATTCGGTGAAACGCCACAACCGGAAGCGGTCACAATAAGACAGCAGGTCAGCGCAATGAAAACGCTGCTGTACCAGCTTTGGAACCTGAAAGATTGAAGGCTGCTGTGAAGGCGGTGCAAGATAGGCTGCACGCTATCTTTGCACAAAAGGGCAGAAAACGACGTATCGTTGGAGCCCAGTGGGGGAGAAATTTTTTGGGACACCAGCCTCACCTCTGCAAAACGTTGATTTTTTCCAACGGCAGATCAAGAGAGACAGGTCTGAAACGAGAAGCTGAACAAGGCCCCTCAGGTTCGCGTTACGGTTATTTGAATAGATACCGCTCGTCGGCAAACCCGAGACTAACTTTTTCGAGCCTGGAGCAAAAGAGCGAGCGACCCGGTAGGAATGAAGTTGCAGTTGCTTCTGCAGCTCAGCGGGACAGCAACGTTTGGATGGACTTTAGAGCAGGACCCAACTACGAATACGTTCTAGATGCTACTACGTCCGCCATCATAATGGCGAGTCAGCTACATATTTTCAATAAATTCTAATCTGCAAGCTTTTCATTGCATTTTGGTAGTTCCGTTCCAGCGGGGAAAAGAGAGCTAAATCGCCGAGTATCAAATTTGCCCGAACTCGATGGAGACGTAAGCCGACTTCGATACCGTTGTGAGCTTGTCATCGCCTAAACCATGAAGATGCCCCATGGGGACGCGACGCATTTTGACCGGCGAGAACCAACCTAGCCGATAACGATTCCACAGCAAACCGAGTTTTCAATAAGGTCGCGCAGAACTTTGCTTACGGCCGAAAATCGTAAGCAAAGTTCCTAAGACACACTGAATCACTTAGGGCGTAGCAGCTGAATAGATGCGCACAGGACCCAGCAGGCCTGAAGGCAACAGCGGCGAATTCGCCTTATATGGTTTTACGTCAGCGAATGTGTATTTAGTTTTCGCATCCGGTTGTTCATCGCCGATCAGGCGGTTGACCCATGCATTTGTGACCTTGATCGTAACCTCATTTGCTCCCGGCTTCAGAGCGTCTGTTGCATCGACGCGATACGGCGTATGCCATACGACTCCCAGCGATTTGCCATTGACGCTGACCTCGGCCAGATTCTTGACGTCGCCCAGATCAATCCACAAGGTTGCGCCTTTCTTGAACCAGTCAGCAGAAGCCTGCACGGTCTTCGTGTAGGTGCCTGTGCCGGAGAAGTACTTCACTCCGGGCTCTGTGTTGTCGCTCCAGGAAGACAGCGACTGCAGCGTGATGGATGGCGGCGCTCCGCGATCCGGCTGGAAATTGACCTTCCATGGTCCATCGAGTGCAGTAAGCTGTGTTTCGGCAGGCTCAGGCAGTGTACGGGAGGCTTCCGTTGTCTGCTTCCGGAAAACGACGAACACTGTGCCCCATGGCTCAAACTGCAATGGCACAGTCGTGCGATCGTCGGCGATTCTGTAGGAGGCAGGTTTTGATTTTCCTGTTTCTGCGTACCAGAGCTCCGGAGCGCGGCCTGCGATGCGGAAGGTTGCTTCTACTTTTGTGGGGCTGTCACTCCGGTTGTCGAGGAAGTACAAATCTCCATCGGGCAGTTTGCGATGAACAAAGAGGATCCTCGTGTTACTCTCGGGTTTGGTGTAGTCGAAATCGGGAGCGAGGTTGAGCGCGTGGAACACATCCGCGAGGCTCGTGCCTGCATACACAGTGCCTTTGCCGACATGATGCACGCCTGTGCCGCTGCCGAAGAGCTCGTCGTTCAGCTTGCGAAATTCTGCATTGTTGTCAGCAAGGCTTGGGTCGTCGTCTGGTTTCGGTCCCGCAACAACGGCGCCGTCTTCGACGAGCTTATGAATCGCGCGCAACACGGGCAATGACATGTGCTTGCTGTAGGGATCGAGCCCAAGCACGCGGTAATTCATCCCGCTCTTCGTCTTGATGCGGCCATCGGCCACGCTCAACTCGTGGATCAGGCCGTCGGCATTGATGTAGTCGAAGCCGTAGCCTGCAGGGATATCCGGCGATTTATGGGCGAAGATGGCGGTCAGGTTAGAATCTTCCCCGTAGAAATAGACCAAGTCTGCACCGAAGTGCCCCTGTTGCAGCATGTAGCTACTGCGCGCCAGATAGTTGACCCATGGACCGGCTTCGTCCGCCCAGGTTTCGTTGCGGTTGAACCACTGGCCGAATGGCCCAAGCGTTAATCCAGGCGCTTTGCCCACTAGTGGCTGATGAGCCGACTCGTGGATCACGAAGCGGTTGATGCCATTCAGCAGCTCCTGGTCAGCTGTTGGCCTGAGCGTAGCGGGCGACCACGCCCATGGAGCTGCAGCGGCGGTCAAGGATTCGGCGGCGACGAGATTCTGGCCATAGATATGCGCGACGGATGCCGACTCGCGATCATCGGCGTTGTAGCCATATTGCTCCTTGTTTACGCCGGGCGTCTGTGTCCACATGGCGCTCATTGGAATATCAGCAAGCTTCTTCACCTCCATACCGTCGGCGACAAACGCGCGCTCGCTCTCGTGCGATTCGCCATAGTGACCGATGCCGCGCTCCTGCAAAGATGCCTGCACCTGTCCGTAATGCTCATCGGCGATGAGGTCTCCAATGGTCTTGCGGAAGTCCCACAGAAACGCATCGCTCGCTTCAGAGCTTTCGACGACGTAGCCGGCAAGGACAGGAAGCCACGGAGCGGGATCATAACCGCGCCGCTTCTTGAACTGGGCGATCATGTCGTCTGTCCAGTTCTGCGAGCCGGCCTCCCAGCTGTCGGTAATCACATACCGGATGCCGCGCTTGCCCATCAGATCAGCACCGACGGTTTCCTTGTAGCTGTCCAGATAGTGGTCCATGTAGTTCTTCACATAGGTATGGTTCAGCTTGTCGACTTCAAGACCGGTGGCTTCTGCAGTTGCCGGATGGTTGGTAATACCAAGCAAGGAGTATCCAATGCGGAGCACGACCCACTTGCCTGGAGGAGGCGTCCAGTTGAGGGTGCCGTCTGCGCTCATCTTCGAGGTCAGGTCGATGACATTGGATTTCGCGATGGCCTCGTTCCGGGAAAAAGATGGGGTCGCGAATCCGTAAAGATCGGGAACAGGCGTAAAGGCTGCCTTGTCTTCAAACCGGTTGACGCGAGAGCCGGGGTGCAACACGAGCTCGGAGATAAGGTAGTCGGTTGGAGCCTCTCCTCTCAACCCCAGAGATTTTGGATCCAAACCAACTGCCCATGCCGGCGGAGGAGGCGGCGGAACACGCTTAAATGAGACACGGAAAAACCTGGCCTTTACCGGGGCGAACGAAACAGTGTGCTCGGGCGACCCGCCTTCGGGAACGTCGACGATGGTGCGAAAGTTCTGCCCGTCATCGCTGGCTTCCAGGGATTTTTGAGGATTTGTGATACCGGTCACCGCAGCGGTAATCCGATCAATGCCCTGTGTTGCAATGGTGAGCGAGCGGACCGTTACCGGCTGCGGAAATTCATACTGAATCCACGCGTCCTGCCCCGGCGCTGGAACTGGCAGTTTCGTAGTCTTCTCAAGGTCGCCATCACTGAGCATGGCTATATCGGGTGAACCTGCGCTGGCAGTGATTTTCGCATGGAGGGACTCGATGGAAACATCATCTGCAGGCTTGCGAAACGCTACGACAGCGGCATCTGCATAGAAGTGCGGAGCTTCTGCGCCACCAGGAGCAGGGATTTGATCACGGATGCCTACATTCTGGAATGCTCCGGTATTCGATGGCGGATGGGTGAGCGTGCCCGTAAACGGCTTACCGCCTTCCGCGTAGGTTTCGCTCCAGACGTATTTCTTCATTCCCTGTGCGGGCGGCACCCATGGGCCACCGGTTTCGCTCCAGCCTGGAGAACCCGCGATGGCTTCTTCCATGCCGAGCTGGTCGGCAAGCGTGGTGGCGTAACGGAAGGCGTCTTTCCATTCCGGCGTCATGTATGCCAGGCGGTGCTCCACAACCTGAGGAGTGGAAAGCGCGGCATCGAAGTTCTGGAAGCCAGCTAGGCCGACGCTATGCATCCATTCAAGGTCGAGCTTGATGCCCTCCTTGGTGATATTGCCGTTCATCCAGTGCCACCACACCCTGGGGCGGGCACTCTCGGGTGGATCTTCGAAGCCGCTCTTCAGCGGATCAGAGCTGTTCTGTCCCAAAACTGAGCTGGCAGAGAGGAGCAGAATGCCTGCTCCCATAAGCACCATGAATGGAATGGATTTCTTCGTCATTTTTTAGTTTGCGCTCCCACGTCTACTTCACAAAACGGGAGCAGCATAACACGGGGAACGCACAGTCCGAAAGAAAAACTAGTTTTCTTTTGGAAAGAAGCTACGAGATGAGGAAAGCCAGGAAAATCGATTTTGTATATCTAAGTACGTGTGTCTTCGTTGATGAACTCATCTACGATGTTTCATTTGAGAATTATTTTTCCTCTTGACAACTGCAATTGCAGGCCGATAACGTTTCGCCCGACCGGAAGAACCCGATCGTCGAGGCTTCCGCAATAAGGCGAACACTGGGCAGGGCCCGAGCCGTTTTCATTACCGGCTTGCAGCCCCGCCGTGCAAGAGAATTCATCGAGGAGGCGCCAGATGTTTCGCAATTTCATTCAATCCCTTTGCACCCTCATGGTCATGCTCGGGCTTGCCTGTGCAGCGTACGGCCAAGGCGGCGCCAGCGGCACAATTCTGGGCACAGTAACGGATTCGACCGGAGCCGTTGTGCCAAATGCCACCGTAGTCGTTACAAATACGGCGACCAGCGTTTCACACCAGATACAGACGACAGCGGCAGGAGACTATTCCGTTCCTGATCTGCAGCCCGGCCTGTATTCGGTGAATGTACAAGCGGCCGGGTTCAGCAGCCAGATGGTGAACAAAATCACGCTCGTAGTCGCGCAGCAGGCGCGCGTAAATGCGGTTCTGAAACCGGGCACAGCGGCTGAAACAATTCAGGTCAATGCGGGGGCTGTGGCGCTTGATACCGATACATCCTCGGTATCGCAGCTTGTCAGTCAGAAGCAGGTGGACCAGCTTCCCTTAAACGGGCGAAATTTTCTCAACCTGCTCTTTATTGGCGGCGGCGCTGTACAGACGGTCGGCGAGCAGGGCCAGATGCGGCAAGGCGAAGGCAATGCCATCAGCATCAACGGCGCGCGCCCGGAATCGAACAACTATACGCTCGACGGCATGGTGAACACTGACACGGCGCTAAATACTCCGGCTGTGATCCTGTCGCAGGATGCGATCCAGGAATTCAAGGTGCAGAGCGAAACCTATTCGGCAGAATATGGTTTCGGCGCAAATCAAGTGAACATCGTCAGCAAGAGCGGCGGCAACCAGTTTCATGGTTCGGTCTTTGAATTTGCGCGTAACGACGCGTTCGATGCGAGCACCCATTTTCAGCCGGTGAAACCGGAACTGCGGCAGAACCAGTTTGGTTACGTGCTCGATGGTCCGGTATGGATTCCGAAAATTTATGACGGCCGCAACAGGACGTTCTTTCTGGCGAATTACGAAGGGTGGAGAATCGTCAACGGCACAAGCTCCTATTCGAATGTTCCTGATCCGACGCAGCTTTCCGGGAATTTCTCCGCGTCCAATCTGCCTGCTTATGGAACAGCAGACTGCACAAACGCTTTGAACAGCAGCAATCCGTGTATGCCAATTGATCCAACAACAGGACAGCCATTTCCAGGGAATGTGATTCCATCCGGCCGATTCAGCAACCTGGCCAATGTAACAACGAAGCTCTTTCCTGCTCCCAACTGCTTTACCAGCGACTGCCTGGGCAACTATCACCTCAGCGTGAATCTGCCGAACGATACCGATCAGCAGACTTACCGGCTCGATCAGAATATTGGGAAATGGGGCTCGGTCTTTTTCCGCTATACCAAGGCCGACTATTCGCTGCAGACTGCAAGCACGACTTCCGTTCCTGCCGGATTGAATATCTTTTCGGAGAACTCGACGAGCTGGGAAATTTCTCACACGATTTCCCTCGGGCATAACATCATCAACAATTTTCGCGTCGGTTCTCTGGGAGCAACTGTGATTCAGGGTGACAGCCCGGCACCGCAATCCGATGTTGATGCACTGGGCCTTACTGGAATCTTCACAGATCTGCCGGATTATGCACGCGGCTACCCGAACATTTCCCTGCAGAACCTCAGCGGCGCAGCCGGCAGTCCCGGCAATAACCCCACCACCAGCGATATACCAATGTGGGAGTATGCCGACTCATTCTCAATACTGCACGGGCGGCATTCACTCAGTATGGGTTTCGACTTCCGCACGTGGGTTCAGAAGCGCGACCTGTCCACTAATTTTCTCGGCAGCTATGGCTTCAACAATACGACCATCAGCCAGAACGGTAACAATGGCACGAACAACTGCTCCACACCTTACTGCGGAAGCGGCAATGCCACAGCGGATTTTCTGCTTGGCTACTATAACGGCGCGAGCACCTTCCAGCCCGGACCATTCAGCCAGACTGGATCGCAGCCGGGAAACCTGAACCAGTATCACTTCAAGTACATTGGTCCGTATTTCCAGGATGACTGGAAGGCGACGCCGAATCTGACACTGAACCTTGGCATTCGCTGGGATTTTCGCACGATTCCCTATGAAGCCAGCGACAAGATGTTCTGGGTCGATACTCAGAATGCCGGCGGCGGACTCTGCTTTGCCCGACAGGCACTTTTGACTGATGGCATCGCTCCGGCAGGCAATGGGTTCTACCGTTACTGCGGACGCAATAATCCGCGCGATCCTTCCTATGAAACATTTGCGCCGCGCTTCGGATTTGCCTATCGCCCCTTCAAAGACAACAAGACTGTTGTGCGCGGCGGCTATGGCGTCTTCTTTGATTCGTCAGAGACGCGCGAGATTGATGACTCCGGAGATCTGTATCCCTTCGTGATTCGCACCAGCCTTTCGCCAACAACAGACGCCACTATTCCCAAGCTGACAAACAATCTGTTTCCGGTGACCAGCACTCTGCTCCCGGTGGCTGTGGGCAAGAACAATGGCGCCACCTATCCGGCAGGGAGCCAGTTCATCGCCGTCATCATTTCAGAACACCCCATCAATCCCTATGTACAGCAGTGGTCCTTCTCGGTGCAGCGGGAGCTTGCGCCTAATACCACGCTCGAAGTGAACTACGTCGGCAACAAAGGTACGCACCTGCTCGACCGCACGAACATCAACCAGCCATTTCCGGCAGCGAATCCTGTATTGTGCCAGGCCGATCCTACCGCAGCTGACTGCCCGGCACAGTTACGAGTTCCCTATCCGAACTTCACCAACACAACCGGCACACTCGACAGCCGCTGGGATGGCTACTCGAATTACAACGCCGGCAATGTGAAACTCGAACGGCGCACTACCGATCTTGCTCTGCTTGCTGTATATACATGGTCGAAGAGCATGGATGATAAATCGGCGGCTGCCGGCATTGGCGCAACCAATGGCTATGCGGGACACATGGACGATCACAATCCTCAGCTCGATTATGCCCGCTCGGACTTTGACGTCGGCCAGCGTTTTGTCGTCAGCTATGTCGCAAATCTCCCCATCGGGCGGGGGAAGCGGCTGCTGGGCAATGCAAACAAGGCCGAGGATCTTGCCATCGGCGGATGGCAGCTTACCGGGATTGCTACTTTCCAGAAGGGTTTCCCATTCTCAGTACAGGCAAATGACAACTTTGGATTGCTCGAAGCCCATAACCAACGCGCCGACCTAGTAGGCAAGCCAAATTCAGGCTTTCACAAAAATGTAAATGAGTGGTTTAACACCGCCGCATTTGCTCAGCCGCTGGCTGGAGCATTCGGCAACAGCGGAAGAAATATTCTGCGTGAGCCCGGAATCAACAACTGGGACATGGGACTGGCGAAAAACTTCGCCTTCAGTGAAAGGGTGAACTTCCAGCTGCGCCTCGAATCATTCAACACCTTCAACCATACGCAGTGGGGAGTGGATCCTGCCTCGCCTACGGCGGCTGCGGGCGGCCCGGGAACGGGCGCGGTCGACCGGAACGTGAATGATCAGCCGCCCAGTACAAACACAAACTTTGGACGCATCACCTCTGCACGGCCCGGGCGCATTCTGCAGCTCGGCGGAAAAATTACCTTCTGATTGTGCCTCCCTCAAAGGGTCTGTCAAGTATCTATGGCGGACCCTTTATTTTTGAGGGTAGACTCGCGGCTATGAATTGGAACACCGTCAAGACAGGGGTGGCCATCATTCTATGCGCGTGTGCGCAATCGGCCTGGGCACAGGTTTCAGCCGATGAGGAACAGACGCTCGCACAACAAGGCCAAGCTGCATTGCAGGCGGGACGCTATGCCGACGCCGAGCGGGCTTATGAACGGCTGGAAAAACTGGAACCGGGGATGGCTGAGATTCACGTCACGCTCGGCGTCCTTTACTTCAAAGAGGGAAAGTTTGACCGGGCAGCGCCGGAGCTCCGTCGTGCGCTTGAGCTAAAGCCGAATCTGCCCCGCGTTGATTCACTGCTCGCCATGGTGCTCTCAGAACAGGGGCAATTTCAGCAGGCAATCCCAGGGCTGGAAAGGGGCTTTCGGCAAACTTCTGATTCAGAATTGCGGCGGATGTGCGGCCTTCGCCTGGAGAGGGCACATACATCGATGCATAACAATGCCAAAGCGATCGAGACCGCGCTTGAGCTGCAACACGCATATCCAGAAGACCCGGAAGTCCTGTACTACTCAAGCAAGGTTTTTGGCAACGAGGCGTTTCTGGCGGCTCAGAAGCTCTTTGAGACCGCTCCCAATTCCATATGGGGCTTACTGGCCGCGGGAGAGGCGCACGAGAGCCAGGGTGACACGGATGAAGCTGTCAAAGATTATCGCGAAGTATTAAAGCTTGATCTGGCAAAACCGAATATCCACTTTCGCATTGGAAGAGCTCTGCTTGCACGCGGAGCAGGCAGCAGCGATCCGAAGAGCTCTGCGGATGCAATGGCAGAATTTCAGCAGGAACTGGAAGTGGATCCGTCCAATGCCAATGCAGCTTACGAGCTGGCAGAAATCAATCGCAAGCAAGGGCAGGAAGAAGAGGCCCGCAAATACTTTCAGCAGGCCATCGATCACTATCCCAACTTCGAAGAAGCCCATGTTGGCCTCGCAGCCACAGTGCTGCAGAATGATCCGTCTCTTGCGCGAACGCATCTCGAGAAGGCTCTCGTGCTTGATCCCGAGGATTCCGTCGCATGGTACAGGCTGGCACAGGCCGAACGCGCCCTGGGTCACAGTGATGAGCAGAAGCATGCACTGGCCGAATTCGAGCGGCTCAGAAACCATAAACCGCTGGTTGGATTGGGCGCTTCCGGGCTCGAAGTTACGCCGCAGCAACTCGATTCGGTCAGCACACCTGCACGAAAGGAATAGCCAGCAACCGGGCAAGCTTTTCAATCCTGCCGGCCATGTGCCCAATGCCAACGGCACAATGGTGCGCCGGGCCCTGTTCATTCCACCGCTCCACAAAATTCCGCGCGCCGATAGGAAAGCGATAACGGCTGTTGGTGTTGCCGATCGCCAGCGTGGGGCCCTCTTCGCATTCCCCCTGCGCAGCGAGAAGTTTGAAGCCGTGCTCCCGGTCTTCCACAACAGAGAGCAGAGTCACCGGGCCATAGCGCACAGACATTTCGACAGAAAGCCCGCGGCCAACCTTGCCATGATAAACGTCTAATGGGCGAACT
The DNA here is from genome assembly GCF_059115305.1 of Acidobacterium sp. FHG110202_01. NCBI lineage: Bacteria > Pseudomonadati > Acidobacteriota > Terriglobia > Terriglobales > Acidobacteriaceae > Acidobacterium > Acidobacterium sp. FHG110202_01. Next base: position 410,921 of record NZ_JBZYWJ010000006.1, read on the forward strand.
TTGGTTTTGCCTTGCGCGATGGCCGTGTGGCCAGGACCATCGTGTCCCATCAGGACAATGTCGTCGTTGAAGTCCATCGCGTAGTATTCGGTGAACGATCCTCCGGCGTCGAATGCATCTAGGATCTTCATCGCGATGGCATTCTTGACTTCGTACTCGCCGGCAACGGGTATATGTCGCGCCGTCAGCAGCGAGGTGCCGAGGATGATGGAGCTCATCGTGTCTTCGTTTGCCTCATTGCCGCTGCCTTTGTAGTAGTAAGCCATCGATTGAAGCGCATGCTGTTCCACAAAGCGATCGAGCGCCGCTGAAGTGCGGGCTGCGCGTTCCAGTTCATACTCGGAACAGTCGGCCTGCACATCGAAATGCTCATGGATGAGCTGCACCCGTTTACGTGTATCTACACCGGATACAAGAGCACGCAGGCTGCTCAGTTCGTCGACCTCAAGCATCTCAATGTGTGTGCCGAAGGTGATGGATATCTGCGTGATGTCAGTGGCGACATCTAGCATTCCACTGTAGTAATGCCCCATCAGCCCAAGACGGTTCTCGGAGAGAATCGATCGCACCCTGGCTGCGGCAATCCATTCTTCGATCTGCCTGCGGGTCACTTCTTCGTCAAGCACGCCTGTAACTTGATGAAACGGTATCCGAGCCCTCTGCAGTACGTTGGCGATCTCCGGAACGGGACAAGATGAACAATAAGCAAGCCAGTGGCCTGTCATCTTTGTCCGATCGGGAAGGCTATTAAATTCGGCGTAATCGATGGCGGCACGCGGCTGGAGGTTCAGTACGATGACCGGCACACCTGCCCGTTGCACCAGAGGCAGCACTGTGCTTGAAAGCGCGTATGTGGTCACGTAGAGAAAAAGCACATCGGCATTTGACTGCCGGCATTGCCGCCCGGCTTCGCGAGCACGTTCGGGAGTATCTACAAGCCCCAGGGAAACGAACTCTACTTCGGTCTGCGTGAGCAGTTCAGCAACCTGCCCAACGTAACCCTCAAGCTGAGCGCGCAGGCCATTGAACTGCTCCCAGTAGGCTTCCAGCCCTATCCCACACAATGCTACTCGAAGTGGTGAATGCAATCATCGTCTCCAATCTTCAGAAGGCTATTTCCAACTCACCACAGCTACGGCAAACGGAGAAAGCGTGAGAGTCTGCTCACTGCCCTGCGATGTTTTCGGCGCATCATCACCTGTAGTGCCATCGACAACAGAAACGGTATAGCTTGTCACATCCTTCGGCAGAGTAACAACAGCATTGCGGTTCCTCTTGTTCAGCAGCAGGAGCTTGTGTCCTTCTTGCGTCTCGAAGCCCTGCCCTTCTGCATTACTCCCGCCGGCAAGTTTTGTGTCAACGAGCTTATCTCCGGAATGGAAGTTGTCCTTGATCAGCTTCAGGACCCAGTATCTTGCATTAGGCTTGCTATTCTTCCAGTTCATCATGGAGACACTCGGGTACTGCGAAGGATAACCGACCAGTTGGGATTCGCCGATGATATCAATGCCCTGTTTTGACAACTCAACGAAGAGGTAGGCATAAAGCGCTCCTGCTGCATTCCAGTAAAGGGCCGGAATGTGATCGGGATGCGCATGACCATGGTCGTCTATTTCCAGCCCATCCGTGGGAAGAATGACTCCCAGTTCATCAAGATCGGTCTTCGTTTCCGGAGACAGCCGCTTGCGAATCGCCTCAACGAAGCGAACATTCGTAAGAAATCGGTCAGCCTGGTCAAAAAACGTGTACTGCCAGTTGTCGATTCCCTGGTCAAGTGAAGGCGTCGCGTAAAAATGATACGAGATATAGTCGAGCGGGATACCGGACTGATGATGGGAGTGATCAAGGAAATATGTGAACCACTCCGGTGCATTCTGCGGCGCGGCAAGAGCCAGGCCCATAAATTTTGTCTCCGGACTGACCTTGTGAATCGCAGCAACAATGGCGTCGTAACGCTGGGTATAAATCTCAGGAGTCATATGATGCTCGAAGTCGACTTCGTTCAGAACCTCCCAGACTGGAAAGCTATAGTGGTACCCGGACTTATGTTCCTTGCCGTTCTCGTCGACAAAGCCGCCACGGGTATACCAGCTCACCAGGCGCGCATAATACTCGCCTAATTCCCGGCCTGATGCATCCTTCAGCTCTGTGCCCTGCGTATAGTCCCATACCACCTGATTCGGGTCGTCGGGAATGCCGACTGGCTTCTCAAGCTTAAAGAGCCAGCTCGGAATAGTACTGAAATTCATCACGGTGGAATGACCGCTCGTCGCTTCCATGAAATCCCTGGTCATCGGGTCAATCAGCCGGAAATCCCAGGAAGTGGCAGTCTTTGTCGGCGGTTCCAGTTCTGCGACCGCGAGTCTCGGATAAGGCTCCCAGGGCACGTAGCGGACATAATCCGCACCCAGTTTTTTCAGTGCTTCAAAGGATCCGTCGTGGATCGGCGATCCAGCGCGCAGCATGGGATTGACAACTACCTGAAGCGTCGGCGTCGACCTGGAAACGATGACGGTCTTGTTCCAGTCAATGGTGACAACATTCGGCTTTTCGGCGGTTAGTTGAGACCATGCGAGAAACGGCATAGTGAGAACACTGGTTACAGTCGTGAACATCAGCTTCACAAATGTCACGGATATTTTCTCCTTGAGACAGTGAACAGCCCTGCCAAGACACTCTATGAAAGATAGAAGACTTTGCGCAACATGGGAAAGCGCTCTCCTGGACGCAACTCCTCGTCGCTCACGCGAACATCTCGGCGGCACTAGCTTGTGGCTTCATCATAATCACTCGATCGGAGATCATTGAGTCCGTTCCTTTTTTCAGTAGTAATGTTATCGGGTTTGCGATCTGGAACACTCCGGTTTTTGCTTTCAAATTTACTCTCTAGCCAGCTCAATTAGACGCGTCCGCAGAGTTTTACTGAATTTGAGGCCAAGATTCGGAGTGCCATTCGATACGCCACTGATTAGGTTCTGATTTGCAGAATGACACCATGTCTCTGCAATCTCAGCTACGAAAAGGAATACGACGATGTCGAAGGAAGAACAGAACAAAGCTCTCGTAGGACGTTGGTTTACGGATTTTTGGGGATCAAAAGTGAATCTCAGTATCGTTGATGAACTTGCCGCTCCCAACATGTTACTGCAATATTCTCTGCACGAGTCGCGCCGCGGCCATGAGGATATCAAGGCATTCATGAGCGGATTCCGTGAGGCATTCCCTGATCTCAACTTCTGGGGTACAGCGGATCTCATTGCTGAAGGCGACTATGTTGTCGGTCGTTGGGAGGGCGGCGGCACGCATACCGGACCTGCCTTCAGTGATTTCCTCGCCGGTTCGTTACCCGCCAACAGCGGTCGTAAGATGCATTTCACGGGGACTACCGTTCTTCGCATTGAGAACGGTAAAATCGCCGAGGAAATCGGACTGGATGATGGTGTGACTGCGCTTACTCAGCTCGATCTTATTCGAACAATCTAATGAGAGGCGGCAGCCGCGATTCAAAGTGGCTGCCGCTTTGCCTATGCTGAGGCGAAATTCCCTTCGGCATCAAGTCATGAACACTCTATTCAGGCAATCGGCTCATTGTAGATTCCAAACTCAGTGAGGCTTGGAGGCTTACCATCAACTCCGGTCGCGGTAATACGCACTCGCGTCGCTTCCAGCGCTTGGAACTGATGCACCTGCGAAATTCCTGCCCTGGCAGACTTCGTTATTTCACGCCAGCTTCCATCGCGCCAATACTGCACGCTGTAACTGCTGATCGAACGCACTTCCTTTTCATCCTGCCGTCCACGAGCGACGATCGTTACAGTATTGAATCGAGTCGATTTCTTGAGGTTGACTTCAACCCACCCATCAGCGTGTCCGACATCGGCAGTCCATGCAGAACGAAAGTTATTGTCATTTGCGAGATCCGGTCCTGATGTATCCTCGATGCTGCTCGCGAAGCTCGGCTGTGCAAATGCAAGATTCGGCGTCGTGATCTGAATGGATTTTTCGATCTTCGGAGCAGGACCGAAATTCTTCCATAGCTTGCCTACTTCGGCCAACCGAGAGACGGCATTGTCATCAAATCTTCCATCTGTATTCGGAGCTACATTCAAAATCAAATTGGAGTGCCGTTCATTGAAAGGTACAAGCCACTCATCCACAATTTGCTTGGCAGGCCGAAGAGCCTGCGCAGGGTATTCCTTCTTCCAGAACCAATCGCTCTGCAGGGTGGTACCTGACTGCGACGGGATCATACTCTCTTGAGGAATCACCTGGCCCGCATGTTGTTCGTATTCTTTGATGTCCGTGTAGTACATCAGCGCAACAGGATAGCTGCCGAAGTTGTGGTCGGCCACGAGGCAGTTTGGTTGCAGGCTCTTCACATGATCATAGACCGTGCGAAACGGAAGCTGATCGTAATAAATCCGAGACCACGCTGCGCTCCAACCATCGATGATCAGCGCCGTAATCTCTCCGTAGTTCGTCAGTAATTCTGTCAGTTGAGTCTTGATCAGATCGATCTTCTCTGTATTGACCTGGTAGGCACGGATATCAGCACGCAGATCAAGAATGGAAAAATAAAGACAGACCTTCAGTTCTTTGCGGCGAAAGGAATCAACATAAGATCGCACGATGTCATGGGGAAACGAAGAATTCATCACATTAGGACTGCTTGTAGCTGTTGGCCAGAGACAAAAGCCATCGTGATGTTTTGTCGTCAAGCATCCGTATCCCATATTTGCAGAACGGGCGGCATCCGCCCATTGATCGGTGTCGAGGTGAGCAGGATTGAAAATCTTCGGAGATGCTTTTGCATCGCCCCACTCACGCTGTTCAAAAGTTGCCATGTTGAGATGAATAAACATGCCAAACCGAAGAGCCAGGAAATCCTGCTGCAATTGCAACAGAGGCTTACGCGCACTCGCGGAAGCCGCACTTGCCAATACTCGTGAGCCATTAAGAGCGGTGGCAGCTAATCCATAATTGAATGCTCGTCTACTTACTTTCACTTATATCTCCATCAGAAACTCAGCAATCGCAGGCTGCTGAGCTTATTTTAAGCAACGCAGTTGCTCTCGATGAGAGCAACTGCGTTCATGAGCGTCGGAAGCTGATGCTACGTTGACTTCGGAATTCAAAGCTTGACAAGAGAAAATCCTTGCGGCTGCCAGGACTTTCTCCAGCTTCGCTGGCTCGGGTGTGAGCCATTTTCAATTGCTGAGGATCAGAAAACCTGTAGGTCTGTGAGTTTATTGGGACATTGAAGCGAAATGCTAAGAAAGGCAAGCGATAAGAATGACCAGCATGCCTTATTTTGTTGCACTAATTTATCTCTTATAGATAGAGATCGTTTTCTCAGATAATTCGTTACGTCGGCAATGGCTCAGCGCCCAAGCTCTGGTCAGCATGTGCAAACCAACTGGTGACCCAAATGCCACCCAAGACATTGAGATTGTCAATATCCTTAATAAATTCCGGCGAAGAGACTTCAGAAATCTTGTAGTCCTTTACCAGAAAAAGTATCTGCTTCTCTTCATCCAGATAAAAATAGCCGCCACCGCGATCGTACATGCCGCCGATTTTTGGGTCATTTAGGCCAGCATCCACCCTTTCTTTCAAATTGAGCACGATCTGGTCTGTCCTTCAAGTCGGACTTAACGATATAAACTCTTGCCTGCAGAACATCGCGTTCAGGGAACTAGTGAAACCCAAAATCACCAAAAGAGCGGTCATTGTCTGCATCAAGCATTTGGTGGATTGTGTCATGCGCGCCCACATGTTTTGCGTACGTGGTTATCAACGCCTCCGCCTTTGGCCGACCGCTACTATTGGCTGCTATCACCTTGTCCAATCCTCCTGTCACCACCAAAGGACCGAGAGAATGAAGAGGATAGAGCCGAGACTGGGAATTGCTATGCGGTTCACAGGATGTGACTACTGATCTCAGTGAGTTCCATAGGGGTTATGCTCGCGGTCAACAAAACGCGTGGGCGGTGGTTCTGCTCCATAGCTTTGTCGAGCTGCATGTGCAAACCAGCTTGTTACCCAAATGCCGCTGAGTGCATTTAGATTGTCCACATCTTTAATGAACTCGGATGAAGAAATTTCCGAAATCCTGTACTCCTTCACCAGAAACAGGATTTGCTTATCTTCATCCAAACGGAAATTGCCGCCACCGCGGTCATACATTCCGCCAATTTTAGGATCATTTAGCCCTGCATCGACTTTTCGCTCAAATTGAGCACGGTCCGGCCGATCTTTGATATGAGATCTGACAATGAAAATACGCGCTTCGAGCGCATCTCGGTCAGGAAAATAGTGAAATCCAAAATCACCAAAGGAGCGGTCGTTATTTTCATCCAAAGTCTGATGGACTGTATCGTGAGCGCCTACGTGTTTGGCGTACGCAGCTATTAAAGCTTGTGCTTTATCCTTGCCTGTACTTGTTGCAGCTTTCACGCGATCGAACCCTCCTGTCCAATAGATCACTCCTGTAGCGACTACAACCAATAGCGCTGCTGCTAGTCCGAGTCTCCGTTTTCTCTTGTTAATTCCCATCAGGAGAACACCCCCCGTCCACCTTTCGTACTGCATTCAGATAGGTGGTATTGATATCGTGATAGGCTGTCATGCTCAGCGGGGGCATTTCGTTGACTGGTATTCCACTATTAGGGTCAACTGTAATCGTTTTATTCATGTCCGCCAGTTGTTGAGCACTCAGCATAGCTGGATCCTGCGAGCCAGGGTCGCCCTGAAAACGAATCACCTGCTGATTGGGCCCAACGTTGGACGAGTCTGTCACGGGATTGCCTCCGAGCCCAGTTTCCATTGGAGTGAGGTCGCGGATATTGATGAAATGCTGTCCGTTGAGACTTGAAGGCCAGTTCTGTGCAGCGGAGCCAAAGCTAGTCACATCGATTCCCGAAACACCCTGTGAATAGCCACCTTTGATAAGTTCGTTATTGGCATCATAAGATGCTAAACTTGCTATCGCCCCGCCTTGACTATGTGCCCAGACTTCCGGAGGGTCACCGTCAAGCGTCGAGTTGTAAATTACATCGCTCAATGAATCAACTGCGGGGTTTCGCCCATCGTGCATTGCAAAGGGCCTGCCTGCTCGCGCCTGGCTGATCAAGGACTTGTCTTCCTTTGATTGCCACAAATCTGACATCGTGCCATCTGTCGAATTATGTACACCAAGGACCTGGGCACAGGTCTGGTTGGCGATGCGTTTCAGCGTCTCACATTGCCCAGCTTTGTCTGTGCGTATTCCATTTACATAGATGATGTGCTTAGCGGCTGCTCCAGATGCGCGTTTTGCCTGACAACAGGGAGAATTTGAGACGTAGGCCGAATTCCAAGCGCTTTTGATCTGTTGATCGCTCAGGCGTTCGCCCGGTTTCAACTTTTGCGTGAGCGGCTGACAGTTATTCCCGATGAGAGTGCCATCATAATCCGTTTCTTTTAAGTTTGATGCACTGCTGACTGGTGCGGCGACAGGAACAACTGTTGATGCCGGTGGAGGGGCTGCAGTTGCGGCTGCACCTGATCCACCTCCTGCGCCACCCCCGCCACTCCCGACTTCTTTGGAATGGAGTTGGGACAGGAAGTGGATACGGCCGTTGGGGGCGCTGAGGATGATGTCGCCTGTGGTTTCGAGGGCGATGGCGGGACGGCCGGTTTCGTTGGTCTTTTCGGTCATGACCAGGCGGTTGCTCGAGGGGGTGGCCATGGCGATGGTTTCCTGACCGGCGGTGTCGACCATGGTGATGCGGTGGCCGCTCTTGG